>JAHYJA010000124.1 GCA_019429325.1 Bacteroidales bacterium
CTGCCGGGTAGATACCCAGTTCTGATATTTTGCGGCTAAGGACCGTTGTTGCGTCGAGGTGTGCGAAGGTGGTTGCCGGAGCCGGGTCAGTGAGGTCGTCGGCAGGCACGTATACTGCCTGTACTGATGTGATTGATCCGTGGCGGGTTGAGGTGATCCGCTCCTGCATGATACCCATTTCCGTCGCCAGTGTCGGCTGGTATCCGACGGCCGAAGGCATTCTGCCAAGAAGGGCTGATACTTCCGAGCCTGCCTGTGTAAAACGGAACACGTTATCCATGAAGAAAAGAATATCCCTTCCTCCGCTTTTGCCGTCACCATCCCTGAAATGTTCTGCGACGGAGAGACCCGACAGGGCAACTCTTGCCCTTGCTCCGGGGGGTTCGTTCATCTGACCAAAAACGAGGGCCAGCTTGGATTCCTTAAGTACCTCCATATCAACCTTTTTCAGGTCCCATCCCCCCTCCTCCATGTCTTCAAGGAATTCCTTGCCATAGGTGATGACACCCGCCTCCAGCATCTCCCGTAGGAGGTCGTTGCCTTCCCTGGTGCGTTCACCCACTCCTGCAAAAACTGAGAGGCCTGAATAGGCTTTTGCAATATTGTTGATAAGCTCAAGGATAACCACCGTTTTCCCCACGCCGGCACCTCCGAACAATCCTATTTTTCCTCCCTTCGAATATGGTTCAATCAGGTCAATCACCTTGATACCGGTATAGAGGACCTCCTTTTCGGTGGAGAGATCTTCATAAATCGGAGGCTTCCTGTGAATTGGGTAGCCCCCTTTCTTGTCAAGGGGTCCTATGCCGTCAATTGCCTCGCCTGTGACATTCATCAGCCTCCCTTTTATCTGCTCTCCAATAGGCATTGTAATGGGCAAACCCGTGGCAACAACCTCCATTCCCCTGCGCAGGCCGTCTGTTGAATCCATTGCAATGGTCCTTACGGTACTCTCCCCTATATGCTGCTGGCACTCCACCACAAGCGTGCAGCCATCATCCCTGGTTATCTCAAGTGCATCATATATATCCGGCATCCCGGCACCCTTTGCGTCAAATGTGACATCAACCACCGGTCCTATGATCTGGCTTATTCTTCCTGTATTGTTCGGCATAAATCGCTGTTATTTATTTAAGAAGTTACAAATTTAATAAAAATTGCAACCGATACCCCGGCTGATCAGATTTTTGATCGAATAATGACATTTTTGGATGACAGGAGGAACAGGCTCCTGACCGCAGATCAGTGCTCCCTTCCGATAAGCGATTCTGCGAACCGGATAAGTTCTTCCATGCGATCCTTCCTTACCCCGACCCTGTCGAGGAAGCTGAATGATGAACTGATATAATGGTTAGCTGCTTCCAAAGTCAGTTGCCTGATTCCCATCTGGTCAAACAGCTCTTTTACAGCTTTTACCTTGCCGGCCGGGTCACTCTCCACTCCGGAGAAGAGTTCCTGGAGCCTTCTGCTCTGTGTCCCTGAAGCCAGTTCGAGGGCTTTGACATAGAGAAATGTTTTTTTGTTGGAAACAATATCACCCCCGTGGGCTTTGCCAAACAACTTTTCGTCGCCATATAAATCGAGCAGGTCATCCTGTATCTGAAATGCAATACCGAGATTCCTGCCAAATTCATAGAGAAGATCCGCATTCTTCTTATCCGCACCTCCAAGTATAGCCCCTATCCTGCAGGAGGCGCCCAGCAGAACGGCTGTTTTAAGTTCTATCATCCTGAGATAATCCTCACCTGAGATGACCAGCGATCTTTCAAAATCCATATCCAGCTGCTGTCCGATGCAAACCTCGACCGCAGCTTTGTTAAAGGTCCTGAAAACATCTGCAGCGATTGGAGCAGGAGCTTCCAGGAGACATTCATTTGCCATGAATGCCATAACATCTCCGGAAAGGATCGCCTGGTTAGGGCTCCATTTCTTATGTACGGTAGGGGAATTTCTTCTTACATTAGCCTGATCCATAATATCGTCGTGGACAAGCGTAAAATTATGGAAGATCTCCAGCCCGGCAACGGGTTTCACTGCATCATCAATCCGGTCGGAAAAGAGGTTGCATGCCATCAGGGCAATTACCGGGCGTAATCTTTTGCCGCCTGCCCCAAGGACATATATCACTGGTTCAAATAACTTTACAGCCTCTTCGGGAAAGGAGAGGCTGGACACTGCCCTGTTGACAAGGTCAGTCAGTTGCTCTCTTGTGTACATGATTTGATTCTGAATTCTTTTCAAATTTAGCTATTCGCATTATATTATTGATGATAAGATGTTACAAAAATGTTATGCATTTCTTTCACAACTTTTTCTAAAATGTTTTTATTTGTGATCTAATACCTTCGAAACATGCAGTACACGCTGATTGATTTTCTTTCCCTGATCGGATCCCTGGGGTTATTCCTCTTCGGGATGAAAGTCATGAGTGAGGCCCTACAGAAATCGGCCGGCAACAAACTGAGGCAGATACTGGCTTCCATGACTTCCAACCGTGTAAAAGGAGTTCTTACAGGCTTTCTGATTACGGCGGTTATTCAGTCCTCGTCAGCCACTACAGTTATGATCGTCAGTTTTGTCAATGCAGGGCTTCTGTCGCTGATAGAATCGATCGGTGTCATTATGGGGGCCAATATAGGGACCACTGTCACTGCCTGGATGATCTCCATTCTGGGGTTCAACATGAAAATCAGCGTTCTTTCCCTTCCCCTTATCGGTATCGGGTTTCCCCTTCTCTTCTTTAAGAACATGAAAGCCAAATACTGGGGTGAGTTTATTATCGGCTTTGCCTTTATCTTCCTCGGGCTTGAGTTCCTGAAGGTAAACGTGCCTGACATCAGGTCGAATCCCGAAATACTTTCCTTCCTTCAGAATTACACAAATCTGGGATTTCTCTCCTTAATCCTCTTCATAGTTATAGGCTCCCTTCTGACAATAATTATCCAGTCATCATCCGCCACCATGGCGCTTACCCTTGTAATGTGCAATAACGGATGGATTCCTTTCGAAGCTGCCGCGGCGATGGTTCTCGGAGAGAATATAGGTACCACCATTACGGCCAATGTAGCTGCCATTGTCGGCAACGTTTCATCAAAAAGAGCGGCCAGGGCGCATTTTATCTTCAATATAATCGGGGTTATGTGGATAGTGTCAATAATGCCTCTTTTCCTCAGGGGGGTCGATGGCATCATGGTGTCGTCGGGGCTCGATTCGCCACTTTCCGACAAGGGGAGCATTCCTGTTGCCCTGTCCATCTTTCACTCCTCTTTTAACATATTAAATGCCCTGCTGCTCATCGGACTGGCCAGAATAATCGAAAGGATTGTTGTCTGGATGGTCCCGCTCAAAGAAGACGAGGATGAGTCGTTCAGGCTCAAGTATATCAGTTTTGGCCTGCTCACAACATCCGAATTGTCAATCCTTCAGGCTAAAAATGAGATTAATCTTTATGCACAGCGTATCAATAAAATGTTCGGTTTTGTGATTAAAAGATTTTACACCACCAACCGGAAGGATTTTGAGAAGCTTGAGGAGAAGATAGTCAAATATGAAAAGATCAGCGATAATATTGAGGTCGAGATTGCGACCTATCTGACAAAGATCCTCGGCAACCATGATATTACCACTGTGAGTTCCAGACAGATAAGATCGATGTTCAGGATCATCGATGAGCTTGAGAGCATTGCCGACTGCTGTTTCAATGTCATGAAAACCATCAGTAAAAAGGGCGAATCAAAAACCACTTTCAACCAGGAACAGAGGGAAAGCATCAATAAGATGTTTGTGCTGGTTGAAGAGGCTCTTGAGATAATGCATATCAATATTGAGAAGGAATACAGGGAGGTGACGCTCGAAAGGGCACAGAAGGCGGAAAGCAGGATCAATATCCTTCGCGATGAACTGAAGAGGAATCACCTCAAGAACATTGAGAAGAAGAAATATTCTTACCTGTCAGGTATTTTCTACAACGATATTTACTGTGAGTGTGAGAAGATGGGCGATCATATAATCAATATCACCGAAGCTATCTGGGATATTTTTCACCAACCCGCCCCTGTAGCCTCCGAACACTGATCATGCGGCCACTTCATTGATCGCCGCGGCATCGACTGTCAGCCCTTCAGGGCTTCCGCACCACTTACAACCTCGAGGATCTGTCCTGTAATACTGGCCTGTCTGGCTTTGTTGTACTGAAGCGTCAGTTCGCGAATCATCGTGGTCGCGTTGTCGGTCGCCTTATGCATGGCTGTCATCCTGGCGCCGTTTTCTGCAACATACGAATTAAGGATCGCCTTGTAGAAATGGATCCTGAGATATTTCGGGATCAGTTCCTGAATATTCTCCTCCCGGTCCGGTTCATAAATATAGTCAGCCGGCAGGTCTTCCCGGTTTTCAACCGGGGGTGTCCTGAACGGAAGGAATTCCTCATTGATCAGGTTTTGAAAGGCAGCGTTCCTGAACTGGTTATAGATCAGGATGACCCTGTCAAACTCTCCTGAAAGGAAACTGTTTATGACCTTTTCAGCCACAACGTATACATTATCAAAAGTCAGCTCATTAAGGAGGTTATTCTGTTCATCAATTATATTCAATTTATATTTTCTGAGGCTGTCATATCCCTTTTTACCGATGGCCAGATAGGAAAGGTTGCCGTTATTGTTCTGGTTATGATAATCCTCAACTGCCACTCTTCTGGCCTCTCTTACGATGTTTGAATTAAATGCACCGCACAGTCCCCTGTTGGAGGTAATGACAACGACCAGCACTTTTTCCGGCTCCGAATCTCTGCTGTAAACACTCTTTACTTCCGAACCTTCATAGCTTCTGATAATAGTAGTAAGGATCTCATGCATCTTGTTTGCATAGGGTCTTAAGCGCAGTATCTTATCCTGGGCTTTCCTCAACTTGGCAGCCGCCACCATTTTCATGGCGGATGTTATCTGCCTTGTAGATTTGACAGAAGCAATTCTGATTCTTATTGCTTTCAGGTTTGGCATTAAAAGACTACTTTATTCTTTTGAGCTTCAATTATTTATTGCATGTACCTGGAAGATAATTCTGCAGCTGCCTTTTCAAGAACCTCCAGTACCTTATCATTCAGTGTACCTTCCCGGAGAGTATCCAGGACATCCTGATGACGGAGCTCCAGATATTCAATAAATTCCTTTTCAAATTCCCTTACTTTATTTACCGGAACATGCTTAAGCAAACCTGCAGTTCCGCAATATATGATGGCGATCTGTTTCTCGACCGGGACAGGTGCGTATTGCCCCTGTTTAAGGATCTCAACGTTTTTGGCACCTTTATCGAGTATTGCCAGGGTAGACGCATCGAGGTCGGAGCCGAATTTAGAGAATGCTTCGAGCTCGCGGTATTGTGCCTGATCAACCTTAAGTGTTCCGGCAATTCGTTTCATGGCTTTTATCTGGGCGTTCCCCCCGACCCTTGATACAGATATACCCACATTGATAGCCGGTCTGACGCCTGCATTAAAGAGGCTGGCTTCGAGGAATATCTGTCCGTCGGTAATTGAGATTACGTTGGTCGGGATGTAAGCCGCGACGTCACCGGCCTGTGTCTCAATGATTGGCAAGGCTGTTAGTGATCCGCCACCCTTTACCATATGCCTTATTGAGTCGGGAAGGTCGTTCATATGTCTGGCAACCTCATCTGATTCTATGATCTTGGCAGCTCTCTCAAGCAGTCGCGAGTGCAGGTAAAAGACATCGCCAGGGTATGCTTCGCGTCCCGGTGGCCGGCGGAGCAGGAGGGAGACCTCCCTGTACGAGACTGCCTGTTTTGAAAGGTCGTCGTAAATTATGAGTGCATCGCGGCCGGTGTCGCGGAAGAATTCCCCGATGGCTGCACCAGCGAAGGGTGCATAGAACTGGGAGGCGGCGGGGTCGGAAGCTGTTGCCAGAACGATAACTGTATAGTCGAGTGCACCATGTTCCTCCAGGATCTTTGCGATATTGGCGACTGTCGATCCTTTCTGTCCTACGCCCACGTAGATGCAGTAGACCGGCTCTCCCTTCTCATAGTTGCTCCTCTGATTGATGATGGTGTCGATAGCGATAGCTGTCTTTCCTGTCTGCCGGTCGCCGATGATCAGCTCTCTCTGACCTCTTCCGATAGGTATCATTGCATCAATGGCCTTGATCCCTGTCTGGAGGGGTTGTTTTACCGGCTGGCGGAATATTACACCTGGTGCTTTTCTTTCAAAAGGCATCTCATAAAGATCCCCCTCAACCGGACCCTTGCCGTCGAGAGGCTGGCCCGTGGGGGTGATGACCCGCCCAAGCAATCCCTCTCCGACATCGATGGAAGCTATCCGGCCGGTCCTCTTGACAATATCTCCTTCGTTAATCTCCTCCGAGGGCCCCAGCAAGACTGCCCCGATGTTATCCTCCTCAAGGTTAAGGACAATTGCTTCAATGCCGTTCTCAAACTCTATCAGCTCGTTCGACTGAGCGTTTAATAATCCGTAAATTCTTGCTATCCCGTCTCCCACCTGTAGAACCGTGCCAACTTCTTCCAGTTCAGCTCCTGTTTGTATTCCCTCAAGCTGTTGTCTGAGGATCTTTGAGACTTCTGCCGGTTTAATGCTTGCCATATTTCTTTTTCCTTCTGAAATTAATTTGTTTCCTGTTTTCTTATTGTACTGCTTTGTTTTCTGTCAGTTCGTTCCTTATCTTCCTGAGCTTGTTCCTGATGCTGGCATCGATATAGTTATCATCCACTCTCAGAATAAATCCACCGATAATCTCTTCATCGATATTCTCCTTCAATTCAACCTTTGTTTTAAAAACTGACTTTATAAGTTCCGATACCTGCCTCTTAACATTATCGTCGATTTTCACGGCTGTGGTAAGCAGGCATTCCGTAATTCCTTTATGGTGCATCGTTTCGCTCCTGAAGACCCTGGCGATTGCCGGCAGGTATTTTTCCCTGCCACTTTTCACCACAAGATCAAGAAGGGACATGGTAATATCCGTGACACTCTCTCTGAAAACAGCGTGAAAGATCTTTCTCTTGACTGAGGGTCTGATGACCGGGCTATCGAGCATTTCCTTAAAATCGGGTGTCGTGCAGATATCCGAAATCAGGATCATATCCCTGCTTACCTCGTCGACCACTTCTCCTGCGAGTGCCGACTGAAAGAGAGCTTTTGAGTATCTGACGGAGATTTTACTTTCGTTCATGAATGACTGTTCTTCCTAGTTCCCGGTTATTTTAACCTCTTCCAGATAATCGTCTATCAGTTTTTCCTGTGCTCCGGTTCGTTTCAGTTCCTCGCCGAGGAGTCTTGATGCTATCTCAACCGAGAGGTTAGCTATATGTTCACGTATTTCCGAGAGTGCCTTGGTCTTCTCCTTCCCGATAGAAGTCTTTGCCTTCTCTACCAGTTTTTCAGCTTCCTCATTTGCTTTCCCCCTGGCTTCGGCAATAAGTTTGTCCCTTATTTCCCGGGCTTCCCTGAGTATATCCTCTCTCTCGTCCCTGGCTTTACGTATAATAGCTTCATTATCACTCTGGAGCTTAAGCATCTCTTTTCGTGCCTGTTCAGCCGATTCGAGCGACCCCTTTATCATCTCTTCCCGTTGTTTGATCATGGAAAGTATGGGCTTCCAGCCAAACTTTCTGAGTACAAGAAAAAAGATCAGAAAGATCAGGGTTGTCCAGAAAACCGTACCCACTTCCGGGGTGATGAGGCTGTTTGATAATAACATATTTCTGTGTTTAAAAATTCAACATAATAAGATCCCGGGACCAACCGTCACGGGATCTCATTTCTTAATTGGCAATAAGAGCGACTACAACACCGAACAGAGCAACACCCTCGATAAGGGCGCATGAAATGATCATCGCTGTCTGGATTTTGTTTGCAGCCTCAGGTTGTCTGGCTATGGCTTCCATAGCTGCCTTCCCGATATTGCCGATACCGAGAGCGGCGCCTATTACTGCAAGAGCTGCTCCGATTGCTGCCAAAGTACCTGTCATAACATCTGGTTTTAATTAAACATAAAAAATTAATGATGCTCCTGTACTGCCAGGCTGATGAACAAGGCTGACAATAACGTGAAAACATATGACTGAAGAAATGCCACAAGTAATTCGAGGCTATTCATAAATAATACAAACAGGATAGATACCGGCGAAACCGCCACTGATTTAAAAATAAAAACAAGTGCAACGAGGCTCAGCACAATGATATGGCCTGCCGTTATGTTGGCAAAGAGACGGACCATCAGGGCAAATGGCTTTGCAATTATACCTATAATTTCGACCGGAATCATTATGGGCAGCAACCAGAGGGGGACTCCCGGGGTGGCAAAAATATGCCTCCAGTAGGTTCTGTTCCCGTTGAACTGGATGATAACAAAAGTAAAAAGGGCCAGCGTCATTGTAACGGCGATATTGCCCGTGACATTTGCCCCGAAGGGGGGAGGGAAGGGGATCAGTCCCATAATGTTATTGATAAGAATGAAGAAGAAGACTGACAGAAGGTATGGCATGAATCTTTCATACTTATGATGCCCGATATTAGGGATTGCAATCTCATCGCGGACAAACAGTATTATGGGTTCCAGAAAACTCTGCATCCCCCTTGGATGGCTTACACCCGTCTTTTTGTATGAGCGCGATAATGAAAGGAAGAGCCAAAGGCCTATCAGGGCGGAAAAAAACATGGCTGCCACAGCCTTTGTAACAGAAAGATCGAGCGGGAAACCAGCTTCATCTGCACGGCCGGTTTCGTCAACATTCACTATCCTCCCTTTAAGGTCGCCCTCTTCCTCGAGCCTGTATCCATTGTGAACATGTCCGTGCGACAGTTTTTTTGATGAAAAGACTGAAAGGCCCTTTTCTTTGCTGTAGAGGATCACCGGAAGGTAAATGGCAACACTTTTACCCTCTTTTGTGGTAAGAATATGCCACTCGTGTGAATCGGCAATATGATCAAGGATAAATTCGCTTGCATTGAACTCTTTTGCTTCGTGCCCGCCGGGTTTATCCTCATCGGCTTTTAAGGGTGAATAAATTCCCGAAATCAGAAAAATGAATAAAAGAGCTGTCAGATAATGAGTTTTCAAGCCGGTATTTCTTTTATAAAGATTTGTTTTTCAGAGAATTTAGTATAACTGTCATTAAAAATATTGTGAAGGCTAAATATAGCAGAAAAAATAAAACTACTGAAGCCGTGGAAGTTTTTTTACCAATAAAGAACCAACCAAGAGCAAGGCTCATTTCGAGAAGGAACTTGATCCCGATTGCTGTCATGGAATAAAATGTCTGCCTGCCCGGCTGTTTCAGTCTCCCTCTGGTAAAGACCAGCAGGGCTGTGAAAGTGATCAGTGTGAAAAAAAAAGTGAGGACGACAACATCGAAGGGCAGGAGATCAAAATTCCCTGCTTCAATTACAAGGTACCCTGCTGTTATCAGAATGAAATCGAGCAGAAGCAGAAGAATTATATAGTGGCGGGTAGTTTTCAAAATGGCCGGTCATTTAATGAGGTCCTTCAGGGAAACGTATAATGCCGTAAATACCCCGAGAAGGGAAAGGACAATTGTAAAAACAGGAGTCTTCATGCTAAGGAGTTCATCCAGTTTGACACCTCCCCATGTTGCAAGT
>JAHYJA010000125.1 GCA_019429325.1 Bacteroidales bacterium
TGACCCTCAGCCGCGAAGGGCTGGCACTGACAGGTCCGGTGGTTGCATACGTTACAGCCAGGGCCGTGGAGCCGGTTGCCGGTTCGTATGCGGGCATCATCGTGAGGCTCGACGGAACTGAACCACATGACAGAACGCCTCCGGACGATCCTGCAGAAAATCCCCTTTCGCCAGGCATCCCTAATTTCAACTTCTACTCCCTTGAAGTGGTGCAAAGGATCGGCTATGACTCCTTCTGTCCCGACAACGGTGTACTGCTGGCAAAGAACAAGGACAAGGAGAGCCGCAACGGAGGACCGAACGGATTTAATTGCTTCAACTGGGTGATCGATGCCCACCCTGAGGATATCAATATGGTTGATTACATCAGGCCGGATGGCACGCCGGTCATGCGCACCATAGCCGATTACCGCCAGCTCAACGATGCCCTCTTTCATGCCGGCCTTAATTCGGGCAGCCATTATGAATGGACCGATGAACATAACCGCCTTCATTTTTACATAATCGATCTGCAAAGAAACGGTGATGGCATACTTGTCTATAAACTCGGAGTTCGGTCGCTCGACGGATCGCGTCCGCAGAAAAGGGGTGTGGAGCTTAAGCCGCCCGCTATCAGCAGGATGAAAGAGAGTGCGGAATATCACCGGTTCTCAATAACAAACACCGGAGAAAAGAACGGGAATAAAGAAACTCCCGGCGATCATGATATCTACAGGCTTTCCGCTGAAGTGTCAGGCGGGGGATGGTCTGTCCGGCTGCTCAATGCACTGGCATCACTGCGCCCGGGCGAAACAGAGGATATACCTGTTTATGTATCTGTAGACAAAAACGGTTCGGGTAAGGCAACCGTGACCGTTACGGCACAATCGGAAAGCAACCCGTCTGAAAAGGCCGTTTCGGTATACCAGTTAAAAGCCGGCAAAAAACTGCGCTGATGACGACCTGAAATGCTATTTGTATAAAAATTAAACTGACCCGCAATGACCAAAGCTGTTAAAATACTGGTTCTTAACAACGAGATTGAGGCAAAACTGCTGAGCGGAATGCTCAGTGAGAGAAGCATTCCCCATCTTATCCGTTCATATCACGATTCATTTTTTGACGGACTGTTTCAGTTGCAGTCGGGGTGGGGACATCTGGAAGCGCCGGAGAAATACCGGGAGGAGATAATGAAGATCTACAGCGGCATGAGCACTGAATGAATAACTTTAGGCACTCCGAACTTTAGGCACTCCGAACTCAAGTTACTCCGAACTTATCAGGAACCTGAGTGTTTATCTGATAAAACAAACAGCCATGAACAATGCCATTTACAGTTTCCGTGAACCGAAGAATGAACCGGTTCTCACGTATATGCCCGGGAGCAGTGAGCGAAAACTGCTTGAGGAAGAACTGTCGCTCCAGAGCAGCAGTGTGGCAGAGATCCCGTTGATAATAGGCGGCAAGGAGATCCGGACCGGAATAACCGGCAAGGTTGTGAAGCCGACGGATCATGGTCACATTCTTGCCACTTATCACATGGCCACCGAAAAAGAGGTCATGCTTGCCATTGAAGCCGCCCTGGAGGCGAAAAAGAAGTGGATGACCCTTGCCTGGATGGAGAGGGCCTCCGTGATGATCAGGGCCGCGGAACTCCTGTCGAAAAAATACAGGTTTGTTATCAATGCCTCAACAATGCTCGGACAGGGCAAGAATGCCTGCCAGGCTGAGATAGATGCGGCCTGCGAGGTGATAGATGAGGCATCGTTCGACAAGATAATGGCATATATACGCAAAGCAGGCTCGTCGCCCGACGCTGAGATAATAGCCGGCGCGATATTCAGCAACGACAAGTATGCCACGATGAGAGCGTGCCGCGCACTAAGGTATTCGGCAGGGAATTATTACATCAACGACAAGCCCACGGGGGCCATGGTCGGCCAGCAGCCTTTTGGCGGAGCACGGGCTTCAGGCACCAACGACAAGGCAGGGAGCCATCTGAACCTCCTGAGATGGGTGAGCCCCAGGACGATCAAGGAGACTCTGATACCAGCCGCGGACTACAGGTATCCGTATATGGAATAAGTTCCGTAAATTTGGGCATGAGAATTCCGGAAGCAGATAAGAACAGGGCTCTGTTCATTATCAACCCAAAGGCCGGGGTACAGCCTATCAACCTTATTATCGCCAATGAGCTTCAGCGGCGCCGTAAGGGGTCATGCCTGAAAACGCTCTGCATTGAGGACACTGCAGATCTTATCAGAAATAACTTTAATGATTATGACGTATTTGTTGCTGCAGGAGGCGACGGCACAGTTCATACTGTTGCGACTGAACTGATCGGCAGTGAAAAGGTCCTCGGGGTTCTTCCCATCGGCTCGGGCAACGGCTTCGCAAAGGAGTTCGGGTTCAGGCCAAACATAAGAGCCCTGCTCCGCGACATCTTTAACGGCCAGAGCCTTAATATCGATATTATCGAGATCAACGACAAGCTGTGCCTCAATGTGGCAGGAATAGGGCTCGACAGCTTTGTTGCACATTCGTTCAATAAGCTGAAGCTGAGAGGTTTTTTTCCCTATGTCTACCTCACACTCAAGACGTTCCTTCAGCTCCGCCCTGTTC
This sequence comes from Bacteroidales bacterium, assembly GCA_019429325.1. Lineage (GTDB taxonomy): Bacteria > Bacteroidota > Bacteroidia > Bacteroidales > VadinHA17 > LD21. The sequence goes on from JAHYJA010000125.1 coordinate 2,602, forward strand.
ATATTACCGTCAGCAGCGACGGTGAAGAGATCATTTCGGAAGAGCTCTTTGTCCTTACCGTTGCCAACACGCGTCAGTTCGGGAACAATGCCTTTATTGCTCCCGATGCCGTTCCGAATGACGGAATAATGGATATCGTAATGATAAAGCCTTTTCCGAAGATCATGTTTCTCTCGTTCATCTACAGGCTCTTTACCGGAAAACTGCACAAGTCGAAGTATGTAAGGTGCTTCAGGACCGGCAAAGAGGTGGTGATAAAAACAGCTGAAACACGGTTCCATATCGACGGGGAACCGCTGGAAATGTCGGGTGATATAGTCTTAAGGATACGCAGGAATGCCCTTAAAGTCCTTAAAGCCGCAAAAAACAAGCGTTTCTGGAGCTCAGCAAGCTGAAGGGGATCAGGGAGTATCCTGCTGAAGCGAAAAAGTGACAGGAACCATATACCACACATTAACAGCTTTGCCATCCTGCATTCCCGGTTTGAATCCTGATAATTTGCTGACCGTTTTTACAGCTTCAGCATCGAGCAACGGATGGACGCCCTTCAGAACGGAAACTGATTCTGCATTGCCCTTAGTGGTCACTATAAACCTCAGAATTACCCTTCCCTCGATATTTTCAGCTTTTGCGGCCTCGGGATAAACGAGATTGTTTTTTAAGAAATTAAGAAGCTCTATTTCTCCTCCCGGATACACCGGCATTTGTTCAACGACAATATAAGGCGGATCTTTAAGTATCTGATCCGGCAGCCTGAATCCTACCGTTACACTCAAAGGTAATGGAGAATCAACATCGGGGTTTTTAGGTTTGTCCCACGCGGGCGCAGTATTGATTACCCTTACGACCTCACCGCCCAGAACAGGGTCTGTTCCGGGTCCGGCTGCAATGTTGCTGATGGCACCGTCAAGTTCGATATTTAAATTCACTGTGATCCATCCTTCAAGCATTTTTTCCTTTGCAGCCGCCGGATATCTGACCCGGCTTGCAACCCATTCATTAAAAACAGTATGCCGTTGACCCTGGAAAGTCGGATAATCTTCAGGGGCCAGTCTGGGAAGAGGCGATCTGATACCCATTTCAAGTGCTTTCTTTCTGGTGGTAACTTCATAAACGCCATTAATTGCTTTCTCTCCATACTTCTCTGTTGCCTCATTTGGCGGCAGAAGCCTTACCGGTCCAAGGTCATATCCCAGCTCCCGGATCGCATCGGGGTAGGGTTTCTCAGATATTACACCATCAATAACGACGATGGGGGTTGGTCTCTGTGGAGGTGGCATATATTCCGGATCCCTTTCCATCCGGACACTCATTTCCTTGCTGAAATCAGGTTTAAGAGTCATCTGCCGGTACCCTCTGCAGAAGAAAAGAAGGGACTGGTCAGGAGTAATGTTGTTCAGTACAAAGCGACCCTCATTGTCGGTTGTGACAGCATATGCATTACCCATTGCACCTGTAGTTGTTATGTCAACTCCCGCAAGGGGCTGCCCGTCCTCTTTCAGAACAACTCCCTTAACCTGTTTCTGATCAGCAATTTCTTTAGTAATGGTTGTCCCCTGTTCATTTGTAACAGGCGGATTTAATAGTGTAACATCATTTCCGGCCGGAGCTGCATTCACTGCAAGTTCAATGTTTACAGGATCTGCCGTTTGTGCAGCATAACTATAGTCCGCTTCTGCGAAAGCATAGAGAATAACCGCAAAGACGGGAAGCACCAAGAGTACCTTAAGCTTGCGGTAAGGTGAGGTAATTATCCTGTTCATCATATCAAACCGTTTTTTATTGATTGAAAAACTGAAAGAATTTGAAATACTGAATACCGGAAGGCCCAATATCTGATTTGCCAGAACCGCCTTGTAAACCGAAGGATCAGAGGTTTTTTGCAGTGCTGACTCATCAGCAAGGTACTCATGGTTCTGCCTGATAAAGCCGGAATAGATCCATGCAAACGGATTCATCCATTGTAACACACGCAGCAACTCGGCAAGGATAAGATCGAACCAGTGTTTTTGTTTAACATGCACCAGTTCGTGATTCATTATCTCATCCAGTTCCTGATCGCCGACCTCCGAACCGATAAAAACATAATTGAAAAAGGAAAAAGAAGAATAGAGTCCTCCGGTCCTGACTAGTATTGTACGGTCTCTTTTTTGTAATGCTGATTTTCTGATCATCCGCATTATTGAAACCGCCTGCCAGAGAAAACGTATGATCAGGATCAGGGCACCGGCGAGGTAAGAGTAGAGCAGCATCTTCCTGATGTCAAACGATCCTGTGGTTACTTCTTCGCTAACCACAGGATTATAAGAAGTGTCCGGAGGTGCCATGGTTACATTACTGAACTCCGCGGCGGGCAGTTCAACCTGGTACCGGATTGAAACAAACGGGAAAATGAGTGCTGTCAGAATGCCGGTAAGCAGATAGTATCTCTTAATGAGAAAGAACCGTTCATTCCGCAGGAAAATAAGGTAGATGAGTGCGAAACCCGTAAGCCAGGCATACGACTTTAACAGGTAACCCGCAAAAGCTTCCATCGCATGTTATTTTTTCTTTTTGCCTTTTATAAGTGATTTTCTTGTATCCTTCAGAAGTGATTCGAGTTCCTTCATGGAGAGGTCTTTTTCACGCGCAAAAAAAGAAGCGAGCGCAGGAAACGAATTGTCAAAATAATTTTCAATAAGGCCGAAGAGCTGACTCTTTGAATAATCGTTCTTTGAGACCAGCGGGTGGTATATGTGAGTGTTTCCCCGGGGTTTATGGCCGACAAATCCCTTCCTCTCAAGTATCCTTACAACCGTTGAAACGGTGTTGCGTGCAGGTTTGGGGTCATTGAAACGGTTGCGGATATCCTTTACGATTCCCTTTTCCATGTCCCACAGTATCTGCATGATCTGTTCTTCTGCTCTGGTTAGTCTCATATACATTAAGTATTTAAATATTAATTATATAGAATTTCTGTTCGGAAACATATAGCACAGAGCTCAGGGCTCAGAGCGCAGAGTAAGAAGGTTCTTTTTCGCCAACTGTTTCGGCCTTCGGTCGTCGAAGTCGACCTACGGCCGACGAAGACGGCTGGCAAAGCAGGGCTCAGGGCAAAAAAAGTTCTCCCTTCTTTCCTTCCTCTTCCCACAAATATACGACTATCGAAATAGTCATGCAAGTTTTTTGGCACTTTTTTTTAAAATATTTTTACTGAGCAGATCCTTAACCTGATTACCCCGGATTATTTGATCTTTTCAAATGTGGAATTCATTTTTTTCTTAACTTGCAGAATAAAACCTTTATAACCATGAAAAAATATTCACTGCTTTTTTTAATGATCGCTATGGCGTTTCTGACAGTGTTGCCCTCCATGGGCCAGAAGCTTAACACCCTCACCGAAAGTGAGAAGAGTGAGGGATGGTTGTTGTTGTTCAACGGCACTGATTTTACCGGCTGGAGGCAGTACAACGGAACCGCCATGCCGAAAAACTGGATTCTCGAAGATGATGCAATGAAGGTCTGCACAGGTGTAGGCAGAACCCCCGGACAGGGTGCAAACGGTGATATAATCTACCATCTGAAAGAGTTCAGCAATTTCGAGCTCTCCCTTGACTGGAGAACTTCGAAGATGGGCAACTCCGGCATATTCTACTATGTAAAGGAGGTGCCGAAACAGCCTATCTATTTCGCCGCACCCGAGGTTCAGATCCTTGATAATATCGACGCTACTGACAACAAGATCGCCAGTCATCTTGCCGGTTCGCTGTATGACATGATAGCCGCTGATCCGAAAACCGTTAAGCCGGTTGGGGAGTGGAACAATATTGTGATAAGGGTTAAGGACGGAAAGGTCACACATACCCAGAACGGAGTGAAGGTCGTTGAATATGAGCTCTGGACCCCGGAATGGGATGCCCTGGTTGAGAACAGCAAATTCAAGACTTTCCCGGGATTCATTGCAGGAATTCCCAAATCAGGATATATCGGCCTCCAGGACCATGGTTATCCGATCTGCTTCAGGAACATCAAGATAAGGGAGCTGTAACTCCTCTCTGTTCCTGATCCCTTATATAAAACAGTGCTTCATTCAATGTCTTTGTTAAGGCATTTGGAATTATCCTTTATTGGCATAATCTTTGTGCAAATTGGATAACTCCTAAATTCGGCTTTTATGAAAAGAATACCTGAACTCAATCTGTCTGTTTTTGTTTTGTTTCTGACCATGGTCATTCTGTTCACAGGATGTAAAAAGGAAGAGGATGATCCTTATGTTCCCCCGGTAGTAGTGAACCCGACTGCTCCTAAGGTCACAACGGGCAAGGCAGCCTGGATAGGCGAAAATTCCGTGACTCTCAACGGTACGGTAAATGCCGGCAAGGAGGAGACTGAAATAGTTTTTGAATATGGGCCCACCACTTCCTACGAGTTCAGTATCAGCTCAACACCCGACGTGATCGACGGCGATGATGATGTTCCCGTCAAAGTTGTACTTAGTGACCTTACTCCCGGCACCCTTTACTATTACAGGATACTGGCGGAAAACTCAATAGGCTCCACCTATGGCAGTGAGCTGACCTTCACCACCTTCATCCCTGTCGTCTTTAACCCTGATGTGACCTATGGTTCGCTTACCGACGAGGATGGGAACATCTATAAGACGATTGAGATTGGTACACAGACCTGGATGGCGGAAAATCTAAGGACCACGAAATACAATGACGGCACTCCCGTTCCGCTTGTAACGGATAATACTGAATGGGCCGCTCTGACTACACCCGGCCTTTCATGGTACAACGACGACACCGATGTCTATGGAGCTCTGTATAACTGGTACGCCGTCAATACCGGAAATCTTTGTCCGGCCGGCTGGCATGTACCGGATGATGAGGAATGGAGCACCCTGACCAGCTTCCCTGGCGGTGAAGATGTTGCGGGAAGTGCACTCAAGGAGGCCGGAACGCTCCACTGGCTGGCTCCAAATGCAGGTGCCACTAATGAGACCGGCTTTACAGCCCTCCCGGGCGGCTACCGTTCTTCTGCCGGAACATACACCAACATTAAGCGTTATGCCTACTGGTGGTCCTCATCGGAACGAACATCTAACGACGCCTGGTTCCGTGACCTCTCATACGGATACGGCAATGCCGACAGAACCAGCGCCAACAAAAAGGGCGGATTCTCTGTCAGATGCGTTTTGGACCTCCCTTTATAGCTTATTAACAACAAAGGAAGTATGAGGCATTTTTTGCAGGAAAAATTTGTTTAATACAAAACAATGTTTACTTTTGCATCATATTGATAGTTGAAAAATGAAAGCAATTTATACAAACTGGTGGTGGTGGTTAAGCAAAACAAGCTTAAAAATGTGAGACTACCAGCTATTTGTATATAGGATAAAAAGATATTAAAAACGGCCTGTCGCTCTCACCGACAGGCCGTTTTTATTTTAAACCAATCATAAGAGTCAAATGCAACCATTCACCATTAAAACAAAATCTGTCAGGTTACTGGCCGATACGATTACTCCGGTAAGTATTTATCTTAAACTAAGGGATATCTACCCAAATTCCATTCTGCTCGAGAGTTCGGATTACCGCGGAAATGAGAACAGCTACTCCTATATCTGCCTTGAACAGGTGGCAACATTTGAGGCCGATAACAACATTATAACCGAAACATATCCGGACGGGTCAAAGATAATAACCGAGATCACCGACAAAAGAGTATTCAATTCAAGATTTGCCTCATTTACAGGGTCATTCGTACTAAACGATCCCGCGGAGGATATACCGGTAAACGGGTTCTTTGGTTATATGTGTTACGATGCGGTACAATATTTTGAAAAGATCAGGCTAAAAGCCAGGGACTCTTCCGGGCAAAAGATCCCCGATGTAAGATACAGCTTTTACAGATATATCATTGCGATAGATCATTTCCGGAACGATCTGCAGATCACGGAGAACCGGATTAACGGAGAACCCGGGGGTATCGATGCCCTGGCATCGCTTCTCAGCAACAGGAACTATGCAGTATATCCGTTCAGGACCGTTGGGGAAAAGTCACAGGACATTTCAGATGACCAGTACAGGGAGATGGTCACAAAAGGAAAGGAGCATTGTTACAGGGGGGATGTTTTTCAGATCGTTCTGTCGAGACAATTCTCACGGCAGTTTACCGGTGATGAGTTTAATGTTTACAGGGCATTACGCTCAGTCAACCCTTCCCCTTATCTCTTTTACTTTGATTATGGCAGTTATAAGATCTTTGGTTCCTCACCTGAGGCGCAGATCAAGATCCGGGACCGTAAAGCTTACATAAATCCCATAGCAGGTACTTCCAGAAGGACTGGTGACGACGATAATGACAGGATGATTGCCGAGAGGCTCTCCTATGATCTGAAAGAGAATGCAGAACATATTATGCTGGTGGATCTTGCCCGCAACGACCTCAGCAGGTTTGCTTTCAACGTAAAGGTTGAAAGCCTGAGGGAGGTTCAGTTCTACTCACATGTAATTCATCTTGTTTCATCCGTATCGGGCGATCTGAGGGAAGGCTCGGACATTTCTGATGTGCTGACGGCTACCTTTCCGGCCGGCACACTGTCGGGAGCCCCGAAGCACATGGCCATGCAGCTGATCGACAGGTATGAAGGCGGGCGGCGGGGCTACTATGGCGGGACAATCGGCTATATCGATCTGAGGGGGGCCGTCAATCATGCAATAATGATAAGGACCTTTCTCAGCAAAGGCAATACCCTCTACTACCAGGCCGGTGCAGGGATAGTGGCAGGATCGGATGAGAACAACGAACTTAATGAAGTGACTCATAAACTCGGTGCCCTTGAAAAAGCAATTGAATTAGCCGGAGGTATAAAATGAAAAAGATACTGGTTGTTGACAATTACGATTCGTTCACCTATAATCTGGTGCACGCTGTCGAAAAGATTACCGCGACCGTTCCGGATGTTTACAGGAACGATGAAA
>JAHYJA010000126.1 GCA_019429325.1 Bacteroidales bacterium
GCAAGAGCCAATGAGCTATGAGACCTGCAGGACCTGCAGGACCTGCACGACCTGTACAGATGTCTGAAGGAACCTGGTTACTGGATGAAAGGAATACTGAGCGGGTAACGGTACTCCTCTCCCTTTGAGGCTTTTACGCTTGCGATAATAATGCAGACAATCTTCAGGACCCCGAGGAACATAACTATCGGTATGCCTATTATTATAAAGCAGAGAGGGATGGCAAGAATCATATACAACAGTATGGACAACTGGAAATTCAGCGAGGCTTTGCCGTTCTGGTTAACCCAGAGAGACTCATCTTTCCTGGATAGCCAGCAGATAAGCGGACCTATGATCCCTCCAAAGGGAAAAAAGAAACCTGCAAATCCGGAAAGATGGCAAAGCATGGCCCAGTTACGTTCCGACTCCGATAATTCTCTGATCTCTCTCATGACAATGGTGTGTTTATGAAAAGACGGGGTTGTTTGAAAAATGATGCACGATCAGAACCTCGACAAACGCTTCAGATCTGAAAGCAACAGACCATTGGGATTATTCCTGTCAATCCTGTGCCGGTTGTAGTAATACATCCCGGAATCGTCAGTGCCTATAAGCATCTTGAAGCAATAGCCCGCATTTCTGCCTTCCGGGGGGCCCACCAGATGGAGAATAAGAGTGTTGGGAGCTTTGTCCCTCACTGCCTTTACGATCTCGTCCTCTTCGACGATCTCTATATTAATGCCGGATATGGCTCTTATCTTGTCGGGTGTGTTAACAGCCGGTGAAAGATCCTCCCCGACAACAAGTATTCTCTTATCCCCCACCCTGGGAACATTCTTGTTATAATATGTGAGATAGCGTCTGCCGGTAACCGACGGTTCTGCAGAGATCAGCCGCGCATGTTCCTGCATGAACATAAGAATGGCCCCGAGCTTGTAACCATATTCAATGTCCGTCTCTCCGGCAAATGCAAGAGGAACAGCGCAGATCTCAGGCATCTCACTGATGCTCTTTACCTTCTTACCCTGTAACAGATTGATAAAGAAATAGCTGGCATTCGATTTATCCTTGTCGAACGTCGTTTCAGTAACCAGAATGAACGACCATTCAGGATCGCTGCGGCGCTCCTCAAAGGTCTCTTCCCCTGCAAACTCGAAAGGAGTAATATTCCAGTATTCATTCATGGCCTGTTTAATATACAGATTGAACGGGGAGAACGGATCGCTCTCAAAGACCACGCAGGTCCTGGAACCGGCAAACTGCCTGATCTCATTACTGCCGGGGAAAGGGGGCTGAGCGGTCAGAAGCCCAAACATAAACAAAAGCGTACAGGCTGCCACGATTTTTTTCATCAGCTTATCAGATATGTGGTTAGTGGATCAGGAATTACCGGATAAATTTAGCCGGATGGAATATAGAGCGGATTTGCCTCATTGAACCTCCTTATAAATACGAACATAAGTTCTCTCTTCTTTTTGTTCGAGAGCCTCATGTACTCTGCGTGCAAATCAACATCTTTCATCAGTAGCAATTCAGTATTCCTGATATCATATTCAAGTATTTTCCCGGTCTCGAAATCAATCAGATATTGCTTCATCTCATTGCGCACCATATTCTGCCTGTAAGGAGAATAATATGAGCCGTACGGTGAATAGTACCTGCTGCCATAGGAATATGGTGAATAATAGTAGGGCGAATACGGGCTGTAATACGGATCGTAGTAACCATACCCGTAAGGAGAGTGGTATCTGTTTTCATAGTATGACACGTCAGCAACAAAATGACAGATACTGCCAACAAAAGTGATCCTGTTGAAATTGCCCTGTATCTGGATATAGAGAACACCATTGCGGGCGTAACCCCAGATTTCCTGAACATTCATCTCCTGCCTCAATCCCATGCCGTCGTAATAATAGATCTTGTCGGAGGAAAGGACCTTCCTGAAAAAATCCTTGTCGTTGTAGTCTGCCGAGGTAAGAAGTTTTGCTTTCGGGATGGGATTATTTAGCCTCACCTGGTCAAAGTTGACATAGATCCCCTCCCGGAACCTGAAATCAGGGGAATATTTAACCATTCCCTCCGTCTCCTGTGCTTCAAGCCAGGCTGAAGAGGCAATAAAGAATAAAAACAGCGCCGTCAGATATGTCCTGAAATAGTTCTTCATCCCTTACTGAGCTTTAAAATTTAAGCTCAAATATTGTACCATTTTGACAAAAATACTGATTTTTCCTTTAAAAGGAAGTTGACTGGCCAACATGTGCAATTTAAAATATTTTATGTAATTTTACGCTACTGCAAACAGATGTCAATGATCACTAAACCAGGGAAAAATACAAAAAAAAAGGATGCAGGCAAATCCTCTGAAGGATTATTCACAGGAGGTGCCACGATCGTTGAGGCTTACGCTGTTGCTGCACTTTTCTGCCTGATACTTGCAGTAATTCTGATCACCTTTGGCAGGCTTCTGATCGCAGGTTGCCTTATTGTTGCCGGAGCTTCGGTCATCGTGGTGGTGTTGAGGAAATCAGCCCTGGTTATCCGGAATCTGAGAAACTCCCTGACTGATGCGCAGCTTGAGAACGAGAGAAAGAATAATATCATCTCCGTCTTCTCACATAAGATCCGCGAGCCCCTGAACAACCTGGTGATCATAGTGGATCTTCTCAGGGCCTCTGACCTTGAGAAAAAACAGAAGGAAATGCTCGATACGTTTATCGCGTCGACCAACAACATGGTTACCACCGTCAATGAACTGACGATGCAGTCGGCCGGCGGGATAAGCTATGAACCCAGGAAGAATATCAGATTCAGCATAATTTCAACCCTGCAAAACACCATTGAACTTTTCAACCTGAAAGAGGGGGCCGGTATTGATTTCATCCTGAACAGAAAGGAATTTCATGATCTGGAGTGCATTGGCGATCCGGTTATCCTGAAGCAGGTTTTTCTTGATATCTTCAATACTGTTGAAGGATCCGGATCGGACAGGCCTGTAAAGGTTACCATAAACGTGAAGCGTGAGAAAGAGTATAAGAATGAAATATTCATAGGCTTCAGGATACAAACAGACAGGAAGATTGTTCTTACAGACGAAAAGGGGATCGTGAGCCTTAATGCTGTAAAGCTTATTTCATCTGTCAACGGCAGTTTCAGCCAGGAGTCGGGCAATAATTATACGGTATTGAATATTATACTTCCGTTCAGCAATCCCGTACCTGAACAGGGCTATCAGGTGCCTGTGGCGGAGAAGGGCGAGAGACTGCTGAAAGCAAGGGTGCACAGGGAGCTAAAGGATGTGAGGCTGCTTCTCGTCGAAGATAACCTGATTAACCAGAAGATCACTCATCTTACGCTTAAGCCACTGGTTAAAAGCATCGACACTGCTTCCAACGGCAAGGAAGCCATCGATAAATATATAGTATCAAAATATGACCTTATACTGATGGATATCCAGATGCCAGTGATGAACGGGCTTGTGGCTGCAGAAAAGATTAGGGAGATGGAAGCGGAGACAAATGCGCATGTTCCGATAATAGCGATTACTGCAAACGCCATGCTGGGCGATAAGGAAAAATGCATGTCGGCCGGGATTGATGACTATATCAGCAAGCCCTACACTCCTGCGCTACTGATCGAAAAGATCAAGGGCATCCTGTGATACTGAATCCCCGCCCTCGCGGCAAAGCTTCATATACCTGAGTGAAGGTGAGGGGTAGTACTCCTTAAAACCAAGAGAATCCCACTTCCTGTCAATATCGCTGATTGTTGAAGGGTCGGAACAGACCACATTCGGCCATCTCCTATTAAAGCCCCCCTTCCGGTAAGCCTTGATAGTTCCGTCAATCAGCAGTGTTGAGGAATTAACAAAAAAGTGGTCCCTGACAGGATCGGAGTTGCCCAGCACCTGCCAGGCTACCATATAAAAATCTCTCACATCAACAGTATGGTCAGTTGCGATAATCAGGCCAGATATCCTGTCGCCGGCAGACTGGCTTAACCAGTCAGCTGTCTTTCCGATGATCCCGCTGTCCGCCGATGGATTGACCGAAATGATGATCAGGGGCAAATCGTCTTCCAGGAGAGCGGTATTAAAATCATTAATAAGCCTGGTTCCGGAAAACAGGGTGACCAGGTCAAACCCCTGATCCGGGGATTCCGGGTTTTTTAAAGGCGGTGGCTCATCTCTGATCTCCTCCGGATGTTTAACCGTGGCATCAATAGCAGCCTTGCCCCCAAAAGAGAACGAATCCGACGAGTGATCAAGGACATCGAGGGGACCATTGATGAAAACCAGATCATTCCTGAAGCTTGTGTTTAATAAAATATTATTAATCAACTCTTTATAGTTTCTGATATCAACATTGCCGCTTACAACAACCAGGTATTTGGTAAACATCATCTGTCCGGCTCCGAAGAGAGAGTTTATTACCTTTATTCCCTGTCCGGGATATGTTTTATTTATCTTTACAATTAACAGGTTATGGGCCACCCCCGGTTCAGGCATGTGAAAATCGAGTATTTCAGGCTGAATTGCTATCTTAAGGGGAGTGAGAAATATTTTTTCAGTAGCGGCGGCAAACCAGGCATCCTCATGGGGAGGTATCCCAACCACTGTTGCAGGATAGATGGCTTTCCGGGCATAAGTGATACAGGTTACATTAAATACCGGATACATATCGGCAAGCGAGTAGAATCCCGTATGGTCACCGAAAGGGCCCTCCTTTACGAAGTCAGCAGCCGGGTCTGCAAATCCTTCGATGACAATATCGGCGTCGTATGGAACATACAGTTCGTTGGTAATGCATTTCACAAGTTTTACTTTCCTTCTTCTGAGGAAACCGGCGAGGATATACTCGTTCAGGTTCTCAGGCAGAGGGGCAGTTGCGGCATAAGTATACACCGGATCTCCCCCGAGAGCAACTGCAACAGGCATCAGTTTCCCGGTTTTCTTCCATGCTGCAAAATGAGAGGCGCCTGTTTTATGTCTCTGCCAGTGCATTGCCGTGCTTTTGCTGTTGAGTATCTGCATCCTGTACATTCCCACATTGGTCTTTCCAGTTTCAGGGTGGATGGTATGCACCATCGGCAGGGTGATAAAGCGGCCCCCGTCGTGCGGCCAGCATTTCAGGACAGGCAGTATACCAAGGTCGGGATCGTTCATGATGATCTGCTGGCACACTCCTCTCCCTTTTACCTTCACGGGCATGTAAGAAGCCGCTTTCCCGAGCCGCAGGAGACCTGTGAGCTTCCCGCAGAGTCCTCCGGCTGATTCTGAAATGGATGAAAACAGGCTTTCCATCTCTTCACCTGCATCGCTGAGATTCCTTCTCCCGAGTGCCATCGACATACGCTTTGCGGAGCCGAAGGTGTTGATAAGCAAGGGGAACCGGGTGCCGGTATTTTCAAACAGGAGTGCTTTACCGCCTCTTTTGGATACGCGGTCGGTCACTTCCGCTATCTCGAGAAGCGGATCGACGAATGTGCTGATCCTGAGAAGCTCATCGTTTTCGCTGAGGTCGCCGATAAAATCTGTCAGTCCTGAGTAGGCCATGGTAAGAGTGTGAATGAATTCCAAAGATATTCATTAAGGAGAGATTAAGGATAGAATAAGGCAGGGATTCCTGTTGAGAGGCGATCTCAGGCCTGTATAAAACAGTAATGGGAACTATTCCTAAGATTAGTTCCCATTCACCGCTGGCAGCCGAAGCCGTTTGCGGCGCCAGGTTACTGTTATTATGACCGGCTGTGTTACGTGACCGAAGTCGTGCTTCACAACCCTGAGCTTTCGGGTTTTGCCTGTTACAGCAGAACCTTACGGCTGTCCTTTCTCCCGCTTGCGCGGGATTCCGGGACGAAGTGTCATTCAGGCCCTTTGGACATTCCCCGAAGGAAACGGCTTTTAGTTTCCGATAATACGGGACCGAAGTCCCTTTTCTCATCAGCCCTGTGACTCAGTCTTTGAAAGATCGTTTCCGGTTCTCGCTGACCTTCTGAACATCGGGGACCGAGGCCCCCTGGCTCAGACTTCGGCTCTTCCGATATGCAGGCCCGGAGGCCTGACCGAGACAGATCGTAACTCAATTAAGAACCATTTTCTGTCTCCATATCTTCGGAGCAGTCTTTTATCGCTCACCTGATAAAACAAAGATAATAAAAGAACGGCATAAAACCATCATGTTCGGGTTTGTAATTATCCACGGGAAATGAACAGCAGTTATCAACAATTGTTAATAACTACTTCCTGAAGCCATAGAGTGCGAGGTCGCCGAGCATCTCCTCTATCCTGAGAAGCTGGTTGTACTTTGCCATCCTGTCTGTCCTGCTGCAGGAACCGGTCTTAATCTGTCCTGAATTGGTTGCAACGGCGATATCAGCAATTGTGCAATCTTCCGTCTCACCCGACCGGTGGGACGTGACGGTGGTATATCCGGCCCTGTGGGCCATTTCGATAGTGTTAAGGGTTTCAGTCAGGGTGCCTATCTGGTTTACTTTAATAAGGATCGAATTGGCGCATCCCATTTCAATTCCTTTTTTCAGGTATTCAACATTGGTTACAAAAAGATCATCTCCCACGATCTGAATCTTTTTCCCGAGCCTGTCGGTCATCAGCTTCCATCCGTCCCAGTCATTTTCAGCCATCCCGTCTTCGATAGAATCGATCGGATACCTGGCAACCAGCTCTTCAAAGAATGCCACCTGCTGTTCCGGTGTCCTCTTTGGTCCGTCTGGTCCCTCAAATCTGGTATAATCATATATACCTTCAATAAAAAACTCCGAAGCGGCAGGGTCGAGTGCAATTGTTACATCCTTTCCGGGAACATACCCTGCATCCGTTATTGCCTTAAGGATGGTCTCAAGGGCATCTTCTGTTCCCTTAAGCGAAGCTGCAAAGCCTCCTTCATCACCGACAGCGGTGCTCAGACCTCTCTCCTTCAGCACTTTTTTAAGCGAATGAAACACTTCTGCCCCCATCCTGAGTCCTTCCCTGAATGAGGGGGCTCCCACGGGTCTGATCATAAATTCCTGGAAAGCTATCGGGGCATCGGAATGGGATCCTCCATTAATGATATTCATCATTGGCACGGGTATGGTAACTGCATTAGGGCCTCCCAGATATCTGAAAAGGGGCAGCCCGTGATATGAGGCTGCAGCTTTGGCAACGGCCAGGGAGACACCCAGAATCGCGTTGGCTCCCAGATTGCTTTTGGTTTTTGTCCCGTCAAGCTCGATCATCTTTCTGTCGATTCCGGCCTGATCAGTAACTTCCATTCCGGCAATCTCTTCGGCAATTACATTGTTTACATTATGAACCGCTTTGAGAACGCCCTTACCAAGGTATCTGCTCTTATCGTCGTCTCTCAGTTCAAGGGCTTCATTCTCCCCTGTCGAGGCACCGGATGGTACGGCCGCCCTGCCGAAGGAATTGCTGGCCGTTATAACATCTACTTCAATGGTAGGATTACCACGCGAATCGAGAATCTCACGTGCACGAACATTAACTATCTGACTCATAGATTTTTATTTTCGGGTTGCTTATTCAGTTTCCGGTTTTTCAGGGGTTCCAGGTGTTTCAGAAGTTTCAGGTGTTTCAGGTGTTTCAGAAGTTTCAGGTAGTTTCGGTGCTTCCGTAGTACCCTTTACCTCCTTTGCCTCAGCCTTCTCAGCCTGCTTTGCTGATGAAGCGGTACGTTTCCCCCGGATGGCTTTTACCTCATCTCCGCCCTCTTTTTTCTTCGAAGCTCTTCTTCTGCGGGCGGCTTTTGGTTTAGCTTCTGCTCCGGCAAGCATGTTTTCATTGAAATCAACCAGCTCGAGGATGCACATCTCAGCATTATCGCCGATCCTGTTGCCGGTTTTGAGGATACGGGTGTATCCGCCCGGCCTCTCCCCGATCTTTGGCGAGACCTCCCTGAACAGTTCGGAGACCGCAGTCTTGTCTTGCAGATAGCTGAATGCGACCCTTCTTGAGTGGGTCGAATCTTCCTTCGATTTTGTAATAACAGGCTCCACAAATGTCTTAAGCGCTTTGGCTTTGGCAACAGTTGTGGTTATCCTCTTATGCAGGATCAGCGACGCCGCCATATTTGAGAGCATCGCTTTCCTGTGAGAACTCTTTCTTCCTAAATGGTTTATAACTCTTTGATGTCGCATCTCTCTATTTCCTCAAACAGTTTCAAATTAATCTTTATCCAGTTTATATTTGCTTACTTCCATCCCGAACGACAGGCTCATTGACTCAAGGAGTTCATCAAGCTCGGTAAGCGATTTCTTTCCAAAGTTCCTGAACTTCAGAAGGTCGTTCTTATTGAACTTGACAAGGTCGCCAAGTGTTTCGACTTCAGCAGCTTTCAGGCAATTCAGAGCACGTACTGAGAGATCCAGGTCAATAAGCTTGGTCTTAAGAAGCTGTCTCATATGCAGGATCTCCTCATCAAACTCTTCATTTCCCAGCTTATCATCCGAATCGAGGGTGATCTTTTCGTCCGAGAAAAGTAAAAAGTGATAGATCAGAATTTTTGCAGCCTCTTTCAGAGCATCTTTCGGATGGATCGATCCGTCGGTCTCTATTTCCAGCAAGAGCTTCTCATAGTCGGTCTTCTGCTCCACACGATAGTTCTCCACCGCGTATTTAACGTTCCTGACAGGAGTAAAGATTGAGTCTATGGCAATAAGTCCGAATTCACTCTCTTCAGGCTGATTTTCCTCTGCCGGAACATAGCCCCTGCCTCTGCTTATGGTCAGTTCTATGTTCAGCTTGACATCCTGTTCCATCCTGAACAGAACAAGATCCGGGTTGAGTACCTCAAAATTGCTCAGCGAATTGTTAAGGCTGCCAGCTTTGAAGAGTTCCTGGCCGCTGATCTTGATAACGGCTTTTTCCTGATCGCTCTCTTCGATTATCCTTCTGAATCTTACCTGTTTCAGCTTGAGGATAATTTCCGTGACATCCTCTATTACACCGGGGATGGTTGAGAACTCGTGGTCGATGCCGTCGATCTTAACCGTTGTGACGGCAAATCCTTCGAGCGAGGATAAAAGGATCCTTCGCAAAGCGTTGCCCACGGTAATGCCATAACCGGGTTCAAGCGGACGGAACTCAAATTTTCCGTACTTGTCGGTGGCTTCAAGCATAATTACCTTGTCAGGCTTCTGGAATGATAAAATGGCCATAGAATTTATCTTATATATTTATTTTGAATACAATTCAACAATAAGCTGTTCCTTGATATTCTCAGGTATATCTGTTCTGTCCGGAACACTCATGAATTTTCCGGCCATCTGGGCATCGTCCCATTCAAGCCAGGAGAGCTTCGAATGTCTTCTTCCGGATATTGCGTCAACAATTGCTTCCAGTGATCTGGATTTCTCGCGTACAGCGATAATATCCCCGGGTTTGAGCTGGCAGGAAGGTATGTTGATGACATTTCCGTTAACTGTAATGTGCCTGTGGGAAACAAGCTGACGTGCGCCAGCCCTTGTGGGTGAGATGCCCA
>JAHYJA010000127.1 GCA_019429325.1 Bacteroidales bacterium
AACATCAGCGAGATTAAGGTCACCGGTCAGCATCAGGGACTCCTCGGAAGTACCGGTTTTGGTATAGGTCGACTGAACTCCTGCGCTAATGGTACGAAAACCAAATTCCTGCTTCTGCTGCCTCTCCACGGGAACTTTGTAAACCCTCTCCACGATGGGAAGCTTTATGTTCAGCCCGGGTTCTACTCTCCTGACATATTTACCGAACCGTGTTATGATACCAACCTCTTCCGGATTAATCTGGAAAAGTGATGTAAGAAGGAAAATTACCACAACAATTCCAAGAAGGATCTTCTTGTAGTTGTTAAGGTATTTTTTCCAGCCTGGTGGCAGGTTAAAACTGTCAAATTGATTATAAGCCATATGTTTAATTATTTGAAGATTCAGGGTAAAGATAGGTTTTTTAAACTAACCGGCCGGTAATTCCGGGGCAATTCGTCAGTCTCTGTTATTCCGGAGCGTCTTTTTTTGCCCGTATGTACCACAAGAGCTCGTTCACGAAAGCCTCCGCCCTTTTGTCCATGGTTTGTTTATCGGCAGGAACACCATCCGCGTCAAAGCTCTTATCGACATAGGGAACCAGGAAAGAGACCGGCACCGAGGTCGCCCCGATTTTCCAGAACACGAACTGAAGGGCGGTTATTGATTGTGTGCCACCAAAATTTCCATCGGATACTGTAACAAATGCAACCGGCTTTTTCTGCCATTCAGAATAGAGCAGATCAATGGCATTTTTAAGGCTGGCAGGATATCCGCCATTGTACTCCGGGGTTATTATGATCACCCCGTCGGACTTCCTGATCCTGTCAGAGAAATCGATCATTGCAGGAGTAGGATTCTCCTGGCGCCTCAACCTTTCATCGAACAAAGGGAAATTGTAGTGCGCCAGATCAAGAATTTCGACGTCCCCGATATTCTTCTCCAGGATGAAATTTCTGAAATAGAGTGCCGCCCTGTGGCTTAACCTGCCTTTTCTTACACTTGGTGATATGATGGATATTTTTATCATTACAAACACTCAAGACCGGTCAGTTGCCCTGCGATCCGGAGACAAACAAATTAGCGCCTACTATCCTGAACGACTCGGCATTTTCAGGTATCATGGTATAGATGGAAGTGCCTGCTTCAATCCCCTGTTCAATGACTATATGCTTGTCATTGAAATCACCGAGCTTTACTATCTGTTTTGTCCTGTTTTTCTTATAGACATAGGGGAGGCCGTCGGTTCCGGTCCTCACACATTCGAGGGGAATAAATACGGCATCTGCAACCGTTTTTATGACAATCTTGTTCCATGTTGTCATTGCAGGTCTGAGATCAGGGTCAAAGCTGTTGACCTTAATCATTACCTCAAACATCTTTGCATCTGAATTCGGGAGTTGTTCACCAATGTTGGCAACACTGGTCACAGTTCCGGTAAACAGTTTCTCAGGAAAGGCGTCGATAGTTATTTCAACCGGCTGGCCGGCACTTACTTTGTTGATCTCAATCTCGCTGACATAGATCTTGGAGATCATGGACGAGAGGTCGGGGAGGGTTGCAACAACTTTATCAAAGGCATTGATTGATGAGCCTGTTTTTCTTTTGGCACCGGTCCTGTCCTTCTTGTATGTGACCATACCGGGAGAGGGGGCCCTTATTGTAAACTGTGCCAGGAATTCCTGCAGATCCTCCACGAGCCTCTCCCTCCTCGAAAGAAGCAGCTGCTGATAGGTGATCTGTCTCCTTGCCTGTGCCACCTTAAGCTCATAGCTTTTATAAAGTTGTTCGAGGGCTCTCTGCGCTTTATTAAGAGCGATCTCTGCCTGCCTGATCGTTGCGGGTGGTTCATATTTCGATTGTTCGAGAGTAATGCCTGCCTCTTCGACCTGATACTTCATGTTCTTGATCTCATCTCTCAGGTTGGTTAGGGATACTGCCGTGTCGAGCATTCTCATTTCCACGTTTGCCTTCAGGGTTTTAACATTTTCAACCTCTTCCCTTAAGGTGTTGTCGTAAGATGTCCTGTCGAGCTGAGCTATATAGTCACCTTTCTCTACCATAGTACCTTCGGGTACAATATCAACAATCTTGAAATCCATCATACGCATATCCATACCCCTGCCATGAGCCTGCACCTGGCCCCTTCCTCCGCCACCCTGACCCTGGTTTGATGTCTGCCCAAGCTCCGGTCCCATGACTTCGATGGAGTTCTCTGCCAAAAGCTCCCCGGAATTGGTAACCGTTATCTCGAAAACTCCTTTCTGGGCTTCAGCGTAGGTGCTGACCGTACTGTCTTTTGAGATCAGTTTATTAAAAACCCCGAGGCCGATCAAGGCCACCAGTATTCCTCCAATAACAAGTATCTTTTTCATATTCAATATAATAAGTAATTATCTTAATAATCGGTTTTCAATTTAAATCAACATTGAAAGGTACTAAAAAAATTCGAGATATACTCTTTACCATGAATAGCCCTGAATTTCGAGATTGGTCAATCCTGCACTTTTTGCATGGTTTACAGCACTTTGGTATTCTTCGCGGGTGATGCTCCTGGAAATCTCCGGATAACCGGAAGCCTTATAAGCAGGTCTGTATTGCGACATAATGTTCAGATAAGTATCTTTTGGCAGGTTCTCAGCGATCCATCCGATAACTTCCTTCGATCCGCTGACATTGTTCGGCATCACAAGGTGCCTTATCATAAGGCCCCTGCGCATCAGTCCGTTCTCTGAAGGCTTTGCCACTCCCACCTGACGATGCATCTCGAGCAGTGCGTTCCTGGTAATCTCCGGATATGTTACTGCCCCAGATGAGTACTTTGAGGCCATCTGTCCATCAGCGTACTTAAAATCAGGCAGATATATGTCAATAATCCCATCAAGGATCTTCAGGATCTCAACTCTTTCCCATCCGCATGTATTGTAAACCAATGGTACTTTTAACCCTTTTGAAGCTGCCTTATCGACAGCAAGCAGGATATGCGGAGAATAATGAGTGGGAGTCACAAAATTGATGTTCGGGCACCCGCTCTTTTGAAGAGATAACATCATATTGGCCAGGGCATCAATGCTTCCCGGGGTCCTGTCTTTGCCCTGACTCACTTCCCAGTTGATGCAAAACACGCACCTTAAAGCGCAGTTGGACATAAAGATGGTACCTGAGCCTCCCTGCCCGACAAGAGGTCTCTCTTCTCCGAAATGAGGATGGAAGGATGCTGTCTCAAGCCGGGAATTTGCACCGCAGAATCCTCTCTTTCCCTTCAGTTTGTTGACACCGCACATACGCGGACAGAGTTCACAGCTTTCCATCATCTGCCACAGCTCCCCGCCCCGGCGCTTCAGCTCTCCTGTCCGGTGCAGGTTCAGGTAGCCCGGTTCAAAATCAGGAGAAACTCTTTCTTTATTATCAGACATGGCGGTTCTGAGATATGGTGCAAACCCCGCAAAGGGTGCAACTATTAGTGATTTAATGATATTTCGTCTTGAAACACTGCCCATCTGTTAAAACTGAAATCCTGTATCCGGTGCAAAAATAGAACAAACAATCATTCAAAATTCTTAAAAAAGCTGAAATCGGCAGAGTTCTGTGTTAAAGATTATTAACCAATTTCCCATAATGTGATATCCGGCGAAACAAGAAAGGCCGGACAAAATGTTAATTCCTCACAGTGACCGTTGCATCTGATAAATTTTTATTAAATTTCCTTTCGGGAACCATTAATACGATCAGAATGAAAATATCCAGACGCTCTTTTGTTAAGATGGCCGGGGCAGGCGCTGTTTCTGCAGCTTATTCCCGCACGGCGGAGGTGCCCGGAAGGGTTGCCGTTCCGGCAGAGGTTTTAAATCCATACAACCGCGTTCCGGTGAGCCTGATAATTGATGACTCGACATGCCTTGTCAATATGGCACACTTCGGAATACCACAATTTGGAGAAGTATTCCCAGACCAGTATAAGCAGGACTGGAGGAGGCTTCCCCGGGAGATCCCCGACAGCTTTGTGCGGGAATTTGGTGAATGGAGCCTCGAAAACGGAGTGAAAGGGAAATATAGCATAGTGCCTTTTCCTGCATGTACAGGCTGGGTGAGCCGGTTCATCCCGGGCTGGACTGAGCGCGAACTTCAAAACAGCCTCGAGCTTGTAAGGGAAGTGATCCTGCCTAACTGGGATATACATCCTGAGATGGTCACTCATACACGGGTAATTGATATTAAAACCGGACAACCCTATCCGTATGCAACCCCTGATTACATGGAAAACTGGGAGTGGAGCCAGAAAAAGAGTGCTGACGAGCTGGCCGCTTACCAGGCCTATGCGCTGAATATACTTAAAGAAGCGGGCCTTCCCTGTGAAGGTCTCACCACACCGGGCGGTTATGGCGGAAGGAACCAGAATAACCTGGCTTTAAGTACGCTGGAAGCCGTAAGGGATGTTTATGGCGCTGAAATACCCCATTATTTCCGCGATCTTTTCACCGAAAAGGAGAGGAGTGTGGCACCTCAGGTTCTGAATCCTTCAGGACTTGAAGGGCCTGATCCTGAGTGTGTGGTCTCTGTAATCGGCTGTACCGGCGACTGGTTCGGAGGATGGGATGGTCTTGTGCCCGGGAATGTTGACAGGTTCATTACTGAAGACCTGCAGTCGGGACGGATGGTTGAGGTTATAGAGAGCGGCGAACCGGCAATTATGGTTTGTCACTGGCCGGGTATATTCTACAATGGTGAAAAGGTCGGGTTCAATATCCTGAAGGAGATAAAGAAGCGTCTGGATCAGAAATATGATCATCTGATCTGGATGAAATTAAGCGAAATCGCAAGATACTGGGCAGCTAAGGAACTGACAGTAATAACTGTTAACAGAAGTTCACTGTTGCTGAAGGCGCCATTTGCGGCACCCGGATTTACTGTCAGGGTTAATGCAGCTTTCCGTAATCCACGCATCAGAAGAGAAGGATCAGAGAGGCCGCTGTTAAGGGTGAAGGATCAAAAGGCCCTGAAAGAAGGAACCTGGTTTTCTGACAGGACCGGTTCGGTAGTCTGTTTCGATCTGAGTAAAGGGTTAAATGAGATGATTATTAGCTGACAAACATGCCGCTCCTACGGAGCTACAAACAGGTCGCTCCTACGGAGCTACAAACATGCCGCTCCTACGGAGCTACAAACAGGTCGCTCCTACGGAGCAATAAAATGATTGAAGGATACAACATTTATTCAAGCACCGTAGGTGCGATATGTTTGTAGAACAGATGTTTTAAATAACCTGTGAGCTCCGTAGGAGCGACCTGTTATAAGTCATCAATTCGTGTAATTGATTTTATTCCCAGTTTGTTCAGCAGATATTCAGACCATTTGTACGATCCTGGCATCTCACCGATAAAGATTATTTCTGCAGGTGCAAGTAATGCAGGCAACTGGTAAACATCGGTTATCCTCAGGCAGTTAAGAATCTCCACGGCGGCTCCTCTTCCATCAGGACTGCTTCCAACATTCTGGCTTTCAGGCGGATTTTTCAGGATCAGGGTTTTGCACTTTCCGTCAAGAAGAGCGGCATAAAGAGCCACCACCCCCATATCGTCCCTTGCCGCTAAACCTATACTTTCCGCATCAACCCCGGGAAGTGTACGGCAAAACTCAATGCATCTAAGCAGGTCGTAGACCTGCATGGAGGCAAGGGTTCTGCCTGTCCATGCCGAGGCGCGGCGTACATGCCATTGCAGGTTGGAATCCCAGCCGTATTCCCCGACTCCCCTTACTTCAAGATAAGCTATGTTCCAGGTATTATCGAGACCGCTGATGAATTCTTCGGAAGCATAACGTTTTTCGTTGCTGTTTCTCAGTACGATCATCAAGGGTTTTCTTTCCGCGGGATCATTTCTCCAGCGAAGGTCGGCTTTCAGGCGCCACCCTTCCTCGGAGACGAAACTGTAGATATCACTGCCATGGCTTGCCCTGTCGAGTGTACGGAAAACCCTTACAGAATCAAATGACGGGGGATTATCGGGAAAAGCCCCGAAACTTCTTGTTCTGAGGAAATCAGTCACCTTTTCGCGAAAAGCATTAAGTTCATTATCCGAAGATATTTCGGGATCTACGGCAAGGCTTACAAATGAATCCTGTATAGTGGTTGTACGGTCACCGGGCGGCGGGCCGTCGACATATACCTGAAGTTCCTGCTCCGAAAGAAGAGTTCCGGGTGATTGATCGATATCTCCTGCTTCTTCCGGTGATACACTTTTGCCCATAAGGTGCTCCAAAAAGAATGAGAAGATCCCGGATCTTGATTTCTCATGATAGGAGTGTCCTCCGGGAGTTTCTATATAGCTGATGTTTCCCGGCACGCCATGCAAGTCATATATCCTTTTAAGGTCGGTATAGATCTCCCGGACCGACTCAACCCTGTTAAGACCATCGCGGTCCGATTGTCCTATGAGGATAGGCCTTGGTGCTATAAGTGCCCCTATATCCCTGAAATCTCTCTGGAAGGTGTTGATATACATCATGCAATCGCAGTGGCCGTCAATTGTACGGGTTGTTATCTGCGCCCCGAGAGTGCTGGCTCCGCAAACAGGGGCAACAGCTTTAATGCGCGGGTCGGCTGCGCCAAGAAACCAGCTGATAGCCCCACCACCGGAGATACCTGTAACACCCATCTTTTCCTGATCAACCTCCGGCCTTTCTGCAAGAAGGTCAAGTCCCCGGATTGCGTTCCATACCTCAACCCCTGCAGGAGTATAACCTCTGCTGTACCAATTGAACCAGCCCCTGGCATAGCAGCCCCAGTGCTCACCCCGGACCTCACCGTACTGTATTGTTTCAACTATGAGACAAATAAATCCCAGTTGTGCAAATTTTGCCGGGTGTGTCTGATAATGAACTTTCTGTGTATGGGAATGGCCGCACACGTAAATAAGTGCGGGAACCGGTTCTTTAATATTATCGGGGATATACAGATTAGCAGGAACATAAAGACCCGGAAGAGACTCATACCAGAGTTTTTCTATCCGGTACCCGTCTCTCTGAATGGTTCCTGTAATATTAACATTCAGGGGTGGCCTTTCTCCGTCCATTGGCATATCCTGCAGACTGAGCATCTCTATCAGTTCAGAATAGCGTTCAGGTCTTATCCTTACCCACTCTGTTGCAGAGTTGAAATCTTTACCTGAATGTTCAGTAATATCATGAGCTGCCTGAACCAGATAGTTACGAATGTTATTTGACTCTGTTTTGATTACTGTATCCACGGTTTTATTTCCTGAACAGGAAAAATTCAATAGAAGTACCGCACATACTAAAACAATTGTAATAAGTCTTTTCATCGTGATGGGATCTTATGAATTAAACTATATAGTTCCTCTTAGCCAACTGCTTTCCGTCTTTTATGGCTCAGTGCTCAGTGCTCAGTGCTCAGTGCTCAGTGCTCAGTGCTCAGTGCAAGAAAGTATTATGTTTACTGACTGCTAACTTTTGCTTTATCCGTTTCAGCCCTTTCTGCTATGCCTTTAGTGAATCCCTGTTCTGATATATTTTGGTTATGGCTTTCACAATATCCTCCATGTCGCTTCTGCTTCCCAGTAGTATACTCTGGGAGAAAATGACAGCTTCACTGCATAGCCTGTCATTTCCCGGCAGGATATTCTCTTCGCGCCACTGTTTCAGCCGCGATTCAGGGAAGAGCCTTTTATAGCCTTTTGAATTTAGCTGTTCTTCTATCAGTCCGTCTTTGTTCTGAGGTCCGTAGCCGCTGCTGCAGGGTATCCCCTCTGCACCGAGGGCACGTATAAACCTCTCTTTCGGTGTATCATTGAATTCCTCCTTCAGATATCTGAAAGGATAGAGATGATAGGCGGAGCGGGTTGCACCGTTTGCCAGTTTGTAAGGGATAATACCGGGGATTTTGCTCAGCTGTTCATCGAGGTACCTGGCGTTTGCAAGCCTTATGTCAGCATCCTTCTGAATACGGTTCATCTGCGAAAGCAGGATCAGTGCCTGTATCTGCTGCATTCTGAAATTGGTTCCCGCAATAGGGTAGGAGCTTGTTCTGGGCACACTGCCAAAAGGCCTTCCACAGTTGTGTGTCGAATGGCATTTGTCCATGAATGATTCGTTATTGCTGATAATAGCTCCTCCTTCACCTGCCGGAAGATTTTTGGAGTTCTGGAAGCTGAAGCATCCGGCATCGCCAAGCGATCCCACCTTTTCCCCCTTGTATTCTGCCAGCCAGGCCTGGCATGCATCCTCGATCACTTTGAGGTTATGCTTCCGTGCAACAGCATTAACACTGTCCATATCAACAGGCAGTCCGTAGATATGAACGGGAATTATTGCTGTTGTGCGCTCCGTTACGCGGGATTCAATCTTTGAAGGATCTATAAGAAAAGTCTCCGGATCAGTGTCCGCGAACACAGGGAGGGACTTATTCATAAATATCACATTATATGAAGCTATAAATGTAAAGGGGGATACAATCACCTCATCACCCGCATCAACGCCCAGGGCTTTGAGAGAGGTAATAAGAGCCGTTGTACCGCTGGCTGTTGCCAGGCATCGTTTTACTCCCATCAGCTCCGCGTATTTTGTCTCAAATTCAGCAACGTGTTCTCCGCTGCCTCTCCACCATCTTCCTGTGCGTAGCATATCGGTGATGTTCTTTTCGGCAGCTTCATCCCACACAGGCCATGAAGGCCACCTGCCTTCACGTACTTTGGGTCCGCCAAGTATAGCAAGCTTATCCTGTTCTTTACTCCCTGTTGTGAAGGGTGTAAAGGACCAGTTGACTATTGTTCCCAGTGCTCCTGCCGATGCAGCAGCAATAGCCTTGCGCCTTGTTATCTTCCTTTTTCCCATGATGATATTTTTTACTCTGAAACTCTGAAACTCTGAAACTTTGGAACTTTGGAACTTTGGAACTTTGGAACCATTTAGTAATTGTTGAATTTACTATTTTTTCAAAACAAATCGAGTATTTTCGGTATAAAGACCAATCCGCCGACGATTGCGGAAATAATTGCCGCAACAAGCACTGCTGCAGCCGCATAGTCCTTTGCTTTCCCGATTTTCTCGTTACGTTCCGGATCAGCAACATCTGCGATGGCTTCGAGGGAGCTGTTTATAAGCTCAGCAAGAAGTACCATTCCTATTACGATTATTATCAGCATCCACTCAGCACGGCTTATCTTAAGTATAATTCCGGCGGCTATTGCAAGGAGTGCTGCTCCAAGATGTATCCTTGCATTATGTTCGGATCGGATAAGTGTAAGGAGTCCCTTTATGGCGAATTTGAAGCTGTCAAGCCTCGATTTTGCTGAAAAATTTTCTGGTTTCATGATTATTAACCTTTATGATCATCCCGGTTCATGGTAAATAATGGCAGCAAAAAACATAATCATGCTTTTTTGTTACAGGTATGTATTCATTAATATACGTCCCGTAA
>JAHYJA010000128.1 GCA_019429325.1 Bacteroidales bacterium
CGATGGGGCGATGGGGCGAGGGGGCGAGGGAGCGAGGGGGCGATGGAGCGATGGAGCGATGGAGCGATGGAGCGATAGGGTGATGGAGCGATGGGGCGAGGGGGCGAGGGGGCGATGGAAAGTGGGAGAGTAGGAGAGTGCTCCCTGCTCCCTGTGCCCTGCTTTGCCAGCCGAAGCTTTACGCGAAGGCTGGAGCCCTGAGCCCTGCTTTGCCAGCCGAAGCTTTACGCGAAGGCTGGTGCCCTAGAGCCTTCTGAACGGGACAAACCTGACAAAGGATAAACGGCGCGTTTCAACCTTGCCGTTCTTCTTCTCCAGAAGAATAAGCTCCTGCACCGCGGAGGGAGCACCGACAGGTATCACCAGCCTTCCGTTTTCCGCAAGCTGATCAATCAACGGCTGGGGGATCTCATGCGGCGCAGCCGTGACAACAATTATGTCGAATGGGGCCTTTTCAGGCCATCCCTTATACCCGTCGCCGAATTTTGCGACAATGTTTTTGTAACCAAGATTTGCAAACCTTTCAGCAGATTCCCTGGCCAGGTCGGGAATGATCTCAACCGTGTAAACTGTATCGACAATCTCTGCCAGTACAGCAGCCTGATAACCCGACCCGGTGCCAATCTCAAGAACTTTCTTCTTCTTAGTGGGGTTTACTACCTCAGTCATGTATGCCACAATGTAAGGCTGGGAAATAGTCTGGCCATACCCGATCGGAAGGGGATAATCGTTGTAGGCCTCCTTCTCATACTCCTTCGGAACAAACAAATGACGTGGCACCTTCCTCATGGCCCTGAGTGTTGCAGCATTCGTTATTCCCCTGTTCACGATCTGGACTGTAACCATCCTCTCCCTGGCCTTATCATACTTATCGGCCTGGGGATAACCGCAACTTCCCATAAAAATGAATAATGTGATTATAAAAGATTTCATGACCCGACGTTTCTTACAAGATAAGACACTTTTCTCATTTGTCAAAAAAAAATCGCAAAATCACGTCCCCATAATCAAGTGTAAAACTACCTGTGATACCCGACAGCTGATGCTTTAAGAATTCTCTCCCGCCAGTTAAAACGGGTTCTGAAGTAAGGTGCGAATTACCCGTATCCGACAACCGAAAGGAACCCTTCGCTCAAAAAACGCATCAGGGGCCAGATGGGTAGAAGATTCACTTTTGAAACTACCGAAACCAGGATTAGCCCGAACAAGACCATCGTACCATATTTGTAAAGACCATGGTAAAGTACCGGGTATTTGCGGAACTGGTTAAAAAGAAGATGCGATCCGTCTAATGGGGGCAGGGGAATGAGGTTGAAAATGAATAATCCCCAGTTAATGTATATGGCGTACAGAAAAACTTCATTCAGAACCTGGAAACCCTGGCTGGGATAAACTGGTATAAACATGTTGAACACTGAAAATAAAACCGAAAGAACCATCGCTGTCAATGCGTTCGATAAGGGACCCGCTACAGCGATCTTCATAATGTCTTTCGCAGGATTCTTCAGATTCTGTTCGTTGAACTGAACCGGCTTCGCCCACCCGAACCCCGCTACCAGGATCATTATAAAACCGAGCGGATCAATATGTCTCAATGGATTAAGCGATATCCTGCCCTGATCCTTTGATGTGGAATCACCGCATTTATGCGCAATAAAAGCATGACTGAACTCATGAACAGTCAATCCGAGAATAATCCCCGGAAGGAACTTAAGTATTCTCGCTAACGCTAAATGCTCCATATTTCATTATTAATGAGTCAGGCAATATAAAGGTGTAGAGGCGTAGAGGCGCAGGGGCGTAGGGGCGTAGCGGTGTAAAGGCGTAGCGGTGTAAAGGCGTAGCAGCATAATGATTCCTTTGTCACGTGTTTTTTATGCTAGCCTCTTCAGTTCTTCTTTACAGGAAGCCAGAAATCGTCTTCTGTAAGCCCGCACTCCCTGATCATTCTCCTTGCATACTCAGCTCCTGAGAAATTTTCGTCGGCATTGTTCGTCCCTACTGTGAACTTGACACCGGCAGCTTTTGCCCTTTTTATGAAAGCGGCCGACGGGATCTCATACCTGTTGTTGATCTCAATGGCGATGTCGTTATCCTTTGCAGCCCTGATAACCTTGTCCATCCTTCCAGTGGTCCAGAACTGGTCATAACGGTCAGCCATCTGATCCGGCAGGAACGTTGAATTAACATAGATGTGAATGGGCTCCGTATTAAGAATGGTAACCAGTGTCTTTACAAGGTAATCCATGAATTCCTCTTCATCATCTATAAAGGTCTCCCGGGGCATCCAGATACGGTTCCTCCTTCCTTTTGCATCAGTAAAGGTCATCGCATCGGTAAAAACATAATCAAATTTATTTATCGATTCCATCGAAAAAATATCAACCCATTCCCTTCCTTCAGCCTGCATGGCTTTATAGAATTGGGGATAATCCTTCATCGTGGCCAGCGCGGAATCAATCTGGCTGTCGCTATGTACGGGGAACCCGACTCCGCAATTGATTGCAATGCCGTACCTGATATTCTCCGCCTCTGATTTCTTTACCGCATCGTCAAGAGTGAAATTTCCCTTAATGTGAACATGCAGATCAGTGATCGGAAAATCAGCCTTCTGCCTGCATCCTGCAAAAACAATAGCAAAAGCAAATAGTAAAACAACTCTGTTTTTCATACCTCAGGAATTATTAATTTAAGTTTTTATTTTGTTCCAGTGATCTCTTTAAGCAGGTTAAAAAATTGCTTCTTTCTTAAGGAATTGATACCCCAGTCAACAGGGACACTCTGATACCCATCTTCGTACTGCTCTCCTTTCATCCTGTAATCAAAGTACCCCCACGAGGCATAACTCTTTAATGCTGAGATAAAATTGTTATTCTCTTTTTCAAAATCAAAATGATCATCTTCATTAAAAAGGATCGGTTTGGGTGTGTAACCCTCCACTTCCCTGGTTTTGACAACCATGTCTGAGATCCTGGCGGGATCAGAAACACCATTGCCATGCAAAAGTAAGAAATCTGAAGATTTTACAACATTCGGCAACGGAATAAAGCCTCCTCCGTAACTGGTACCGGTATAAAACCTGAATCCGTCTTTTTCCCTGCTTTTTACCATATCAATCAGCTCATGAACCCTCCGGGGCTTTAATATCTCATGATCATACCTGACATTGGATTCATTGTTGACCTCGATGAGAATATTCCTGTAACCTCTCTCAAAAAGCCAGTCAATAACATTATTCACAGCTCTTTTAACAGCTTCCTCGTCCTTCAGCCTTTCATCCTGACCAAAATAGAAAAGACCAAGGATCGGGACCATGCCCAGCTCATCGGCTCTTGTCAGTATCCGTTCCAGCCGCGACATATATTCAGGTCTGAGACTTCCGTCTTCAAAATATGCAGAATTATGCCATGGCTGAGATTGGGAATATCCCTGGGGGCTACCCCCCTGTAAATTTATTGTAAACGATAGTAACCCATGCTCGCGCCATATTTCCAGGTTCCTCACAAACTCTGAATTATTCCTTTCAGCATCCCATGTTTTTGTATCAGGATATGCCCAGTTGCTGACCGTTTCAGGATTCAGGTCGTCAAAAATTCCCTGGACCATTCTTGAATTAAGCAGTAAACCCTCTATCTTCAGGCCGTTCCAGTACCTGTTTTCATATGTGGGTTTACCGTTTATGAAAAACCGGTCCTCCCTGATCTCAACAACACTCTTTCTGTCATTTCCCCGGGATCCTCCCGGACAGTTCACAAGCAATACCGAACAAAACAATAATAAAATCCCTTTCATAACTCTTAACTTTATTAGCAAACCGGGAGCAATTTAACCATTTTCCTGACATCTCTTAATACTTTCTTCCCCGCTTTTCTCATCCCCGAAGCTATAATTATTTGAGAAAAACCCCTAAGTTTACACAAACCTTTAAGCTATGTCAAGATTATCCATCGTCCTTCTTTTCATCTTTCTGTCCGGTCTGACAAGGCTGAAATCACAGGAAGCCTCCGAAGCTGAGATCTACCTTATCACATGCGGACCGGGTACCGAAACCTATTCAATCTACGGACATACTGCCCTCAGGATAGTCATACCTTCAAAAGATAGCGACCTCGTATATAACTGGGGCGTCTTTGACTTCAGCACACCAAATTTCGCATGGAAATTCGCCAAAGGCAGACTTGAATATATGCTCGGGGTTTACCCCTTCAATAACTTCCTTCAGGATTATTTTATGGAAGAACGATGGGTCGAGGAACAGAGAATAAACCTTGAACAGGAGGAGATAGAAATATTATTCAGGCTGATCACAGAAAACCTGAAACCCGAAAACAGAAAATACAGGTACGACTTCTTCTACGACAATTGCTCCACCCGCGTCAGGGATCTTCTTGAAAAAGCAGTGGGAGAGGACTTGCTCTATCCCACAGCACCGGATCCGGAACAACTCCCCTCATTCAGGGATAAGACAGGTGAATACCAGAAACCATACACCTGGCTTAACCTGGGAATCGACCTTCTTATGGGATCTCCGGGTGATAAAAAAGCATCCCTGAGGGACAGGATGTTCCTGCCAATAGAGCTTCAGATCGTATTCTCGGAAGCACAGGTCAGCAGGGACGATAAAACAGCAAGCCTGCTAGGTTACCCTGTCAGACTGATTGATTTTGAGACCCCCTCGCACCGGCCGGGAATCATTACATCTCCTTTAATGGTGTTTTCGCTCTTACTGATCGTAATGATCCTCGTTACTCTGTTCCTTAAAGGGAAGAATATCAACCTGGCAATCGACATACTGATCTTTATGGTCTTTTCCATGCTTGCTGTCCTGATGCTCTTTTTTAACATATTTACCCTTCACCAGCAGATGAAATCGAACTTTAATATTATCTGGCTCAATCCTTTCATTATACTCTGCCTTTTCACACTCCTATTCAGACTGAGAACCTTTCTCTGGTTCAGGCTTACCTTTTTTCTTCTTGCAGTATTTATTTTAACAGCTTTGTTCCTCCCACAATTTATAAACCCCGCCTTTTTCCCATTGATGATCATCCTTCTGATAAGATCTCTGGTAAGATCAGATTTTAAATGGAATCCCTTCAACCTGCCTCATTTAACACAACTTTAACACTTCTTAACTCTATCTTTAAAAATCAGAAGCTTCTTTTGCATTGCCGTATCCTGAAGTTCTGGGAATTTCCGGTAATTCCCGTTTTACTATATTTGCATCTTAAATTTTATAAAAATGGAGCAGACCGCTGATATCAGACTACTGAATGAAAAAATTGAAAAAGAGAGCTCTTTCGTTGACCTTATAAGAATGGAGATGAACAAGGTGATAGTCGGACAGAAACATCTCACCGACTCCCTTCTTATCGGCTTGCTGGCCAATGGACATATCCTGCTCGAAGGAGTGCCGGGACTGGCAAAGACTCTGGCCATTAAATCCCTTGCCGCTATTATCGATGCAAAATTCAGCAGGATCCAGTTCACTCCCGACCTTCTGCCTGCCGACCTTATCGGTACGCTGATCTACAGTCAGAAAAAAGAGGAGTTTATTGTAAAAAAGGGACCTGTTTTCGCTAACTTCATCCTGGCCGATGAGATAAACCGCTCCCCGGCCAAGGTGCAAAGCGCACTGCTCGAAGCAATGCAGGAAAGACAGATAACCATCGGGGAATCGACATACCTCCTCGATGAACCGTTCCTGGTGCTGGCAACACAGAACCCGATAGAGCAGGAGGGGACATACCCCCTGCCGGAAGCCCAGGTCGACAGATTCATGCTTAAAGTGCTGATCGATTACCCCTCAATGGAGGAGGAGAAACTGATCATACGAGAGAACCTGGCAAAAGTTTTTCCGGCTACATCCCCAGTACTTAAAACAAGTGATATTTCCAGGGCCAGGGACATTGTCAGAGAGGTCTATATGGACGAGAAGATCGAGAACTATATCCTTAATATCGTTTTCGCCAGCAGAAACCCCGCGAAGTTCGGACTTCCGTCGCTTGACGGTATGATCTCTTACGGTGCCTCGCCAAGAGCGTCAATATACCTTTCCCTCGCGGCAAAAGCCTTTGCGTTCATAAGAAGAAGAGGATATGTAATACCCGAAGATGTCCGGAGCATCTGCGCTGACGTCATGCGCCACCGTATCGGCCTTACTTATGAAGCTGAAGCTGAGAATATAAACCAGGATAACATCATCACAGAAATACTTAATGTAATTGAAGTCCCGTAATCAGTCAGCCCTGAATGGGAACGATGGTACAAAAAGAATAAACCGGAACCAGTGGAAGCAGCCGAGTTACTCAAAAAGGTAAGAAGGATAGAAATAAAGACCCGCGGTCTTACCAGGCATATATTTGCCGGTGAGTACCATAGCGCTTTCAAGGGAAGAGGCATAGCCTTCAGCGAGGTGCGGGAGTACCAGTACGGCGACGATATCAGAAGCATCGACTGGAACGTAACAGCCCGGTTTAACCATCCTTACGTCAAGGTATTTGAAGAGGAGAGGGAGCTTACAGTCGTTCTCCTGATCGACGTCAGCGGTTCCGGGAATTTCGGAACAACCACCGGCTATAAGCGCGATCTGGCTACCGAAATCGCCGCTCTGCTTTCATTTTCAGCAATATCCAATAATGACAAGATCGGTGTGATCTTTTTTTCCGACAGGGTCGAAAAATTCATCCCGCCCCAGAAGGGAAGAAAACATATCCTCAGGATAATAAGGGAACTTCTTGACTTCAACGCCCAAAGCCTTACAAGCAGCCTCGACGAACCACTCAGGTTCCTGACCAACGCCATCAAGAAAAGATGCACCGCTTTCATTATTTCCGATTTCATGGCCCCTGACTTCAGCGAAGCCGTCAAGATCGCATCAAGCAAACACGACATAGTGGCCCTTAAGGTTTTTGACCCTGCTGAGAAAACAATTCCCGACATAGGCTTTATAAAAGTTACAGATGCCGAAACCGGAGAGGAAAAGTGGATCGATACCTCTTCACGCACGGTAAGGAACAATTATGCATCGTGGTACGACAAACATGTAAAATATATCGGCAATACCTTTAAGAGATACGGCATCGACTGGACAAGCCTGGGAACAGGCGAAGATTATGTGAGACCCCTTCTTAAACTGTTCGGGAACAGATAGATGAGATGAGGAAGTTATTTATCGCCATATTAACCTGTTTTTTGACGTTTCTGTCAGCACCCGGACAGGAAATAACCGTGATGGCCAGATTCGACACTACCAGAATACTTATCGGCGATCAGGTGTCATTCTCCCTGATAGTCGATAAACCAGCCGGTGCATCGCTTTTCATTCCCCTGTATGCCGACACTCTCACAAAAAACGTCGAAATTTTATCAGGACCTGTTACAGACAGCACAGTTACTGGTGACGGAAGAATAAAACTTACACAAAAATATCTTGTAACATCATTCTTTTCAGGACAATACCAGATTAATCCGGTTTACGCTGAAACAAAGGAAGGCAACATTGTACGAAGGTTCTATTCCGATTATACATACCTCGAGGTTCTCAGGGTAAATATTGCACCTTCCGATACCACGGCAAAAATATTCGATATAATTCAACCCTACAGGGCTCCCCTCACTGACGGAGAGATTCTGCCCTGGGTGCTTGCGGCAATTATCGGTTTTGCACTGATATACTTCCTCGTAAGATATCTGAGAAAACTTAAAACTCAAAAGAGAGAACCGGCCATCGTTGTTAATCCCGATCCTGCGCATATAACCGCCTTCAGGGAACTTGAAAAACTAAAGGGGCAGGAGCTCTGGCAGAAAGGCGAGACAAAGAGATACTATACCCGCCTGACTGAGATACTGCGGCAATATCTCGAAGACAGATTCAGGGTATTCTCACTGGAACTGACCACAGAAGAGACCCTGAAGGCTCTGAAGGAGTCAGGATTCAGACAGGACAACTCTTTTGTTAAACTGAAAGGTATTCTCACACATGCCGACCTTGTAAAATTTGCAAAACACAAACCCCCTCCGGAAGAGAATGAATCAAGTTTTGAAAACTCCTGGCAGTTTGTTGATGAGACAAAAGAGGAGGAGATCGTTCAGATTACTGAAAAGGGAAAGGAGGAAAAACCATGAGCGCGATAAAATTCGGAGAACCTCAGTACCTGTATCTTTTGCTTCTGATACCGGCAATGGTCGCTTTCTATGTAGTTAAACAACACAAAACTTCAGCCGCCATTCGTGTACCCGGTTTGCAGCCATTTGCCGGTACCGGCAACTCCTTTCGCAATCTGATGAGGCATCTGCTGTTCGCCATGCGTGTTGTAGCAGCAGGCATCCTGGTAATCGTTCTTGCAAGACCTCATGTCACAAACGTACTGCAGGATGTATCCACCGAGGGGATAGATATAATGCTCACAATAGATATCTCGGGAAGTATGCTGGCCCGCGATTTCAAACCCGACAGGCTCGAAGCATCCAAGAATGTGGCTACCGAGTTTATCTCAGGCAGGCCTTACGACCGGATGGGGCTGGTAGTCTTCAGCGGCGAAAGCTTCACACAGTGTCCTCTTACAACCGACCATGCAGTTCTGATAAACCTTTTGCGCGAGATTCAGAGCGGAATGATCGAGGATGGAACAGCCATTGGGATGGGGCTCGCAACCGCTGTTAACAGGATAAAGGACTCCGAAGCAAAAAGCAAAGTTATCATACTTCTTACCGACGGAGTCAATAACAGGGGTGAGATCGCGCCACTTACTGCTGCAGGTATTGCACAGACTTTTGGTATAAGAGTATATACGATAGGAGTCGGCTCACAGGGAACAGCACCTTACCCCGTCCAGACTCCGTTTGGCGTAAGATACCAGAACATGCCGGTCGAGATTGATGAAGTCATCCTGAAGGAGGTCGCCGATGCCACCGGCGGAAGATACTTCAGGGCAACGGATAACGATAAGCTGAAGCAGGTATATGCCGAGATCGATCAGCTTGAGAAATCGGTGATTGATGTAAGGCAATATACCAGGAAAGAGGAGAAATACCTGCTCCCTGCCCTGTTCGCTTTTGCACTTATCGGACTTGAAATGATGATGAGATATACTGTTCTCCGTAACCTGACATAACCGGATCATTATGCAACTGTTCAGATTCGCAAACCCCGATCTCCTCTACCTGCTGCTTCTGCTGCCCGGAATGCTTATTTTATTCATTGTTAATTCTGTAAGAAGGAACAGAG
>JAHYJA010000129.1 GCA_019429325.1 Bacteroidales bacterium
AGGTCTGGTGGTGATGGCATTCGTCGTTGTACTGGTTGTGAGTGCGAGGAGCATTGACACGGAAGAAGTTAAAGCCTGCTCTGCAACTGTAAAAGAGTGTGCGATGACCACCTCTGCCCCGGCTTCATGCTGCCCCTCCGCCGCAAAGGCAACAGCTGAAACTGCCGGCACTGCCGAATGCAGGGAAGCTGGCTGTGATCATGAGAACTGCACCGGAACCTGCAAGGAAACAGCAACCGCTTCAAAGTGCGATCCTGCCCTGTGTCCAATGCATACCGCCTCGAAGTAGGTTCCATTTTACAGGAACTCCTTAAGGCTTTGATCTGATCTTTTCTCAGAATCAGGTCAATATAGATTTGATCCGGAACACGGGTTTCCGGATTTTTTTTGTTCTCTGTAATTCAGGATAATGCAGTCAGTAAAACGTGTGCGCAACCCTGGTTGAAATCCTCTGAATTTATGAACCATGGAAATTAATGATTTATGTCATATTAAACTATGATTCAGACTGCTATATTTCAAAAATCAAACCTGGGCAAAGGGGAACTATCTAAAAAACAATCATATGTTTAAAGAAGGAAAAAGGGTATTGATGAGATGGGACTACAAGTGGACGCCACTAAGCAGGGGATATACAGATAAAATTCTCTGTATCAATGCCGGATCGGGGGAAATAAAGGAAAAGGATGTGCCTGAAGCAATGAAGGAGAAGTTCATCGGGGGAAAAGGTTACGGACTGAGACTTCTCTGGGATGCCACAAAACCTGAAACGAAATGGAATGATCCTGAAAATGAAATTATTATTTCATCCGGACCAATAGGTGGGATCACCCAGTATTCCGGAACGGGAAAATCGCTGGTTGTCAGCATTTCATCCCATACCGACTCTGTAATCGACAGCAATGTAGGAGGCTTTTTCGGGCCTTTCCTTAAATTTTCGGGGTTTGATGCTCTGGAGCTTCAGGGGAAAGCTTCAAAAGATATCATTATATATATTAATGGTATCGACCATTATGTTGAGATCATTGAAGCTCCCGAAACAGATGTGAACAGCCATGTTCTGGTTGAAGAGCTTACCGAAGCCTTTATGGATAATGAGAATGAGAAGAGGAACATAGGCATTGTTTCGACGGGAGCGGCCGCAGAATATTCTCTGATGGGCATGCTGAATTTCAGTTTCTACGATCCCAAACGCAAAAAGGTACGGCTGAAACAGGCGGGCAGGGGAGGCATAGGAACTGTTTTCCGCGATAAAAGGATCCTTGCCCTGGTCTGCAAGATACCGGGCGTGAAGGGTAACCTTAATAATGTTGTTGATCTTGCGGCAATATCGGAAAGGGGCCGCAGGTTCAACAGGGAAATGAGGGAACTCGACGATAAGCAGTGCCAGATGAGGCAGGTCGGAACAGCCCACCTTATGGAGATCATGAACGACCATGACCTTCTTCCCGTGATGAACTTCAAGTTCGGGAACCACCCCGAGGCATACAGGATCGACTCCTCGGTCTGGAAACAGAATTTTACCCAGAATATCAACGACGGCTGCTGGATAGGATGTAATATGTCATGCAGCAAGGGTGTCGATGATTTTGAACTGCAGACGGGCCCTTACAAGGGACAGAAGGTTATCGTTGACGGTCCTGAGTATGAGAATGCGGCCGGACTCGGATCCAACTGCGGCATATTTGATCCCGGCTATATCATTGAGGTCAATTTCTACTGCGATACCTATGGCATGGATACCATCACATGGGCCACAGTCCTGGCATTCGTAATGGAGTGCTACGGGAACGGGGTACTGAACAGTGACCGCACCGGAGGGCTCGACCTGCGATTCGGCAATTCGAAGGATGCCCTTGAACTGCTGCATCAGCTTGCAAGGGGTGAAGGATTCGGATTAACGGCCGGACTCGGCGTGCGCAAGATGAAAAAGCTGTTCATAGAGAATGGATGGGGAGAAGAAGGTTTCCTTACCGACATAGCCATGGAGAACAAAGGACTTGAGTATTCCCAGTACATGTCGAAGGAATCTCTTGCCCAGCAGGGGGGTTATGCCATGACCAACAAAGGTCCCCAGCACGACGAAGCCTGGCTCATCTTCATGGATATGGTTAATAACCAGATACCAACATTTGAAGATAAGGCCGAGGCACTCCATTATTTCCCCCTGTTCAGAACATGGTTCGGACTGGTGGGCCTCTGCAAGCTTCCATGGAACGATGTTGAGCCCGAAACCAACGCCCTGAGCGATGAACCTGCAAAAGTTCCGGAGCATGTCGATAATTACGTAACGATCTACAAGGCTGTCACCGGCCGTGAGTTCAGCAAGGAACGACTTATTGAAGATTCGGAAAGAGTCTATAACTTCCAGAGGGTGTTTAATCTGAGAAGGGGGTTTGGCACCAGAGAGCATGATAAACAACCATACCGGGCGGCAGGTCCTGTTACGGCAGAGGAATATGATTCACGCGCAGAACGCTACGATAAGCAGATGAAGGAGAAGATAGGAATCGATCCGGCCGGAAAAACGACTGAGGAGAAAATGAAAATTGTCCGCAAATACAGGGAGGAACAGTATGAGAGCCTTCTCGACTCCGTCTACCTGCGGCGGGGATGGAATAATAACGGGGTCCCGAAGATAGAATTTCTGAAAAAAATAGGAATGGATCTTCCCGAAGTGCTGGAGGTTGTGAAAGACTACCAGCATGATTGATACCCGCTGGTGCTGAGCCCCCCGACACGCCTCGTGTGTCACCCTGTTGGGAATTGCAGTGGAATTTTGTTGACCGAAAGACCCCCCGGCACGCTTCGCGTGTCACCCCCCTGAATAGGGGGGTTAATCCTCTACGACTATTACAAATTGGCTTAAGACCAGCGAATTACCCCCCCTGCCAGGGGGGGCAGGGGGGGTGCCGGCCATCTGCCGGAACAGTTTTTTTTCAGCCGGAATTTGGCATTTTCAATTATGTGTCGTATGTTTGCGACATTAGTCACCATGCCATGAATAAAGGGGAAAAGTTTGATGATTCACTGCAGGAGCTGGCTAGGCTGTCAAAGGTCATTTCACATCCGGCGCGGCTGGCAATACTGGAATACCTGGCAAAAACCAGGACATGCATCTCAGGAGATATTTCTGATTATATTCCTTTAAGCCGTACTACTGTATCCCAGCATCTGAGGGAATTAAGGGAAGCTAAACTGATAAAGGGAGAAATTGACGGGCTTAAGATAAGCTATTGTCTTAACAGCAAGGGCATTAAACGGTTTAATAAAATGTATAAAAGTTTCTTTTCAATGCTGAATAAAGCGGAAGTATCCTGTTAAAAAATATACGAATATGAGAATACTTATTCTGTGCACGGGCAACAGCTGCCGCAGTCAGATGGCTCAGGGTTTCCTGCAGTCGTTCGACAGCAGGCTCGAAGTCTTCTCAGCAGGAACTTTTCCTGCCAGAGCGGTCAATCCGAAGGCTGTTGAGGTAATGGCGGAAAAGGGGATCGACATAGGCAATAACACTCCAAAATCTGTCGATGTTTACCTGAATGATAAATGGGATTATGTTATTACGGTTTGTGATGAGGCAAATGAAGCATGCCCTTTTTTCCCGGGGATTGTTACGCATCGACTCCACATGGGATTTCAGGACCCTTCACATGCCACAGGCTCAGAAGAATTTATTTTGAACGAATTCAGGCGGATCAGAGATCTGATTGAAAAGGAGTTCCGGGATTTCTATGAGAAAAATTTGAAAATTTGAGAATTTGAAAATGGGGGAATTACGGATAAACAGATGAGGAGCGACAGGGATAATATAATTGTAGAAAAATCATTCAGGTTTGCGTTGGATGTGGTACTCTACTGTGAGAGACTGGAGGAAAAGGGAAAATACATTGTTTCCCGCCAGTTATTGAGATCAGGCACTTCAATAGGAGCTAATGTTCGTGAAGCGCAAAATGCGGAAAGCAAAACAGATTTTATTCATAAGATGAAGATCGCTGCAAAAGAGGCCGATGAAACAGAGTACTGGCTGTTGATCTGTAAAAACACTGCCGGATATCCGCAGGATGAGAAGCTGTTGCCTGAAGTATGTGAACTGATAAAGATCCTCTCAAAAATTCTCAGCACTTCCAAATCAAAACAAATATAATTTCCAAATTTCCAAATTTCCAAATTTCCAAATTTCCAAATTATCCATATGGAAGATAAAGATCTTAAGCAGATTGTTAAGGAAAAATACGGCAGGATTGCTGAACAGGCAGGGGAAGAGAATTCCTGCTGCGGAGGAACCTCTTGCTGTGGACCCGACACCACCTATACGGTTTTCAGCGAAAGTTACGATAAACTTGAGGGATACAACCCGGAGGCGGACCTTAACCTGGGTTGCGGAATCCCCACGGAGTTTTCAGGTATAATGAAGGGTGATCATATCCTTGATCTGGGTTCGGGAGCCGGGAACGACTGTTTTGTGGCCCGCGCTCTCGTTGGTGCAGAAGGCAGTGTGACGGGACTGGACATGACTGAACCCATGGTGTTTAAAGCCAGGGAGAACTGCCGGAAACTGGGATATGATAATGTTGAATTTGTACTGGGCGATATAGAAGCAATGCCATTTGATAATGATCGTTTCAATGTGGTTATCTCAAACTGCGTGCTCAACCTCGTCCCCGACAAGTCGAAGGCATTCAGCGAGATATTCAGGGTCCTTAAGCCGGGAGGCCATTTTTGCGTATCCGATGTGGTAATAAAAGGTGATCTGCCGGAGAAACTGAAAAAGGATGCTGAGATGTACGCAGGATGCGTTTCAGGTGCGGTAGATATGAAGCTTTATCTTAAACTGATCAGGGAGAACGGATTCACAGGCCTTGTTGTCCACAAAGAGAAGGAGATCAGAATGCCGGAGACTGTTTTATCTGAATATTTTGATGAGAATGAATTGCGGTCGTTTCAGGCAGATGATTCGGGAATATTCAGCATTACCGTTTCTGCTGTCAAACACTAATACCTTGTAAAATGAGCACTAAGGAAGGAATGTCGTTCTTTGACCGTTTTCTGAGCCTCTGGGTTGCGGCCTGTATTGTCGCCGGGATAGCGATCGGAAAGCTGCTGCCCATCGTACCGGAAGTACTTGGAAAGTTCGAATATGCCAGCGTCTCCATCCCCATCGCAATCCTTATCTGGATAATGATCTTCCCCATGATGCTGAAGATCGATTTCGGGAGCGTTGTTAATGCCATCAAAATGCCAAAGGGGCTTACAGTGACCCTTACTGTCAACTGGCTGATCAAGCCTTTCACCATGTTCGGCATTGCATGGCTCTTTTTCTTTGTTATCTTCAAAGCTTTTATCCCCGGGGAGATGGCAAAGGAGTACCTTGCAGGCGCAATCCTTCTTGGCGCAGCACCCTGCACCGCAATGGTCTTTGTCTGGAGCCACCTCACAAAGGGTAGTCCCGGATATACTCTTGTGCAGGTCGCAATAAACGACCTGGTGATACTTGTAGCTTATATCCCCATCGTTACTTTCCTCCTCGGGGTAAGCGGTATAGCTATCCCCTGGAACACCCTTCTGCTCTCGGTGATCCTCTTTGTCGTGATACCGCTCGTTTCAGCCTCGCTGACACGACGCCTGGTCATTAAACGTAAAGGGATGGATTACTTCGAGAATGTATTTCTCAGGAAATTCACGGGCACCACTATATCCGGCCTTCTGCTTACCCTCATAATAATATTCTCATTTCAGGGTGATGTAATCCTGAGAAGCCCATTTAACATTCTTCTGATAGCGGTACCTCTGGTAATTCAGACCTTCCTTATATTCTTCATTGCCTACGGGTGGTCATACAGATGGAAATTGCCTCACTGTATTGCGGCTCCGGCTTCGATGATAGGCGCCAGCAACTTCTTCGAGCTCTCGGTTGCGGTAGCCATCGTCCTTTTCGGCCTTGAGTCGGGAGCCACACTGGCTACTGTGGTCGGGGTTCTGGTGGAGGTTCCTGTGATGCTCACACTAGTGAGAATTGCCAACAGGACACGCAACAGGTTCCCGGAATAAGGGATCTCACTTTCAGAAATACTGAAAAACGTAAGCTGAAAGCCCGATGAACCAAAAATCGTACTATTTTTAGCCTGTGAAAAAGATTATTTTTCATGCAGGCTCAGGGATGTTTTTCTTTGAGTGCCCTTTGTGAAACCCTTTGTGCCCCCTTTTTATGAGACGAACCTTCTGCACCTGGTACGTAATTTTGTTTTTTGTAGCTTTTGTATCCGCCCTTTCTGCCTCATGCAGCAGGAGGCTGGCCCCCGGATCCTTCACCTTTGCCTTTATAACTGATATACATCTCCAGGAGGAAGCCGGTGCCGTACATGGTCTCAAAAAGGTTATCGATACTATTAATTATCTTAATCCCGGATTCGTTATTGCAGGAGGCGACCAGATAATGGGGGCCCGCGGCCAGAGATACGGAAGGGCCGACTCTCTTTACAGGCTCTGGCAGGAGTCCGCCGGCGCCCTGAAAATGCCTGTTTACACTGCACTTGGCAATCATGAAAAATATGCCCTTTTCGGCAGGTACAGCACTGACAGGAATAGTCCTGAATACGGGGAGAAAATGTATAAAGAGAGACTCGGACCTCCATATTACAGCTTCAGCCGTAATGGATGGAAATTCATGATCCTCAGCTCTGTAGGGAATGCAGGAGGCAACAGATATGCCGGGTTTATTGACAGGGAACAGATGGAGTGGATAAGCGTGGAACTGGAGAAAACAGATCCGGCAACTCCCATCGTCGTCACGACTCATATCCCGTTTATAACGGTCTTCACCCAGAGATTCCGGGGTTCAACCATAGCAAACGATTCATCGGTTGTCGTCAGCAATTCCCTTGATGTTCTGGAACTCTTCAGGCACCATAACCTCAGACTGGTCCTGCAGGGACATCTGCATATTGTCGAGGATATAAAGATCGGAAACACGCAGTTCATTACAGGAGGAGCCGTTTCAGGAAGCTGGTGGCGCGGCCCCGCCAGAGGATTCGAGGAGGGATTCGTTCTTGTCACGATTGCCGGCAGGGAAATAGAGTGGAAATACATTGATTATGGCTGGGATGCCCGCAAATGATCTAATCACTACAGTAAATCAGCAGAAAACGATGTTAAAGCAGGATCATGAGTTCAGGACACTCCTCAATTTCAGGGATATCGGCAGCGCACAGACCACAGGAGGGAAGCGGGTTCCCGGGGGAATGATATACAGGTCGGCTAATCCCGACAAAATCAGCGCATCAGATATAAAAAAACTGCATGCCCTCGATATCAGGACCATAATCGATTTGCGTGCACCGTATGAAAGCAGGAAGAAAAAGAGGTTGATCAGCGGTATTGAAACAATATCCCTGCCTCTCGATTTTGAGAAAACCACAAGGGAGAGGCTTATGCCACTTCTTTATAAAAAGGATGCTTTTGATGAAATTGATGAGATAAACTGCTCACTCTATTTAGCGATCCTCGACGCTGCGATACCCGTTTTCCGCCAGGTGGCCGAAACCCTTCAGAGCGCTGAACGGCGGCCGGTGCTGATCCATTGCCAGGCCGGCAAGGACAGGACCGGTGTTATCTGTGCGTTGCTGCAGCTTGCCCTTGGGGCTGACAGGCAGTCAATCATCGGCGATTACATGAGATCGAATGAGTCACTTATGCCTTACTTCAGAAAAAGGTTGATGTTAAGGAAGATACTCTCCCTGGGTTTCTTCCCTTCAGCGACCATCCTTTATACCATCAGGGTAAAAGAGAAAAACATCGTATCTGTTCTCGACAGGGTAAACGATCACTATGGAGGCATTGAAGCCTACGCCAACCCCTCCGGCTCCCCCGCATTGAATCTGCGGGACCTCCGGGAACAATTTGTTTCTCCCCCGGAACTCTCCGAACTTAAACTCTGAAACCCTGAAACTTTGAAACTCTGAAACTTTGAAACTCTGAAACCCTGAAACCCTGAAACCCTGAAACCCTGAAACTCTGAAACCTTGAACCGAGGCAAAGCCGAGCTCGGCGAAGCCAAACTCTGAAACCTTGAAACTCTGAAACCTTGAAACTCTGAAACAATTATTAAAGTTATCTGACTATGTTACCGAAATTACTCCTCCTCTCCCTTTTCGGCATCGCGATGGCCCACCTCGAAGGCGTGGTTGTCGTTTACCTCCGGAAAGCCCTCGGCATACTCGAACCCGAACCGAACACTGAGGCAATTGAAAGTATCGGAAAAAAATATCTTAAGACTGAAATGACGCGTGAGGCGGCTACCATCATAATGCTTGTCGTTATTGCGATTCTCGCCGGCAGCACCTGGATCGAAAGGGGCATATTCTTCCTCTGGACCTTTGCTTTCTGGGATCTCTTCTACTACCTGTCGCTCTATATCCTTATCAGATGGCCCCCCAGCCTGAAAACCATCGATGTTCTTTTCCTCATCCCCAGGCCCTGGATCGCCCCCGTCTGGTTCCCGATCGGAGTCTCCTCCCTGACGATCGTTGCAGTAGTTATTTTATCTTTGCTGAAAGTATTCTGAAAAGCAACCACTTCGTCCGCCGTAGCTTCAGCGTAGGCGGAGCAACTCAGATTTACTATTCCGAGATCTCATAAACCGCACTTGTGAGCGGATTTGCAGAACCGGCGCTTAACCCGATCGTCATCAGGTATTCACCTGTATAGCTTCTGCCGCTCTCGGCGCTGAACCGCCTTGCGCCGGGCATTATATTGATCTCCTGCACCTTGTAGGTCTTTGCCGGATCGAGGCCCTGAAGTCTTACACGGTTGAAGGTCTCGCCTGTCCTGGCATTGGTGGTATAGGCAAACAAAACGGCTCTATCCTTGCTGTCATTCACATACATCAGCACCGCCCTGTTCTCCTCGTAAGGAGAGATGAGCCTGTAGAGATCGCCGCGCCAGATCACATCCTTAAGCCTGTTGTAATTAGCGATGGCTTCCTGACTGAATTTCAATTCATTCCCGCTGAGCTCGCTAACCCTTATATCATATCCCATCTTGCCCATCATCGCCACATCGGTCCTGAACTTCAGCGACTG
>JAHYJA010000130.1 GCA_019429325.1 Bacteroidales bacterium
GGGTGTTCTGGCATGGCTGTCGCTGATTGAATACCAGAAAATCACAAATCTTCTCCCAATGTTCTTCGAAAAAGGAGAAGATCCAATGATCGTTGCCCTGGACGGTGTTTCCGATGTCAGGAACTTCGGTGCCATCGCAAGAACGGCATATTGTCTGGGGGCTC
The DNA here is from genome assembly GCA_019429325.1 of Bacteroidales bacterium. Lineage (GTDB taxonomy): Bacteria > Bacteroidota > Bacteroidia > Bacteroidales > VadinHA17 > LD21. Next base: position 165 of record JAHYJA010000130.1, read on the forward strand.
ACGCGGCAACCATACCTGAGAAAGGATCGGCGCGGATTACAAGCGACGCTGTCAAGACGTCAGCAGGGGCGCTGCACCTTCTTCCTGTCTGCAGGGAAAAAAGCATTGTGAGGGCAGTCGGATACATGAAAGATTCAGGATTAAAAGTAATATGCGCGACAGAGAAGGCTGATACAGTGGTTTCAGATGCACCTCTTACAGGGCCGTCTGTTCTGGTACTCGGTTCCGAAGAGAAGGGGATCAGCCGGGAACTCACAGAACTCTCCGATTACCAGGTCAGAATACCCGTAACAGGCAATATAGAATCGCTGAATGTATCGGTATCTGCCGGTATTATCCTTTACGAGATCTTCCGTCAGCGCAGGAGCACTATGAGTTGATTATGCTTATTATTCGCTGGTCGAGTGCTTCCTGGTCTGATTTGAACTGTGCAAGGGCCGCAAGTGTCAGCAGAGTGTCAGGGGCAACCTCACCGGCAGCTATCCTCTTCTCCCACCTTGAATGAAACGGGATCTTGCCGTCGCTGGCAATAAAGGATCTCTCTTCTTTTGTCAGTACTGGAAACATATCCCCGCAACCCTCTTCGTGTGCTATCCTGATCAGCTCTGTTCCGGTGGCGGGCAAATTGTCCGCGAGCCTGCCTGCAAGGTTGAGAACATTCTCCTCAACCTCCCTGAATTTTTCCAGATGTGCTTCCTTAGCTGAAGGATAAAGATTGACCTTGTAGTTCTCATGCATCCTCGACACAAAATTGCCGTTCAGCTCTTTCCTGCCCGATTCTGCCACGGGGGGCGGCATAGTAAAGACGTCTGTTCCGGCAAGACTCTCCAGCTGGGTGTGGCTCCGGAGGCTTGCAGCAATCAGCCTGGTCTGCCATGGGTTCTCTGCCGATAACCCCGTCACCCAGTTCTGTGATGCAATAACGGCCATCTCTCCTGCCCCGGCACCGTCGCCGAGCTTGTTGTCAAAAATATACGAGCCTATTCTTCCAAGAAACACATTCAGGTAATCGGGCTGCGCCACTATTGTTGCCAGAGCGTTCTGACGGGCGCTGAACCCGAGAGTGAAATTGATCCTGACCCCGGAATCCTTCAGCTTCCTTGCTCCCAGAAGCCCTTCTGCCGTGAAAGGTATCTTGATAATAAACTGATCGGGGCATATCTCGTGGTATCTTCTCCCGTAATATTCAATCTGTTTTAAGTCGTGCGCGGTATCCGTGTGCAACTCAATGCTTACATATCCCCCGAATTTCTGTGCCAGCCTTAGCCCGTGTCGTGCATTCAGTATGAACGCGATCTCCTTTACTTTCTCATCCGGTGGCAATTCCCTCACAACACTTTTTGCCTCTGATATGAAGACGTCGTAGATGCCTTTTTGTATCTCTTTGTTAAGCAGTGTGTTATTGGTTGTAAGGGCACTCATTTCGGCTGTCCAGTTCTTCTCCGCTTCCTCCATGTCGCCGGTATCGAGCCACAGTTCGGTCCCTGCGTTGCGGAGAGACTCCCAGAAAGGATCCCTTTTCCCGGTTACACGCTTCTCATTCAGGTTTTTCCAGATAAAGTCACTTATTCTGGTATTCAGGTCAGCCATTTTATGGTTTTATTAAATTTATCAGCTCGCAAATTTATACATTTTATCAATCGGTATTATTGATTATTTTTAGCATCGCTTAATAAACATAGAAAACCAGATGAAAAAGATCACTTTCATATTCTTTTTATCCTGCTCCGTTAATCTTTCTGGTCAGCACGATTTTGACAAGTTTTTTACTGACAAGGTGTTAAGGCTCGATTTCATGTTTGCCGGGGATTTTCAGAAAACACTGGTCTATCCTGCGGGAATGAAAGAGGAACCCTTCTGGGCAGGATCAAAAACAAACCTCATCGATCCCTTCAATTACGGGAACTTCAAATATGAAGTCTTTGATCCTGAAGGAGAAACCCGTGAATGCCGGTGTAACAAGGGTCCACTACTCAGGGGAGCCGCACATTTGTCTCGACATAGCCTTTATCGCTGAAGGTTACACGACAGATGAGATGGAAAAATTCAGGGGTGATGTTAAAAAGATGGCCGATATTCTTTTCAGCGAAGCCCCTTTTGATCAATACAGGGACAAAATAAATATCTGGGCCGTCGAGGCTGTCTCGGAAGAATCAGGCACGGATGTTCCCGGAAGGGACTCCTGTTCCTACTCCCCCTTTGCCAAAATTCGGGAACGTTACGGGTCTCTTCGAGGGAGGGGGTTACTCCGCAAAGGGGATCTATCGGCCCGAGATGGAGTGCCGGATGAAAAGCAACGGCCCGAAAGGGTTCTGTACCGTCTGTCGGGCCGCATTAACCGATATGCTGGATTTCTACACGAAAGAGTAGCGGCGTAAGGGCGTAGAGGCGTAGGGGCATAGAGGCGTAGGGGCGCAGCATGCTACGCCCGTACAGCATCATGGATATTACCGGACCTTCCGGTCAAAAATAGCGTAATAGAGCACAAGGCTCAGTCCTCCGCAAAGGAAGATCATCGATACATAACTGGCTTCCTCATCCAGAACGCTCATTGAACTGAAGAGGGCGCCTGCGATAACACCCAGTCCGATACCCATCAGGAACATCCCGACCTTAAGGGTGAACTTGTTCCAGCTGAACGAGGGGTTGCCCCTCTCTTTTCCCGTGTTGAAAAGACTGGCATCGGCCCCCTTGTCAATAAGGGCAAGGCGTTCCTTGTGCCTCGTGGTGTAGTACAGGTACATGATCCCGAATATTCCTGCGAATAATGCGATAAATACAATTGCTGTTTCCATGGTATAAAATATTGGTTAAAAACTCTTTTTGCACATTTGACAGTAGTATTCGCCGAAACGTTACAAAAAATCAGAAAAAATAATCTCCTTTAATGGTAACCATTTGATAATTTTATGCGTCAAAGGTGAGAATGGGTTATAAAGGCGACACATATTATATCGATCTGGTCCTGCAGGGTAATATCAACGCATTCTCATATATTGTTGACAGGCATAAAGACAGTACCTTCAACCTTGCATTCAGGATCTGCGGCAACCGCGAAGAGGCTGAGGAGGTGGCGCAGGATGCTTTCCTCAAGGCTTTCAGGTCGTTGGGCAGTTTTAAAAGAAAAAGCAGTTTTGCCACATGGCTTTACAGGATAGTATATAACACTTCAATATCGCTCGTCAGATCGAGAAAAACAGGGGTACTCTCCGTTGAGGAGTTTCCGGCAAACATGAACGACTTCCTGGAATTTACTAATGATGACGAGGAGGCAGAAAAAGAATACAAGAATTCTTTGATTAATTTTGCACTGCAAAAGTTAAGTTATGAAGAGAGGGGTCTGATAACCCTTCATTATTATGAGGAAATGAATATGGAGGAGATTTCGGCAGTAACCGGAATAACCAGACCTAATATCAGGGTTAAATTATGCAGGGCCAGGCAAAAGATGACTGAAATAATTAACAGGGTAAAGAAGAAACAGGAGGTGGATCATGGATAACAGGAATGTAAACGAAAAGGATATCCTGAAGGATTATATCGATCCGCAAAGGATTGAGAGGGCTCCGGAAGGCTTTGCGGTTAAAACGATGGCTAGGATTCGTATTGAAGAGGGGGCGGCTCCGGTTAAGAACAGGATCAGGATACCGAACCTGATTCCGATAATAACAGTACTGGCCGGTGCAATACTCACGGTATCGGTTATACTGGCACCAGAAAAAAATACCGGCTCCCTGTTTGGCCGGTTAGCTGAAAAACTGGGAATCGATTCCCTTGCTTTACCATCGGCAGGCATCGATCTGTTACCCAGTCTTAATATACCATCCCTGGTTCTTTACGTAACTACAGGAATTATCATACTTGCTTTTTTCGACAGGCTGTTATCAATCTTTTTCCACCGCCAAAAGAAATAAGACCGGGGTCCTTATTGGCTCAGGGCTCAGGGCTGGGAGCTAAGGGGAAGAATACTCTCTAAAATACCGATTACTGATTACTGATTACCGATTACTAATTTTCCTCTTTGTTCTTCAGCCTTCCCACTCTACTCAACCACCCGCGCATCCAGTCCCTTGGCATTCAGAGATCTGCACATCACGTTAAGGATCTCCCTGTCTCCGTTCCTGATCTCACAGCTTCCCTTGAAGTGCACTATCATTGCGCACTGTTCCGCCTGAACGGAATCGTGACCGCAAACCTCCACGAGCGACTTGATAACGTGATCGAAAGTATTGACCTCGTCATTGAACAGTATCAGGGAGCAGGATTTCCCTCCCTGTCCTGACTTATCGCTTCTGCGTAATGTTCTTTCTTTCATTCCGGTCTTTCAAAAAGCTGTCTGGCGGTCTCGACCTGGATCTCCTTTCTTCCGAGCCAGGCTGTCACTTTTGCATCGCGATAGCCATTCCTTATAAGCAGATCGGCATACTCCGACGCACTTTCAAAGGTAATAAAATTTCCGATCAGATAAACATATCTGCCCTCCCCGTCGGTAAAAATATCGAGTCCCCTGCTCCCTGCTATGGTCCTCATTGGCCCGATCGTATCATCCTTGAGCGGTTTCTCGCTCCGTGCCGTCGCCACCCTGAACGAAAGAGTGGGCGGCACAGTATCGGCGGGCGTTTCCGTTGCCGGTCCTACTGCAAAAGCAAAAGGCTTGGTGCCCCATTCCTTCTCAAGTACCGAAGCCCGTTCAGCGCTTACAGGTTTTCCACCCATTGATGAGACAATAAAAGCATCCCTGAAGCCGTGCTGTCTCACCGTTGCCAGGGCTTTGTTCGCATCAGCCAGCCTTCTGAACAATCCCACGGAATAACTTGTCATTTTAGTGCCGGCGACACTGAATCCGTAAACAGGTGCAAGCCCTTTAAAAACAGAAGGATTGACAGGATTGCTGAATGCAGCCACCTGGATGCGGTAAACCAGTCCTTCAGGGATCCCAGGATCAACAGGTATTGCATCTCCCGGCCCGTAAACCGGGTTTGACTTCACTTCAAAAATAGAAAAGACCTCAGGTTGTTTTTGAACCGGGAGCCGGGACACTGGTTTACTCTGTTCCGGCTTAACCTTCTCTTCAACAGGTCTTTGCACGACAGTCTCAGTCCTGGTGGCTGCGGCCACTGGGGCCTTCCTGCCAGCAGACGCCTGGGCTTCATTGTACTTCTGATCTGCCAGTCTCTGCCAGTTTGCTGACTGTTGTTCAAGATCTCCGACCTCTTTTTCGACCGATGCTTTCCGGGCTGCAGGTATTCCGGCCAGCTGTTTCCTCTTTTGATCAGCAAGGTCCCGCAGGGAATCTGCCCTGACCTGATAATCAAGAGCCTCATTCAGTGTCCTGTCGTAAGCCGAAGGCACTGCTTCAGGCTTTGCTGCAGTTTTTACCGCAGTCGCGGCAACCGGCTTTTCAGCCGGACCCGGTTTGGTTTCGCTGGCCATGGCCTGTTCGCTCTTAACCTGAGGCGCAGGTTCACGGAAACGGCTGGCGGCGAGATCCCCCCTGCGCTCATTGCACTGGCGGACAAACTCCTGGACGTTATATTCCCTCGCTTTCTTACTGCCTGCCTGAGTGGCAAACTGACTGTAATTATTCAAAGCCGCTGTAAACTGTCCGGTCATCTGCTGAGCCCTGGCGAGCCAGAAAAGTGCGTCCTGAGGTACCGACCTGACTACTCCTGATCCCTGAACCGCCTCCTGTAACAATTCAATAGCAGTTACCGGCTCTCTTTCGAGATTTACCAGACAGACGCCCGAATAATATTTATATAAGGGGTCCTTTGTGTACAATTTGAGGAGCTCTCCGAATTCATAATAGGCCTTCTCAAAATCAGCTTTTGCAAAAGCATCAAAGGCGGATTGCCTCGATGGCCTGGGCTGACTGATCTGACCATCAGCTGAATAGCATAAAAATATAACTGCTATAAGCACTAAAAGCCACCTGCACTTCAGAATGATGCTAATTCCCCTGAGGCAAACCTTTTTCACAAATGTCTTATTTTCAATTTATTAATAAACCCCTTCTTTTAATAAGAGAACGGTTTTTGTTAATAATAATTGTTTCTATTTTTATCCGATTACAGTTCAAACTTCGTAAATTTACCCATAATAACAAAATTTTTTAAGATGAAGGCAAAACTGGAAAAAGGTATGAAAGCTCCCTGGTTCGAGGGTCCCGACCAGGATGGAAATATTGTTAAGCTGAGTGATTTCGCTGGTAAGAAACTGATACTCTATTTCTACCCCAAAGACAATACGCCGGGATGCACTGCTGAAGCCTGCAGTCTCCGTGATGGCCACCATGAGCTTCTTTCCCGGGGATTTGCAGTTGTCGGCGTCAGTGCCGACAACGAGAAATCACACAGGAACTTCTCAAAAAAATACTCACTTCCATTCCCCCTTATTGCCGACACAACAAAAAAGATCCTGGATGATTATGGTGTATGGAAGGAGAAGTCGATGTACGGAAAGAGTTTTCTTGGAGTTGTCAGGACAACCTTTATTATTGATGAAAATGGTGTGCTGGAGGAGATTATCGAAAAAGTCGAAACAAAAGATCACGCAAATCAGATCTTCAAATTATATCAATAGAAAAAACCTGTAACATGAGCAACGAACGCAAAGAAATCAACAAGGAAAAGCTTAAAGCCCTGGAGGTTACTCTCGGGAAAATTGAAAAGGATTTTGGTAAGGGAACCATAATGAAGCTGGGCGACCATGCTGTGGAGAATGTTCAGATAATCTCCACGGGATCGATCGGCCTGGATTCCGCACTGGGAATTGGCGGATTTCCCCGCGGCCGTGTGATTGAGATCTACGGGCCCGAAGCATCGGGGAAAACAACCCTCGCCATTCATGCTATTGCCGAAGCGCAGAAAAACGGCGGCATAGCTGCAATAATCGATGCCGAACATACATTTGACAGGAATTACGCTGAAAAGCTTGGGGTGGATGTTGAAAACCTGCTGATCTCTCAGCCCGATAACGGGGAGCAGGCGCTGGAGATCGCTGATAATCTAATCCGCTCGGGAGCCCTCGACATAGTGGTTATCGATTCAGTCGCCGCCCTTACACCCAAGGCCGAGATAGAAGGTGAAATGGGAGACTCCAAGATGGGCCTTCAGGCAAGACTGATGTCGCAGGCTCTCAGGAAGCTGACGGCCAACATCAACAAGACCAACACCTCCTGCGTCTTCATCAACCAGCTGCGCGACAAGATCGGCGTCATGTTCGGAAACCCGGAGACCACCACAGGCGGAAACGCTCTCAAATTCTATGCTTCTGTCAGGGTTGACATACGGAAAACAAACCAGATCAAGGATGGCGATGAGGTTGTCGGTAACCGTACCAGAGTCAAAATAGTGAAGAATAAGCTCGCACCTCCCTTCAGAAAGGCCGATTTCGATATCCTTTACGGCGAGGGAATTTCACAGCTTGGCGAGATTGTCGATCTTGGGGTCGATCACGATATAATAAAGAAAAGCGGATCGTGGTTCAGCTATGGCGATACCAAACTCGGACAGGGACGCGATGCTGTCAAACAGATCATAAAAGACAATCCCGAACTGTATGATGAGCTGAAAACTAAAATATCTGAAGCACTCAGGAAAAAATAGTCCCATATAAACCCATTAAAACAAATATTCCCATGAGAAGATATTCTGCTCTCGTGTTGATCGTGATTTTTATCTTTTCGATGTCATGCAGCCGCGAAACCCCGGTGAGCAGGGAAAAGGCAACTACGATCATAAACAGGCTTACTGAAGAGGAAAAGGCCGGCGGGGTAATGACGCCGGAGATAATGTGGAAATTCGGAAGGCTCGGATCATTCACCCTCTCGCCTGACGGTTCGACGGTATTGTATACGGTTACAAATATCGATCTTGCCAGCGAAGCAAGGCAGACAAATATCTTCAGCATCCCGTCACGGGGAGGTGAAGCGGTACAGCTTACAGACGAGGGTGGCCACTCCCCGGGGTGGTTCAGCAACGGAAGCAGGATTGCATTCGTCAGCGGAAGTGAACTCTTTACAATGAATCCTGATGGCTCAGACAAGCAAAAAGTAATTGAGATGTCAGATTTCGAAAGCTTCAGCATCTCCCCCGCAGGCAACAGGATACTTTTCACCAGAAGGGTGAAGCTCGATCAGACAGCCGGCGAGAAACATAACCTTCCGAAAGCTAAAGTGCGGATCATTGACGACCTTATGTACCGTCACTGGAACGCCTGGAGCGACTATTCCTACAGCCATCTCTTCGTGGCATCGTTCGACGGGAAAAGAGTTTCGGATGAGAAGGATATCATGGAGGGACAGAAATTCGAATCGCCGCTGGCTCCTTATTTCGACGAAGGGGAGATCTCGTGGAGCCCTGACGGAAAGTACATCGCCTACACTACAAAGAGGCTGACCGGAAAAGAATACGCGAGAAGCACCAATTCCGATATTTTTCTTTACGAACTCTCCTCAGGCAAAGAGACCAATATAAGTGCAGGGAACAGTGGATTTGACAGGTATCCTGTGTTCTCCCCCGACGGTTCCAGAATTGCGTACCAGAGCATGGCCAGGGACGGATATGAATCTGATCTGGACCGTCTGTTCGTATATGACATAGGCACAGGCAGCCGTACCTGGATAACGCGGGAGTGGGACTATAATGTTGAAAATATCTGCTGGGCCGATAACCAGAATATATTTTTCACATCCCCCTTCCTTGGCTCGACACAGATATTCTCCGTCAACACCTCTGAAAGAAAAGTGGTGAAGCTTACGGAGGGTGTGTTCGACCTGGGCCCGTTCAATATCAGCGGGGGAGTCCTCGTTTCAGGACTGGTATCCATGTCGATGGCTCCCGAACTGGCACTCGTGGATATGGCATCCGGCAAGGTTGATCAGATAACCTT
>JAHYJA010000131.1 GCA_019429325.1 Bacteroidales bacterium
CTGAGGGTACCTCGGTCCAGCACAACGGATCGGGGATATATGTAACTTCGTATTTACGTCCCTGCTCTGACATATAGCGGCGCATGCGGAGCACAAGCTCCATATCCTCCCCGACGGTCTTGATGCTGTACCCGCCTGCCCTGATCACGGTGTCGCGGTCGAAGATGCCCATCGCCCCGGAGATCAGCATCAGCCCGTCGAGCTGGCTCCAGGCCATCCTGCCAAGCAGGAACGCCCGGGTGTATTCGAGCACCTGCAGGCGCGGCAGTATCTTACGTGGTATCTTAATCTCACGTATGTGTCCGCGCTCAATATCGCATGAGTTGACTATCCTTATCACTCCGCCCGATCCGATCACCCTTTTGTCCTTCTCCTCGAGGAAGGGCTTGACGAGCTTCAGTATGGAATCGGGCTCGATTATCGAATCGGCATCGATCGAAACGAAGAGGTTGCTCTGGCAGATGTTGATCCCGGCATTAAGCGAGTCGGCCTTCCCTCCGTTCACCTTATCTATAACGGTGAGCCTGTTGTACGACGGGTTGGTGGACTTATAAACGCCTCTTATCCTTTCGCATGGCAGCACGTAATCGAAATAGAAGTTCACTCTGGTAAGGTCGTATGTCTTTTTGATCTTGTCGAACATATCGTCAGTGGAGCCGTCGTTGACAATGATCACCTCGAAGTTGTTGTAGTAGAGCGAGAGCAATGTCCGGACATTATCGATAATGGTACGGCTCTCGTTGAAGGCCGGGGCTATGATCGAAATTTTCGGGCTGAGAGGCGACAGAACAAGTGAATTGTAGTTAATATAGCTGTTCTTGCGGAGATATTTGCGCAGGGCTATCGCGGAAAAAATACCCAGCGACAGATATGATCCGAAGAGTATCAGCGTGAGAATAAAAATGATCTTTCCGAAAATAACTTCCATAATCAATAAATTCTGCGGTCGAGCACGTGACGCACTATTATATTATAGTTCTTGTATTCTGATTTCATAAGCTTGACAAGGGCTCTCACGCCTTCCTCACCGTTGTTCTCGATGGCTTTCACGGCCTCAATCTGCAGTTGTACATCATCCTCCTTGTCTAGCACCAGCTTAAGGAAGCCCATCATCGAGAGGTCGGGCATTTTCCCCATGGCTCTCACTATGGCGAGGCAGACCGGAGGATCCTGTTCCTTATACATTTTCTTCATGGGCTCGAGCGCCGAACGCATATCAAGATCTCCCGTCACCTCGACGGCGAGCTGGCGAACCAGCGGTGAAGGGTGAGAAAGCACTCTCCTCACATCTTCCTCCGCATCCTTCTGTTTAAATTCCCTGACCATCCTGAGAGCGAACATCACCACTGTATCGTTGGGCGAGTCAAGCCACTGTCTGAAAGCCGGTACGGTAAGCTCGTGCAGTACGAGAAGCTCGTGCAGTGTTATCTGTTCCCACAGTGAGAAGGGTCTTGTAAGGTGTGTCAGGAACTCGAACGGATTCTCATCGCTCAGTCGCACCAGGGCTATCTGCGCCTCCATCCTGAGTATCTCGTTCGATGAGTTGATGGCCTTGTAGATAGCAGGGTTGGCATCCTTGATATTCATGAATGCCAGTTCGCGGAAGCCTTTTATCTTCTTGTGCCATCTGAAGTCGTTGGCTCTTGCGATAGAATCCCTGTCGAGGCCAAGCTGTTTATAGAGTCCGAGAAGCCTGTCGGCATCATCCCCCTTAAGGTTGGCGCTGACATCGATCATCTGGTCTATCAGGAGCTGCCGCCTGTAATTGTTGGAAGCGATCTTAAGGAACTCTTCGGGTTTCGCGTCACCGAACAGGTAATCTATGATAAGGCCCTGGTATTTCTCCAGAAGATATTGTTTTAGACGCTCCTCCCTTTCCATCCTGGTCCTGTTCAGGAGAATCACGACAAGGAGTGCAATCATCACCGCAATACACACCATAATGGTTATTATCAGCGCATTGACAAGTGCAACCGGCTGACCCATGTATCTTATTTTCCTTAACCACGGACTGTCGCCTTTAATGAACAGGAGATCGTTCAGCGCCGATTCGGCCTTCTCCGTCAGTCCTCCAATGATAGAAACAGAGTCCTCCCTGAGGGTGTCGGTCACGGCTGTTAGCTGTTGCAGGGTATCGGCAATGATGAGGGAATCCTGAATCGCTTCTGTTTCCTGAGCCTGCAGATCACCGGCCGGTCCGGAAACATCCGGCGAGTGATCCCGGTCATTCCCTTTTACACCGGAGAGTGAGAACAGAAATAATATTATCAGCAACCGCGTTTTCATCACTTCATCCTGATCGCATAAGTAAAATTGACCCCGCCTTCGAACCTGTTTCGCCAGACAGCTTCATCATATTCCTCGGAAGAGTAGCCTGCTCCGATCCTCATCATCAGCTTACTGGTGAGCGCCACGTTATAAGCGAGCCTGATGCTCTGGGCGCTGAGGCGCATCAGGTCGGCCTGAACATCGAAGGGTTCGTCGGGGGCCGTTCCTGTTCCAAGCACAACCTGAAGGTAGTTGGTGTCATTGAAATATCTTCTTCCGGTGAGATACAGTGATGTTGTGACCCCTTCATCCTTGAAATAGAAATATCCTTTTGCCGAGAACCAGAATTTCCCGAGGTATTTCTCGACTGAGAGTGAAGCGATCCAGACGCTCCGGTTAAAATAATAGTAATTCACACCTGCCGACAGTGCCCATCCGTCGGGCAGTACCTGCCACAGTTCGGCTGCCGCCCTGTGGCGGGGGAACCATGTCCCGGGGCTGTAAGCATAGGAAAGGTATGCATAGTTCTTAGCAGTTATAGTCGGCCATGCTTCGGCTTCCAGCTGAATCTCCGTTGCGGTAACCGGGTCTGGCTCTCCAATTCTTATGTTTCCGATGTTAACACCTGCGTAAGCCGGTCCGAAGCCAAACCTGTGTCCGGCCCCGGCCTTGAAGACCTGCCAGAAACGTTCGTATGGCTCGCTGAAAGTGTCAAAGAAATAACCGGCTCTCAGGTCGGTTCCAACGGGAGTATATTCTTTCGACCAGAGTGATATATCCTTTTTTACTGCCAGTGCATCGGCGTTACCGGGTTCAGTCATAAGCAGGGTGTCGATAACCGCTTCGGCCTGTTTATAGTCTTTCTGCCATGCGAGGATACGTGCGAGAAGTACACGAGCATCGCCGTATTCAGGGAATGCGTTGACCAGGCGGCGGGCAGCGGATGCGGCCCCGGAGTAATCGCCATCGAAAGCCATGGTACGTACCCTGAGATATTCTGCTTCAGGATCGTCAATCGCCTGGGAGAAAGCCGGGGAGTGAATAAGGAGTCCTGAGAAAATCAGTATCAGAAAAGGCAGGATGACGGATTTTCGCATAATTCACTTATTCAGAATAGTCCTGATCTTAGCGACAAGATCCGAGGGGTTGAATGGTTTTACAATATATCCTTCGATACCAAGCTCCCTTGCCTGTCTCTGCATCTGAGGATCGCTGAAGGCTGTAAGGAATATTGCAGGGGTATCCTTCTCCTGTTCTGATCTGACAAACTTGACCAGTTCGAGTCCGCTGTGATACGGAAGGTGGATGTCAACTATGAGAAGATCGTAGTCATTCTTCTGAAGAAGGTCGATGGCCTGATTCCCGTCTTCGGCGGTATCGGTCTCAAAACCTTCCTTTCTGAGAACAACCGACAGAGTCTTGTTCGCAAGCCGGTTGTCTTCACAAATCAGTATCCTCATCTCTCTTTTAGGTCTTTAATTGATCACCTGCCGGTTCTGTTAAACCTTTCTTAAATAAAACTGCAGCAAAAGTGCCAATTTTTAGCATAAGGGCAAAATATTTAATGCGGGATTTTTGATATGCTCCGCTATATGCATGATATACAACGCAGAATCGATCATAAAATTTTAAGGGGGCACGAATTATAAATCCGCGCCAGCGGCCTTCCGGGATGGGCACGGATCGCAGATCCGCGCCAGCGGGAAATCCGCGCCAGCGGGAGAATCTACAGGGAGAACCAGTAGTTGAGCTTGATCAGGAAGATGTTCCTCGGGAACACTTTCCTGAGCTCGCTGTACGACTCTCCAATGGAAGCATCAGGCAGATCGGTAAACCCTGTACGTTCGCCCGACCATACCAGGTAGATGAATGATCCCAGCCGATACTCCCACCGGGCAACAAGGTTCGACCTGAACTGGTGGAAATTGAAATCGGGGTTGCGTATCGAATAATCTGGTTCCAGATCGTTGTTCTCATCGATCTGATAAAATCCGTCAGAGAGAACCGGGTTGCCCAGAAGCTCAAACCTGTCGGAATATTGATCCGCCTTCGGCCGGATAACGCGCTTAAAATCTGAATAGCTTCCCCTCGATACAAACGGACTGCCGTAGTATTGCACCGAGAACTCAGGGGTGATATTAAGATCGACCCTGAATGTAAGCCCGAGTGTTTCCTGGTCTATCCTTGCAAGAATATAGCGTTTGTCCGGGGTATAGTTCACTGTTGAAACGTATTGCAGCTCGTTGGTATTCTCCTCGTAAGTGGCCGATATCCCGATCTTCAGGGCATTCAGTGGGCGGACCGAGAATCCTGGACTGATCTCAAAGCCTTTTTCCGAATCATTTCCTGAGAAACCATATCTGAAATCAAGATCCGCGATGATTTTTTTCGAAGGGTCCGTTTTGAATCCCCCGAATGTCATGAGGTTCCAGGGTTTGATAAAGTCATTTCCTCCCCTCAGAAGGCGCGAATCGAGGGTGCGTGTCCCGGCGATAAGGTTTGCATTGAAGTTCCAGTTGTTTCTGAACTCAGACCTGAAAGAGAGGTGGCCGCCCGACCCCAGGTAACTGCCGTTGAAATTCCAGGCATTTGACTGCTCGAGCTCCACCGTATAGAAATTAAATATCGAGACCGGCTGGTTGACGAAATATGAGACCTCGCTTTCCTGGTTGATCTCGTCAGCCGTTCTCATGTAACCCAGGTCGTTCAGTTCCAGTCCGGGAGAGCGCCAAGTCACCTCGGTGGAGTATCTCCAGAACCCCTTTGCACCTTTTCCTATTTCGAACTTTCCGCCGTGTCCGCTCAGCTGTGTGCGGGTGGCATCATAATTGAGATAATCGGCTCCCGGCCGCTGGTAGTAGCGTGCCGACGACTCCTGCAGAAGGGTTATTGCCTCTGCGCTTCCGGTCACATGGCTCCCGGTGAGCCGCGCATCGATAAAAAATTCCTTGTCGCGGAAGCGGTGCAGGAGGTCGAGGCCTCCGGTAAATGCGCCTGCTGGCATGAATTCAAGGCTTTCATCGCTGATGAAACGGTTTGTCGAGGTGAGCATTCCCCCAATCACCGTAGTACCCTCTTTGTAACCCTTCTGAACCCTGGCGATCATGTAATTCGTCATTGGTTCAACAATGGCAGTACTGCTGCCGCCTTCAGTGTTGCTGATCTTCGCATATTCATTTGCCGTCAGGCTCTGTATAAATCCTACAGAGAGGCCTTTGGAATTTGTTCCGGAGAATTTTACCGCATCCAGAATAGTCGTTTTGTCGGGCATTCTGACAAAGGATCCTTCAGCAGGGTTAATGTTCCGCGAAGGAGAGTGTCCTATACGTCTTGAATAGAAGAGTGTCTGGTTATTGAATTCATAATCGAATATTGTGAGTCCCTCGAGAAAGAATGGACGTTTCTCCTCATAAAAAGTCTCGAAAGCCGTAAGGTTCATCACCGACGGGTCCGATTCCACCTGTCCGAAATCGGGATTGACTGTCAGATCGATAGTATAATTGGTTGAAACGCCTATTTTCGCATCAAGTCCGATATTGCCTCCCCATACCCTGCCATTTTTCACAAAGGGGTTACCCGGTTCCTTTTCCATCGTCCGCAGTTCCCCGAGAGCAAACGGCATCACTTCGAGCCGCCGCGATTTCTTCAGTCCTTTTATACCGCGCAGTTCCCCGAAGTTATAAAGCATTCCCGGCCCGGTCCTGCTCTGTATTTCCCAGTTACTCTCCTCCTGAAGTCTCGATATCCAGCGCCAGGTGTGCATCCCCCACACCTGCTCGTCGTCACTGCTGTAGCGCAGCTGGCTGAAGGGAACCTCCATCTCGGCCACCCAGGCGGAGTCCTCGAGCCCCACCTTTGTTTTCCAGACAGCGTTCCAGTTAAAGTCCCAGTTCATCGGGTTGAAGAGGACCAGGTCGATCTTCTGTCCCCAGGCTGTCACCGAGAATTCAAATCCGGTACGGTAGTCGCGGTAACTGTCGAAAGTCACACCAACAACGTCGCCGACTATCTCATCACGCACACCGGCCATCCTTGTTATCTTTTCAGGCTCGCCGTCATAAGCGCGGAAGGCAATATAAAGATATTTGTCATCGTACTGGATGTTCATCTCCGTGGGATAAGTCGGCTTCGCGCCTTCCCTCGGGATCCACTGGTGATAATCGCCCGCCCAGGTGCCATGCTTCCAGCACTCGTCATCAAGTTTTCCGTCGATGACCGGTCTGGATGTCACAAGCCTGGAAGTCGTGTAAACAGGCTGCTGCACAGAAGATTTCTGTTTCAGGAGTGTATCCTGCTGCAAAAAGTTTGATTCCCCGTAAGCCGGATAACTGCTTCCCGTTGTTAACAAGAGCAGTACGATAAGTATCGGGAGGGGAAGGAGAGGTTTTTTGATTTGCGTCATTTTGGAAGATGTGTTCAGGAAATTCGAATACAGGTTCAAAAATATAAAAATATAAGACGTCCTGGTTATTTCAAGGTAGAGATGATTGTCATGAATTGCGGATTGCGGATTGCGAATTGCGGATTGGCTTCGCCGAGCTCGCCTGAAGCCCGGTTAAGAATTGCGGATTGCTTTAAAATTCGTTTACTTTGTGTATCCTTCGTATAATCTTTTATGCAACCGGATGGCAGAAGAGTTTAACACCAAGGGCACAAAGGGTTTCACAAAGGACACAAAGGAAGACATTAAAGCGAGATTATCGAAGAATTACTAGAGGTTATAACAGCACTGATAACCAAAAAACATCCATAACTATGAAAAAGCTCATTCTATCATTGATGCTTGCATGCACAGTCAGCTTTCTTGCAGATGCACAGGATCCTGCAGGGCCGCCTCCCGATGGTCAGCGTCCGGGTGGTCAGCAACAGGCTCAACAGGTTTCCGATATCCTGATACCGGTCGGAACGGAAACCACCGATCTGGTATACCGGGTGAACGGAAGGGACGGAAGGCTCAGCCAGGTTTATCTGGGCAGGAAGCTCAGCAACACTGAAAGCCTCCTGCTGTCAAGGGATGCCGGTCATCCGGCATATCCCACCTATGGTACCGATAACCTTTTCGAGGCCGCTATACGCATGACGCACAACGACGGCAATCCCTCGCTCGAGCTTAAATATGTCAGTCATGCCACCGAAAAACAGGATGCAAATGTAACTGTAACACGCATCCTGCTGAAAGATCCGGAGTACCCTGCTGAAGTGATCCTTTTCTTCAAAGCATTTCATAACGAGAACGTTATAGAACAATGGACGGAGATCGTCCACAGGGAGAAAAGGCCGGTCACCCTGTTCAACTATGCCTCATCGGTACTCCATTTCGATGCAGGCAGTTACTGGCTGACTCAATTTCACGGCGACTGGGCGGAAGAGATGAAGATGAAGGAGAGTGAGCTGACGGCAGGCATAAAGATACTCGATACCAAGCTCGGCTCCCGGGCGCATATGTACCAGACTCCCGTGTTCTTCATGTCACCCGGAGGGAAATCGGGTGAGGACAGCGGGGAGGTTATAGCCGGCACGCTTGCATGGCCCGGTAATTTCCGGTTTCTTTTCGAGATTGACGAAAAGAATTCCCTGAGGATCATCTCAGGAATAAATCCCTATGCATCGGAATATGCGCTTACCCCGGGAGAAAAGTTCATGACACCCCCCATGATCTTCACCTTCTCCGGTGGGGGAAAGGGTGAGGCGAGCCGTAACCTTCACCGCTGGGCACTGAGATACGGGATCCACAATGCTGAAAGGCCGCGTTTAACTCTTCTGAACAACTGGGAGGCAACCTATTTCGGTTTCGATGAGCAGAAGCTTGCAGGACTGATAGATGACACGAAAATGATGGGGCTCGACCTGTTCCTTCTCGACGACGGCTGGTTCGGGAACAAATACCCGAGGAACAGCGACAGTGCCGGTCTGGGTGACTGGACCGAGAACAGGGAGAAACTGCCGGGAGGGATCGGCTACCTGGTGAAGGAAGCTGAAAGCACCGGTGTAAAGTTTGGTATATGGATAGAACCCGAGATGGTCAATCCCAGGAGCGAGCTGTACGAAAAGCATCCCGACTGGGTCATCAAACTCCCGAACCGTCCGGAACATTACTTCCGTAATCAGCTTGTGCTCGATCTTTCGAATCCAAAGGTGCAGGACTTCGTTTTCAATGTCGTTGACGAGCTACTGACAAAATACCCGGGCATTGCCTATTTCAAGTGGGACTGCAACCGGATGATGACAAATACATACTCTCCCTACCTGAAAGACAAGCAGTCGCATATTTACATTGATTACGTTAGGAGCCTGTTCTCCGTGCTCGAGAGGGTAAGGAACAAATATCCCGATATCCCGATTATGTTGTGTTCAGGTGGCGGAGGCCGGGTGGATTACGGCTCGCTCAGATACTTCACTGAGTTCTGGGCAAGCGACAATACCGACGCCCTCGAGAGGATATACATGCAGTGGGGATACTCGTATTTCTTTCCTGCGATAAGTGTCTGTAACCATGTAAGCTCAATGGGGAACCAGTCGCTGAAGTTCAGGACCGATGTGGCGATGATGGGCAAGATGGGATATGACATACGGGTTAGCGAGTTCAGCGGGAATGAATTGAAATTCAGTCAGGAAGCCATTGCATACTATAACAGGCTGAAGAATGTTATCTGGAGGGGCGATCTCTACAGGCTCGTCTCTCCGTACGAGGAGAACAGGGCGGTGCTGATGTATGTGAATGACAGCAAGGATAGAGCCGTTTTGTTTGCCTAT
>JAHYJA010000132.1 GCA_019429325.1 Bacteroidales bacterium
CGATCTTGGTAAAATGGACCGGCAAATATCCTGGCCTCAGCCAGAAATTCAGACCGCTTATGGTTGCTGTTATTATGGCCGGAAATGTCCCTCTTGTCGGGTTCCATGATTTTCTTGCGGTGCTCATTTCCGGCAACTCCTCACTTGTAAAAACAAGCTCAAAAGACCCTGACCTTATCCGGTACATCAGCGAATTACTAGGCATAATCAACCCACGGTTCTCTGAAAGAATAGTCTTCACAAATAATATTGTCACAGGCTTTGATGCCATAATAGCCACAGGCAGCGATAACAGCTCAAGGTATTTTGAGTATTACTTCGGAAGATATCCGGGGATCATCAGAAAAAACAGGAACAGTATTGCTGTTATCAATGGGGATGAGACCGGCTCCCAGCTTGAATCGCTCGGCTCAGATATCTTTTCGTATTTCGGTCTGGGTTGCCGCAGCGTCTCAAAGCTTTATTTACCGGAGGGATACGATTGTCTGAGCCTCACTGAAATCTGGGCTTCTTATTCCGGCATAATCAGCCACAGGAAATATGCTGCCAATTACGACTACAACAAGGCAGTCGCCCTGGTCAACAGGGAAAAATTTACAGATACTGGTTATGTTCTGCTTAAGGAAAACAAAGCTCTTTTTTCGCCTGTTGCCGTGGTTAATTACGAATATTACAAATCGGCTGATCAGCTTACAGATGAGATCAGGCTCCTGAATGAGAAAATTCAATGCATTATCGGAAGGGATCATATCCCCTTCGGAGGCTCTCAGCGTCCGCATTTATGGGATTATGCCGATGGGATTGACACTATCGATTTTCTGCTAAAAAAAAATATTGCAGGAATATTGTAAAATAAAAAATATTATATTGCAGCCATCGAATTTAAAAGGATCATGGTTTATAAGTTTGTAGTTTTATCGGATGAGGATGAGTCTTTTGTGAGGGAATTCGAGTTCCTTGATTCGCATACGTTGATGGATTTTCATACCATGCTTCAGGATGAACTGGAGTTTGACAAATCACAACTGGCTTCATTCTTTCTGGCCACTGACAGTTGGGAGAAAGAAGAGGAATTCACCCTCTTCGATATGGGAACAGGCTCATCAACCATGGAAGTTGCCGTTCTTGAAGAGGTTATTTTCAAAAAGAACCAGAAACTTCTGTATGTATTCGACTTTTTCAACGAGAGGGGTCTGTTTGTTGAATACACCGGTGAGGCTCCGGAAATTGCAGGCCGCGAATACCCGGTATGCACAAACTCAAAAGGTGTGCCCCCAAAGCAGGTCGTATTCGGAAGCAGCTCCAGGAAGCTCTACAACAACATTGTCATTGCCGACGATGATGAGGATGATGATGAGCCCGATGTGGATGATATCTTCCTGAGCAGCGATGATGAGGATGCTCTTCCGGATTTCGAGAACATCGAAGGTCTTAACGAGGAGGAGGAATAGCTCCCCGTCTTTTCATGAAAAATTTTCTGATAGTGCTTCTTGGTCCGACCGGCGTCGGGAAGACAGATACATCCATTGAACTTGCCCGTAGGTTTAACTGTGATATAATTTCAGCAGATTCCCGTCAGTTCTACCGGGAAATGAGGATTGGAACAGCTGTCCCGGAAGAAACTCAGCTTAAGGCAGTTAAACATCATTTTATAAGGTTTTTACCGGTTACGGACTATTACAGTGCAAGCCTTTTCGAGAGAGACGTCCTCAGTCTTCTTGATTCCCTTTTTGAGAACACGAACGTTGTTCTGATGACCGGAGGCTCAGGTCTCTATATTGATGCAGTGTGCAGTGGTATCGATGAGATTCCGGATATCGAACCTGCCATTCGCCAGGGGTTGAAAAAAAGGTACAGGGAAGAGGGTATTGAGAGCCTCCGCCTGGATCTGAAAGTTCTAGATCCGGAATATTACGCCAGAACCGATCTGAAAAATCCCAAACGTATAATGAGGGCTCTCGAGATCTGCGAGGCCACGGGACGAAGCTATTCATCATTTCTCCGAAGGGAAAAGCGCATCCGCGATTTCGGGATCCTTAAGGTCGGACTCGAAAGGCCCAGGGGAGAGCTTTACAGTATGATAGAGAGCAGGGTTGACAGGATGATAGGGGAAGGTCTTGAAGATGAAGCCAGGGGATTGCATCCGGTGAGGGAGCTTAATGCTCTCAACAGTGTAGGGTACAGGGAATTCTTCGATTATTTTGAAGGAAAAACAACCAGGGAGAAAGCCATCGAACTGATAAAACGGAACAGCCGGCGTTATGCCAAGCGTCAGATAACATGGTGGGGCCGCGACAAGGATATCAGGTGGTTTCACCCTGATAATGTAAAGGAAATGATCGAATATATTGAAATCAGTATGGCTTCTTCAACCTCCTGATCGTCTCAGCCGGGTCGTCCGATCCAAACACGGAATTGCCGGCCACCAGTACATCAACGCCAGCCTCAACCAATGCAGCTGCATTCAAAACATCAACACCACCGTCCACCTGAATAAGCACATCGTGACCGGAATCCCTGATCATAAGCCTGAGTTCCCTGATCTTGTTATAACTTTCCATGATGAAGGACTGCCCCCCGAAACCCGGATTCACAGTCATTATCAATACCATATAAGTATATGGAAGTATATTCTTTAAAAGTGAAACAGGGGTATGGGGATTTATTGCGACGCCGGCCTTCATGCCCAGGTCATGTATCTCGCTGACAGTTCTTTGCAGATGATTACAGGCTTCGTACTGGACAGTGAGGATATCAGCCCCTGCATCGCGAAACCGTGAGAGATACCTGTCGGGATCAACTATCATAAGGTGGACGTCGAGGGGTTTTTCGGCGATCTTCCTGACATGCTCAACTACCGGGAAGCCGAAGGAGATATTAGGTACAAACACCCCATCCATGATATCGAGATGGATCCAGTCGGCGACACTCTTATTTACCATTCTGACTTCCTGTGCGAGATTACCAAAATCAGCTGCTAACAGCGAGGGGGAGACAAGATGTTCCATTCCGGGTTATTTTGGATAAAGATAGAAACAAATTCCTATCCAAGGTAAGTTTTCAGTATTCTGCACCTTGTTGTGAACTGAATCCTCTTGATGGCCTTTTCCTTGATCTGCCTTACGCGTTCGCGGGTGAGGTTAAGCTCCTCCCCTATCTCCTCGAGGGTAAAGGGATGCTTCATGCCCAGCCCGAAGTAGAGCTTCAGCACTTTTGCTTCCCTTGGAGATAATGAACAGAGTGCCCTTTCAATCTCAAAAGCAAGTGATTCGTTTATCAGGTTTTTGTCGGGGCTCGGGGTATCGGGATTCTGCATAACGTCGTACATGTTATTGTCCTCTTCCGAGCTTATCGGAGCGTCCATGCTTATTGTCCGCCCGTTTGTTTTAAGGGCATCCTTAACTTCATCAGGGAACATTTCAAGCATTTCGGCTATTTCCTGTGACGACGGCTCACGCTCAAACTGCTGCTCAAGCCGCGCGAATGCCTTATTGATCCTGTTTATTGACCCGATCTTGTTGACCGGCAGTCGCACGATCCTCGCCTGCTCCGCGAGTGCCTGAAGGATCGCCTGACGTATCCACCAGACAGCATAGGAGATGAATTTGAAGCCACGTGTCTCATCAAAACGCTGTGCAGCCTTCATGAGTCCAAGGTTTCCCTCGTTTATCAGGTCAGGTAATCCCATGCCCTGATTCTGATACTGCTTTGCTACTGAAACAACAAACCGCAGATTGGCATTGACAAGTGCGCGAAGAGCCTCCGAATCGCCTGCTCTGATCTTCCTTGCCAGTGTAACCTCATCTTCCGGTGAAATAAGATCTACTTTTCCAATTTCCTGGAGATACTTGTCCAGTGAAGGGGTGTCGCGGTTAGTAACCTGTTTTGTTATCTTTAGCTGACGCATTTACAGGTTTTCTTTAGGTTAGTGCGGAAGAACAGGGCCAAGGGTACAATTTTAATAAAAAAAAGCTCTTTCCCGACATATTAAGCCATTTTTTTTTGTGTTATCGTTCTTTTTACTTATCTTGCATGATGAACTCATTTTGTTTGAGTTTCATTTTTCGTTCAGACTTGAATTTCCTCAAAGCATTTTTTGCAGATTTTATTTACTTTTGTTATTATTTTATTTAATATTGCACCGGTTTTGGAATATGTGAAACAGGTGTTGCATTTCAGGCCGGTTCATCTTCATCTCCTGGCCCGGATTTCCAGAAAAAAAATCTATCAGACCTCATAATTTATTTTATCATCAGAATATGTATGACATACTTGAATTAAGTAAGAAGCTGCTTCCTGAACTGAAGGATATAGCTAAGGAACTTAAAATCAAAAGGACAGAATTGTTAAAGAAACAGGACCTGATCTATAAGATCCTTGATCAGCAGGCCATTGAAGCTACTGAAAAGAAGATGGCCCGGAAACAGGATAATGAAAATCAGCCTCGTACTTCGGGCCAGAGACGGGGGAAACGCCCCAGAATGATCAAGAAGGGTAATACGCGTCCGGTTGAATCAGTGATGTCGGTTTCGCCCGGCGATATAAGACATCCCGAAACAAAACCACCTGAGAAGCAGGAAGAGCAAATCAGACCTGAGAAGTCTCCGGAGAAGCCTGATCAGTTTAAAACTGCTCCGGAACCCGGAGGGGTCAGGAAGGCACCGGTATGGAGAAATGAAAAGAAACACCATGAAAGAAGGGAGAGAAAAGAGGTCGCTCCGGAAACACCTCCTGAAAAACTGAGGGAGGCTGATCCGAAGGTTTTAGATGATAGCGCCTTCGCTGCAGATACCGCGGAACTGATCCCCGACGAAATCATTCCAACCGGGGAGAAAGCTCCCGGAGATCATGTTGTTGAACCTCCGGTGAAGGAACCCGCGCCTGAAGAACATCCTGTAAAAGAAGAAAAGAAGGAGAAACCATACGATTTTGAAGGAATCATCTATAATACCGGAGTTCTTGAAATAATGCCCGACGGTTACGGATTCCTCAGATCAGGCGATTACAACTACCTGAACTCCCCGGACGATATATATGTTTCCCAGTCGCAGATCAAACTTTTCGGGCTGAAAACCGGAGATACCATTAAAGGCACAATACGTCCTCCGAAAGAAGGGGAGAAATATTTCCCGCTGATCAAGGTCGATGAGATCAATGGCAGAAGCCCCGATTATATAAGGGACAGAGTGCCTTTTGACTTCCTGACACCTCTCTTCCCGAACGAGAAATTCACTCTCTGCCAGCCTGGCGAAGGCTCTCTCTCTGTAAGGGTAATAGACATGTTTACACCCATCGGAAAGGGACAGAGGGGACTTATCGTTGCACAACCGAAGACAGGGAAAACAGTTTTGCTGCAGGAGATAGCCAACGCTATTGCCAGGTATCATCCCGAGGTCTATCTGATGATCCTGCTGATTGATGAAAGGCCTGAAGAGGTAACCGATATGGCCAGGAACGTCAAAGCTGAAGTTATAGCATCCACTTTCGACGAACCTGCCGAACGGCACTGCCGTGTTGCCAATATCGTTCTGGAAAAGGCGAAAAGGCTTGTCGAATGCGGCCATGATGTGGTGATCCTTCTTGATTCCATCACCCGTCTTGCCCGTGCTTTTAACACCACAGCACCAGCGTCAGGCAAGGTTCTGTCCGGCGGTGTCGACTCCAACGCCCTGCATAAGCCCAAAAGATTCTTTGGAGCTGCCCGTAACATAGAAGATGGCGGATCGCTGACAATACTGGCTACAGCCCTCACAGATACGGGTTCAAAAATGGATGACGTCATCTTTGAAGAGTTCAAGGGAACAGGAAACATGGAGCTTCAGCTCGACAGGAAACTTTCAAACAGAAGAATATTCCCTTCAATAGATATCCCGGCCTCCAGTACCAGGCGAGAAGACCTTCTGCTTAATAAAAACGTACTGCAGAAAATATGGGTGCTTCGCAATTATCTGGCCGACATGAATGCCATCGAAGCCATGGAGTTTCTCCGCGACAGGCTCATGCAGTCGAGATCGAATGAGGAATTCCTTATTTCGATGAACGGGAGCTGATACATCGTAATTTTTTACTACCTTTGCACTTTATTTTGAAACTAATATAGTGTTAATCAATTATATAATCTAAAATGGCAACAAAAAAATTTATAACATGCGACGGGAACCAGGCCGCTTCGCATGTTGCATATATGTTCAGCGAAGTAGCTTGCATATATCCAATTACACCTTCTTCCACAATGGCAGAGCTTATTGATGAGTGGGCTGCCAACGGGCTGAAAAACATTTTCGGAGAGCAGGTCAGGGTTGTTGAGATGCAGTCGGAGGCAGGAGCAGCCGGCGCACTTCACGGTGCACTCCAGACAGGAGCCCTCGCATCAACATACACCGCATCACAGGGTTTACTCCTGATGATCCCGAATATGTACAAGATTGCCGCTGAGCTCCTGCCGGGTGTCTTTCATGTCAGCGCACGATCGGTGGCAGCACACGCCCTCTCAATATTCGGCGACCACGGCGATGTTTATGCAACCCGCCAGACGGGTTTCGCACTGCTGGCAAGCGGAAGCGTCCAGCAGATAATGGACCTCGCGGGTGTGGCGCACCTTTCAGCCATCAAATCACGTCTGCCATTCCTTCATTTCTTCGACGGGTTCCGTTCCTCAGCCGAGGTACAGAAAATTGAAGAGCTCGCTATGGATGACCTGAAGAAACTGATCGACCGGGATGCTTTGAAAAGATTCAGGGATAATGCACTCAGCTCCGAACATCCGGTAACAAGGGGAACAGCCCAGAATCCCGACATCTTCTTCCAGGCTAAAGAAGCAATAAACCCATTCTACGAGCCGCTTGCCGATATAGTGAACTCATACATGCAGGAGATAACCAAACTTACCGGTCGCGAATACAAACCATTTACATATTATGGAGCCCCCGATGCCGGGCACATCATAATTGCAATGGGGTCGATAACAGATACAACAAAAGAGGTGATTGATTACCTGAGAGAAAGAGGCGAAAAAGTAGGTCTTATCACTGTTCACCTCTACCGCCCCTTCTCAGCGAAGTATTTCCTCGATGTATTACCCTCATCCGTGAAAAAAATCAGCGTTCTAGACAGGACAAAAGAGCCTGGTGCAACAGGAGAACCCCTGCTGCTGGATGTCAAGAGCATCTTCTACGACAATACAATGAAACCTCTCATACTTGGCGGCAGATACGGCCTCAGCTCAAAGGATACAACCCCTGCAATGGTTTTGTCGGTATTCGAGAATATGAAGCTTAAGGAACCAAAAGATCACTTCACCGTGGGTATCAACGATGATGTGACATTCACCTCGCTTCCACTTATTCCGGAAATCCGTGTAGCACGCAAAGGAACTTTTTCCGCCAAATTCTATGGCCTTGGTGCTGACGGGACCGTGGGAGCAAACAAAAACTCCATTAAGATTATAGGCGATACAACTGACAAATATTGCCAGGCATATTTTGCCTATGACTCAAAGAAATCCGGAGGTATCACAACATCTCACCTTCGCTTCGGAGATGAGCCGATACGTTCACCCTATCTGGTAATAACCCCTGATTTTGTTGCATGCCATGTCTCCGCTTATCTCGATAAGTATGACATGCTCAAGGGACTCAAGCCGAACGGGACATTCCTTTTAAATTCAATATGGGATGTCGAAGAGACAAAAAACCGCCTTCCTGACCATATGAAGAAATATATGGCGGAGAACAATATCAATTTCTATATAATCAGTGCAACCCAGATTGCGGATGAGATTGGCCTTGGAACACGGACAAACACCATTATGCAGGCTGCATTTTTCAAGGTATCGGAAGTTATCCCCTACGGGAAGGCTGAGAAGGAGATGAAAAAGGCCATTGAAAAGACCTATGGAAGGAAAGGCGAGGAGGTTGTCAGGATGAATTTCAATGCGATCGACAGGGGAAGCGATGTAACCAGGGTGGAAATCCCCGCTGAATGGGCTGGTATAAAAGTTGAGAAGGTTAAAGATACCCGCGATATTCCTGAATTCATCCGCGATGTGATGGAACCCATTAACAGGCTTAAGGGGGATGATCTTCCCGTAAGCGCCTTCAGGGGAAGGGAGGATGGTACTTTCCCTGCAGGAACGACCGCTTACGAAAAACGGGGTATTGCGGTGCATGTTCCCGAGTGGCAGCCTGCCGAATGTATTCAGTGTAATCAGTGCTCTTATGTGTGTCCTCATGCCTCGATAAGGCCCTTCCTTCTTACCGAAGAGGAAGTTGCTGCAGCTCCTGAAGGTACGCAATTCATCCAGGGAATACCGGGAGCTCTCAAGGCATATAAGTTCAGGATCCAGCTGAGCGTTTACGACTGCACAGGCTGCGGCAACTGCGCCGATGTATGCCCCTCAAAGAAAAAAGCCCTCATAATGAAGCCGTTCGAGACTCAGCTCGCCGAAGCAGAACGCTGGACATATATGCACGAGAAGGTCGGATATAAAGATACGGTTGTAGATAAATTCGTTAATGTAAAGAACAGTCAGTTCGCACAGCCTCTGTTTGAATTCTCAGGTGCATGTGCCGGATGTGGCGAAACACCCTACATAAAAGCCATTACCCAGCTTTTCGGCGACAGGATGATTGTGTCAAATGCCACAGGATGCTCTTCCATTTACGGCGGTTCAGCCCCTTCAATGCCATATACGGCCAATAAAAAAGGCAAAGGTGTTGCATGGGCCAATTCACTTTTTGAAGATAATGCCGAATTTGGTTACGGACTTGCTC
>JAHYJA010000133.1 GCA_019429325.1 Bacteroidales bacterium
GTCTTGATGTTTTGTCCGCAAGACCTACAAGTGTGAGTGTGAGAGCGGGAGTGAGAACAAAAAGAGTGAGGCGCTCGCTCTCGCTCTCACTCTCACTCTTTTTGTTGCTCCGTCAGGGCTTCCCGATACGCTTCGCTATCGGGATTCCCTCCCTTTGGTCGGTCACTTCTCGCCCTGCCGTCGCAAAATAAAAAACCGGCTGAAGAGCCGGCATTGTAGTTGCTCCGTCAGGGCTTCCCGATACGCTTCGCTATCGGGATTCCCTCCCTTTGGTCGGTCACTTCTCGCCCTGCCGTCGCAAAATAAAAAACCGGCTAAAGAAGCCGGCTTGGTGGTTGCTCCGTCAGGGCTCGAACCTGAACTTTTCTGATCCAGAGTCAGACGTGTTACCAATTACACCACGGAGCAGTTTGAAGGGTGCAAATATAAAAAATCTTTGGAAATATCCCCTGCTGAAAAGCTGTTTTGCACCACGGCCGATTTTTTTGTATCTTAGACGTCATGATGAAGGATAAGCCGGCTAAGCTGATCATTGTCTCAAACCGGCTGCCTGTAAAGGCAGATATACGTGATGAGATAATCCATTTTGAGAAAAGTGCCGGGGGACTCGCCACAGGCCTCGACTCACTCGACACATCAAGGGAAAAACACTGGATAGGCTGGTCGGGGATCTATACCACCGGTGGCAAGACCGAAGACAAGCTTACAGACTCACTTGCAGGATATAACTTCCATCCGGTATTCCTTACTGAGGAGGATACAGAACTTTATTATGAAGGTTACTGCAATTCAACACTCTGGCCGCTCTTCCATTATTTCTTTATATATACCCGGCACGAAGACCGGTACTGGGAAGCATACCGGAAGGTCAACAACCTTTTTCTTGAAAAGGTCAGGGAGATAGCCACACCTGACGATATTATCTGGATCCAGGATTACCACCTCATGCTGCTTCCCAGCCTGGTAAGGGAGTATCTGCCCTCTGTAAGGATCGGGTTCTTCCTTCATATACCCTTCCCTTCATACGAGCTTTTCCGTACACTTGAGAACAGGAACGAGATCCTTATGGGATTGGTCGGGGCCGACCTGATAGGTTTTCATACCTTCAATTACATGAGGCATTTCATCAGCTCCCTTTACAGGATAACAGGAATAGAATCAGATGACAACACTTTTCATGCAGGAAACAGGACTTTTTCGGTGGATACCTTCCCTATGGGCATTAACTTTGCCAATTTTTATGAGGCGGGCAAAAAACCGGGAGTCAGATTGTTTGTGGAACAATTCAGGGAGCAATATAAAAATTGGAAGATAATTCTTTCTGTCGACCGGCTAGACTACAGCAAAGGTATAATCCAGCGGCTGGAAGCATTCAGAAATCTGCTTGTCAGCCGTCCGGAATGGATAAATAAGGTTTCGCTGGTTATGATCCTGGTACCTTCGCGCGACAGTGTTGACAGGTACAACGATCTTAAAGTAAGGATCGACGAGACCATCGGCAATATTAACGGAACCTTTTCTCAGTCGGGGTGGATCCCAATCCATTATTATTATAAAAACTTTTCTTTTGATGAGCTTGCGGCCTTTTATTATGTCAGCCATGTGGCACTCGTGACCCCTTTGCGCGACGGGATGAATCTTGTAGCAAAGGAATTTGTTGCCGCGAAAGCCGGCAAACGGGGGGTGCTGATCCTGAGCGAAATGGCCGGGGCCTCAATAGAACTTACTGATGCCATCCTGGTCAACCCAAATAATTCCGGAGAGATAGCAGAGGCTCTGAACAAGGCACTGGAGATGCCTGCGGACGAGCAGAAAGAACGATTAAATAAGATGCAAAGGATCCTGAAAAAACAGGATATTAAAAAATGGGCCGGCGATTTTATCGATGAACTGGAGAGGATACATCTCAGGCAGCGGAGCATAAGAAAGAAATACCTGCAGCTTCAGCAACTCAGAAGTATTGCGGCAAACTTCAGAGATTCGCGAAGAAAGCTTATTATCCTTGATTACGACGGGACGCTGGTGCCTTTTTACCCGGACCCTGCTCTTGCTCTCCCTCCACCTTCACTGCTAAAAATTATTAAGAAGATAAAAAGAAAACCCGGGATTGAAATGGCTATTGTCAGCGGAAGGAACAGGGAGTTCCTTGAAAAGGTTTTTACTGATCCGGGGATCGCTCTTTTTGCAGAGCATGGTTCGCACAGACGCATTGGCGGAGAATGGAAATCGCTGTTCAGAAAAGGCCTCAGCTGGCAGTCTGAGATTATCAGGATAATGCAGGATGTTACCGACACCACTCCGGGGTCATTTATTGAGAGAAAGGAAACAGCTGTTGTATGGCATTACCGTAATACCGACAAATGGCTCGCTGACCTGAGAGCGGCTCAGCTTATAAACAAGCTTATTTACCCATGCACAACCAGGCATCTCCATCTTATGAAGGGAGAAAAAATCATTGAGGTTAAGCCCTCGGAATATACCAAAGGGACAGCTATAAAGAACTTTTACGATTTTAACGATTTTGACTTTATCCTGGCTGCCGGAGATGATACAACTGATGAGGATATGTTTGAAGCTCTTCCTGAAAATTCAGTTACAATCAAAATCGGAAAACCCTCCGAAAAATCCAGGTATACTCTGGCAAATACCAGTGACTTTTTAAGATTCCTTAAATTACTGATCAGGTAACCATGAATATCCCGAAGGTTTGTGATTATGGTGTTTAAAAAAAGGAGCTGACCTTCGGAGCGGACAGTTTCAGGTTCATAAAACCTTAGCTGCTATTTATTGAGCCTTGCCCAGGTATCTTTCAGTGAGACTGTACGGTTGAACACCAGTTCCGCTTCCGTCGATTCGTAATCGACACAGAAATATCCTAACCGCTGGAACTGGAACTTATCAAGCGGACGTGCAGAGAGGAGTGAGGGTTCCACTTTGCACTTGCGAAGGGTCTTCAGAGAATCAGGATTAAGGAATTTACGGAAGTCCTCTTCCTTCTGTCCCGCCGGATCTTCATGATCGAAAAGCCTGTCGTAAAGCCGGACCTCGGCATCAACAGCATGCGCAGCCGAGACCCAGTGAAGGGTTCCCTTAACCTTTTTTTCAGAAAAAGAGTCGCCGCTCCTGGTAACCGGATCATACGTGCAATATACCTCTTCAATCACTCCTGTTTCAGGATGCTTCCGGAAGCTTTCACACTTGATGATATATGCACCCTTCAGACGAACCTCCCTGCCGGGTGCCAACCTGAAGAACTTGTTCGGAGGATCCTCCATAAAGTCTTCATTCTCAATATATACTTCGCGGCTGAAAGGGACGATGCGCGTTCCCATGCCTTCATCCTCAGGATTATTGATAAGTTCAACATCCTCGACTCTCCCCTCGGGGTAATTGGTGATAATGACCTTCAGGGGATCGAGTACGCCGAAGACCCTTGGTGCGCGTTTGTTCAGATCCTCACGGATGGCATATTCCAGCATCGACACATCGTTCAATGCTTCGACCTTGGTATAGCCGATCATGTCGATGAACCTCTTAATTGACTCGGGCGTATAACCCCTTCGCCTCAGGCCGCATAATGTAGGCATCCTGGGATCATCCCACCCGTTCACTGTTCCCTCCTGTACCAGCTCAAGCAGCCTTCGCTTGCTCATCACAGTGTAGGTAAGGTTAAGTCTGTTGAACTCAATCTGCCGTGGCCTGTAATCATCAGTTCTGAGCTGATCGACAAGCCAGTCATACAACGGACGGTGAACTTCGAACTCGAGTGTGCAGAGTGAGTGTGTGATCCCCTCAAAAAAATCGCATTGTCCGTGAGCGAAATCATACATAGGATACACTTTCCATTTCTCTCCTGTGCGGTGATGTGAAGCTTTGATGATCCTGTAGATTATCGGATCGCGCATATGCATATTGGGTGAAGCCATGTCGATCTTTGCCCTGAGTACCATGCTCCCTTCATCGAATTCTCCCTTGTTCATCCCTTCAAAAAGATCAAGACTCTCCTCTACCTGCCTTTTACGATAGGGACTCTCCGTACCGGGACGCGTTGGCGTGCCCTTCTGGGCAGAGATCACCTCAGCCGGCTGATCATCAACATAAGCAAGTCCCCTTTTGATAAGGTCAACAGCAAAATCGTAGAGTTTTCCGAAATAATCCGATGCATAGTATTCCCTCTCCTCCCAGTCGAATCCCAGCCAGTGAATATCTTCCTTAATGGAGTCGATATACTCAACCTCTTCCTTTACCGGGTTGGTATCGTCGAAACGGAGATTGCATTGCCCTCCGTATTTCTCAGCCATCCCGAAGTCAAGGCAGATGGCCTTGGCGTGTCCGATATGGAGATATCCGTTTGGTTCCGGAGGGAACCGTGTATGGATCCTTCCGTTGTTACGGCCGGCTTTCAGATCGTCTATTATGATCTGTTCAACGAAACTGACAGGCGCTTTTGGTTCATCGCTTTTGCTGATATTTATTTCGGTCATCCTTTCTGATTTTAAGACTACAAAAATAGGATGAATTTAAGAGCCCCCTGCAAAAAACATCTTAATTTTACGTTATAAGTGATCAGAGCAGAAACGAGGGTACATATCAAATAGTAATAAGACAGAAGATGGGCAAAATATATATCGCGAGCATGGAGTTTTACGCTTTTCACGGCCATTACAGGGAGGAACAGATTGTCGGCAACAAATTCCTTGTCGATCTTACCATCGATACCGATATGCAGGTACCTTCGCAGAGCGACAATCTGAAAGATGCAGTCAATTACCAGCGGGCTTATCAGATTGTCAGGGCTGAGATGGAGAAAAAATCACATCTGCTCGAGCATATAGCAGGCAGGATCATTGATGCATTGTATAAGGAACTGAAGGGAATTAACAAAATAAAGGTCAAAGTCTCGAAAATCAATCCTCCGATGGGCGGCAAAATAGGTTCTGTGAGCGTGGAGATGGAGAGATAAAATGAAATACAGTTTTGATTTCCTGAAGAGATTGAATAACTTCGTATATGTTTAACAATCCCCAATACCCTGTTTTATGAAGAAGACACAAGCCCTGGTGCTTGCACTGGTCGTTTTATTAAGTTATCAGAAACCGGCCGTATGCCAGCAGTCCATTACCGTTAATCCGGTAATTTCCGATACACTCATTACCATTCAGGAATTCAGAAGTACAGCTCCGGTAAGACACAAGATCGCCACACAGGCGATGGCAAAGGGAGAGAAGCCCGGTGAATTTACCGGAGTTACCTACCGTTATACCAATAATGTACGACCCTTATCGGCACGGCAGTTGAGCCAGCTCGCCATGAAGCAGGATGGCCTTCTGGATATCTCTTCAAAGCCGGCTTTTATCCCGCATCCCGATACTGTTTATGTCGATCCCCGGAGCGACCTGGTTTTTCAGACCATGCAGGTAAGTGATGCCCAGATGTTGATGCTCAGACCCAGGTTGTCAGCTGTATTCGAGGATATTGAAATCCCCGAACAGGAGGTGGGTGTCACTCTCGCGAACACCATTTCGCTGGCAGAAGGAATAGTAGCTTCAGCTGTAGGCTATGGCAAAGAGTATGCGGTAAATCTTGTATTCAATAAAACGAAATTTCAGCTTTATCAGGAAAAGAAAGATAGTCTGATAGTTACCCTTACCGGACAGATCACCGTTGCAAACCCCCGCATCGAGGGGAAATACTCAAAGTACAACGGGTACAAACTTGTTTTTAAAACTTCTGAGCAGGTTGATCTTAAGGTAGATGCAAAGATGACCTTCTCTGATGAGAAAGAAATACCACTGTGGGGCACGGAAATTAAGGCTGGTGATCTTGGAAAATGCAAACTGACAGTTTCGTTGCTTATAACCGGGGACGGGCAGGTGAATCTTACAGCCGATATAAACCAGGGGATTGATATAGCACTGGGAGCAAAAGGCGGAACATTTTTTTATGTGCCGACCAGCATTGATAATATCTCGACCCTCGATCATTATTGTAATATAGGGTATACCGTTAAATCAAAGCTTTCTGTGTTTGCAGGCATTTTATGTCAGGCCAACCTGAAGATCAGGAGCTACAATGCTCTCGATATCTATGCCAGGGGAGGAATGGAGGGAACGGTGGAAACCGATGGCACCACCCTTACAGCTGATATCGGGGCAAGAGTGAAGGCAGGAGGAAAGGTTGTCACGAAAAGCTTTACAGTACTTGACAAATACTATTCGCTTTACAAACTTCAGATTGCCGACATGAAGGGCTACAAGATGTTCATTCACGAGGCGTGTGCCTATGGCGACTATGTTGTCGGTGAGGTATACCGCGAAAACGGAAGCGATTCTGTACCTTACAACGGCAGTTTAACGGTCATGGTCAGGCATGCCGACAACAAGATATCCCAGTACCCGGCCCGTACCGACGCGCAGGGTCTTTTCGTGGTATCCGGCGTTCCCCTGAAGAAAGGTGATAAGGTTATGATAAAAGTGCCGGATGTGACAACGCCCGGTTCGCCCGTTGAAGCAACGATCCCATTCAGGAGCATAGCGCTCTTTGCAGCGGATTATTTTAACGGAACAGCATACGGTTCAGTGGCAGCCTCACGGAGTGAATGGGCCCGGGTGGTAAAACCGGCGGCACAGGGACAGGTTCCGGCAGGAGCAAAGCAGGCTTTGCAG
This sequence comes from Bacteroidales bacterium, assembly GCA_019429325.1. GTDB lineage: Bacteria > Bacteroidota > Bacteroidia > Bacteroidales > VadinHA17 > LD21. The sequence goes on from JAHYJA010000133.1 coordinate 6,666, forward strand.
AACACACCTGCATCGAAACTGAAAGGCATTGCTGCTCCGGCTGAGTTTGCACGAAGGATGAATGATTTCCGGAGCAGTCTGACAGTCTACAGTGGACCGATCGGGTTTGTCACTATGCCAGCTCCGGCTAAGCAAACTGCATCTTCACCGCCGCAAACTGCATCTGCACGTGCACAAACTGTCTCTGCACCTGCCACAGGCAAGCCTGCTGTTGGTCAGGCTCTCATACGCAACCAGCCGGCTGATCTTTCCGGTACAATAAAAGCGAAGAGCAACACAGGAACTGTAAACTCTCCGCTCGGCATGTTCGCTGTAAGCGGACTGGAATTCAATCCGGGGCAGCTCGTTCAGGCAGTTGTAGAAGTTGAGGGATTTACGATCGTTTCGGACTGGGTGGAGACTGATGGACTTCTGGTTTCAGAGATTGAGCATGAACAGCTCGTTTCAGGGTCGAATCTGAAAACGGAAAATCTCTCTGCCAGCAACAGTTTTGTTATTGTAAGCGCCATCAGGAGCACGTCGGTTCCGGAGGGAAATGTTAAACTGGTAAAAGGGGCAGATGCAAAACATGCCTCACTGGTCTCCCCGGCGAAGGTTCCCGAATTTCCGGAAGCAGCCAGAGCCACTCTCTGGTTTTCGCAGACAATACCGCTCAGACCGGTGGAAGGCCATCCGGGCACCGCTATTGCCGGGACAGGAGAATGGCAGAGAGCTTTCCAGTACCAGTCGCCTGCTGATGTGATTGATCCTGCAAAGAACAGGAAACATCCGTTTGAGCTCGTCTCCTACACATTTAAGAACCAGGAGCTCGGTTACAGGATCTTTATTGATCAGTGTGTATCGTGCACCACACCGGCCAATGTTGTTCAGAAATTAGGAAGCAGGCAACAGACCATATTACCCGGCATGCAGCAAAAATCACCAGCTCCGGCAAGAACGGCACCGGTGGTCCAGCCAAAGGCACCCGTCAGACCAGGGATTTAAGAGTTAACCACGTGGAACTGATAGCCAGGTATTTTTTCATCTGTTCTTCATCTTTAATTCATATTTTTGTAAGGAAAAGATTGAATCGTTTTAGTTAATTTGCTTAAATGCAGTAGATTATCGTAAAGATAAAGCAATAAAATGAGGAAGAAATGAAAAAGTTACTGAATATATTTTTTGTTATTGCTCTTTTGTTCTTAGCGGGGCAGAAAGGCATATCCCAGACCGTTGCCCAACAGAGAGATACTCTGCGTCTGCGGACCGATCAGGCTGAGACAGCCAGGGGAGAAGGCGACCAGTTGATGCAAAGGAATCAGAACAGACAGCAGGAGCGTGCAGGAACCGCTGACGGACAAAAAGCCGTAAAGCAGGTAAGATCCGCACGTCCCGACATGAGCAAGGCACAGGGTGCAAGGCCTCCGTCAGTTGTCAGGCCTTCGGGTTCCGGCATCCCCAAGGGGATGGGAAAACCGGGCGGTGCAGGCAAACGGGGAGGAAGGTAAAATCAAATTTCCGTCAGAATGAAACCCAGAGGGTCAGTCTCGTTATTAATATTGTCCGGATTACTGCTGTTGATCATTCCTTTCAACTCATCAGCGCAAACAGGTTCAGTTAACGCTCTCCCCGGAGGAACTGTTCCGGAAGAAAGCAAAGATCCGGTTAAGATCACGAAAGGCTCAAAGCATTCCCTGTTCGCCGGACTTGGATATGGCAATAATATGATATGGCTGGGATCGACCATTTCGCAGAACCAGCCATTTGCTTACGGTGCTGTGACTTATGGTTTTAACAATGAGTTTTATGCCACACTGTCGGCCGTCCATCTGTCTGATACGGACCCCTTCGCAGCATTTTTTACGGGTTCATTGAATTACAATCACGTGTTTAATTCGTGGTTTGATATATCAGCCGGCCTTTACAGGTATCAGGTCGCTCCGTCATTGACAGATACACTTTTCGGCAGTTTTGCCTTTGCCAACTTCACCATGGGGTTTGATTGGAAACTGCTTTATTCGAAGATCTCGGCGGGCGGAGTATTCTCCTATGAAAACCAGGTCTTTTTTCAGCTGAGGAATTCACGATATTTTCAGACACCTGATTTTCT
>JAHYJA010000134.1 GCA_019429325.1 Bacteroidales bacterium
CTTCTCAATATACCTACTGTTGGTGCTTCCGGGGCTGTTTTCGGAATACTGCTTGCCTTCGGAGTGCTTTTCCCAAATACAAGACTGATGCTTCTCATTCCCCCAATACCGATAAAAGCCAAGTATTTTGTTCTTTTTTACGGAGCGCTTGAACTATACCTTGCTGTTACTCAACCAGGCAGCAACATAGCCCATGCCGCTCACCTCGGGGGCATGCTGTTCGGGTACCTGCTTCTGCGGTACTGGAGAAAAACAACAAATACATTGTATTGATGAGTGTGTGGGACGATATCCGGAAAACATTTCATAACGGAAGCAGTCTGACCAGGCTGATCCTCGTCAATATAGCCATCTTTCTTTTAATCACCGTTGCCGGAATCACAGGCTTCCTTTTAAGCTCCCCCGGGATACCGTCAGGTACCCTTAAACTTCTATCGGTTCCCTCCGGTCTCAATTCTTTGCTGTTAAGACCCTGGACACTGATCACATATATGTTCACCCATAAAGACATATGGCATATACTGTTTAACATGCTGTGGCTTTACTGGTTCGGAAAGATCTTTCTGGATTACCTCGATCAGAAGAGACTTGTGGCAGTTTATATTCTCGGAGGAATTTACGGAGCTGTGGTTTATGTGGCATCCTTTAATATATTTCCGGCATTTGCGGATGTTGTGAACGAATCGGTTGCGATAGGGGCATCGGCTTCGGTGATGGCTGTGGTTGTTTCAATTGCTGTCTACGTGCCTGATCATACTGTTCACATGATCCTTCTGGGAAGAATCAAGATCAAGTATATGGCCCTGGCTATCTTCATCCTCACCTCAGTCATGGATTTCTCAGTCAACTCAGGAGGAAAGCTGGCACATATGGGGGGTGCCCTGGCCGGTTATCTCTTCACGCTTAATCTGCGACGCGGCCGGGACCCGGGGAAATGGATCACATACATATCAGATCATATCATCGCCTTCTTTAAACCACGTAAAAAGTTCAGAGTCACTCATAAGAGGGTTCCGCAGGACTATGAATACAATAAAAGAAAAGCCGAACATCAGGCACGGATCAATATTATTCTCGACAAGATCTCAAAAGGCGGTTACGACAGCCTTACAAAAGAGGAGAAGGATTTGCTGTTCAGAGAGAGCCAGAAAAAAAACTGATAATTGCATTAGTTGAGAAAGATTCTTTATAGAATATTCCTTGCAGTAAATATTTTGTTTGCCTGTTCCCTGGTGCTGTCTTACTTCGCCGTTCATATCGATCCGGGCAAATTTGCATTTCCCGCATACTTCGGGCTGGCTTATCCATATCTTCTCTTTGCCAATATTGTAATAGCAGTCATCTGGGCGGTAAAACTGAAGACTGAAGCATTAATTTCAGTGGTAATAATAGCTGCCGGTTTTAATCATCTGTCCAACTACATTAAGTTCCGCAAACCGGAAGAAGACAAAACAGCAACATTCAGGGTACTGAGCTACAATCTGCGGTTATTCAATCATTTTGAGGGAAAGAATAATCCTGTCTCCGAAAAGATGATCCTTGAATTCCTCAATAATCAGCAGGCGGATATTATACTCCTCCAGGAATTTTTTCTCACAGGAAATCCTCTTCAGAAGGAACAATCGCTTGTCAGGGCATTGGGCGGAAACTACCATTCACACCTTAAGGTGATGGGAAGCGGAAAAAACCGTTACTATGGCATAGCGACGCTTAGCCGTTTTCCCATAACCGCCAGGGGTGAGATCATTCATCCGGGCTCTTCGAGTCTTTCCATCTTTACGGATATCCTAATAGACAGGGATACCTTCAGGATCTTCAATAATCACCTTCAATCATTCCGTCTCAGAAGGATGGAACGCTCTTTTATAAACGAGATCACCGGATCGTCAGACGAAAAAGATGCTCTGAACGAGATCAGAAGTATATACGGAAGCCTTAAGAGAGGTTTTGTCCGCCGGGCAGTTCAGGCCAGGCTTGTAAAAGAACACGTAAATATTTCGCCTTTCCCTGTTATTGTTGCCGGTGACTTCAACGACACACCTGTTTCCTACAGCTACAGGAAGATCCGCAAAGGGCTTAACGATTCATTTATCAAGTCGGGGTACGGTGCAGGCTTTACCTATAAGGGTAATTATCCTCCGAACAGGATTGATTATATTCTTTATGATAACTCACTGGACAGCAGATCGTTCGACATAATCAAGATACGATATTCCGATCATTATCCGATTATTGCCTACCTGCGGAAGCGGGATTAAAAAGGGAGTCTCCTCAGATCCACATTTCCTCCCGACAGGATCAGTCCGATCCTTCGGTTCCTGAAAAGGGCAGGGTTCTCTTTAACGACTGCCAGCACAGTAGCAGAGGAAGGTTCGATGATAATCTTCATTCGTTCCCATATTAGCAGCATACACTCTTTTATCGAGTCTTCCGTTACGGTAAGAATATCATCGGTATTCCTCCTTATAATACTGAATGTAAGTTCGCTGAGAGAGGTAAGCAGTCCGTCGGCAATTGTTGCGGGGTTATCTGATGGCAGGAGTTTGCCTGATCTGAACGACCTGAAAGCATCATTGGCATTTGCCGGTTCAGCGCCGATAACACGGATTTCTTTATCAATAGCCTTCACGCAGGTGGATGTTCCGCTCATGAGTCCCCCACCGCCTACCGGAGCAATGATTGCCTCTATGCCGGGCTTATCCTCCAGCAGTTCAAGAGCTGCAGTACCCTGACCGCATATAACATTGAAATTATCATAGGGATGAACCAGGGTGGCACCCTCCCGTTCCATGATCATCCGGCAAGTCTCCTCCCTCGATTGCAGTGTTGGTTTACAGAATGTAATCTCCGCACCATATCCTGCCACAGCATTTTTCTTTACAAGGGGAGCGTTTTCAGGCATCACTATATAGGCTTTCACTCCGTTCATGGCCGCAGCGAGGGAGAGTGCAGCTGCGTGGTTGCCTGACGAATGTGTAACAACGCCCCGACGTTTCTGATCGGTTGTAAGAAGCATCACGGCATTGGTTGCTCCCCTGAACTTAAAAGCTCCCACTTTCTGGAAATTCTCGCACTTGAAAAAGAGCTCACAACCAAATATCCTGTTAAGCTGACCTGAAGTCATAACAGGGGTGCGGTGAATAAAAGGCTTTATTCTCGCATGAGCCTCCTGAATGTCCTTAAGAGATGGAAGATTCATTACGGTTCTTTTGTCAAAAGAACCCTAGAACAGGTGTACTGCAACGGTAATTCCGGCCATCACCACGGAAACCATCGACATAAGCTTAATGAGGATATTGAGTGAGGGCCCTGATGTATCCTTGAACGGATCGCCTACTGTATCGCCGACGACCGATGCCTTATGCGCCTCGCTTTTCTTGCCTCCGAGATTGCCTCTTTCGATATATTTCTTGGCATTATCCCAGGCACCACCCGAATTATTAAGCATGCATGCAAGAGTAAAACCTGTTGTCATTCCGCCTGCAAGAAGTCCAATAACACCCGGTACTCCGAATACTATCCCCACAAGCATAGGAACTGCTATTGCCAGCAGTGAAGGAACCATCATCTCTTTCTGTGCGCCTTTTGTTGATATCTCAACGCATTTTGCATATTCCGGTTTCCCTGTACCTTCCATTATCCCCGGTATCTCACGGAACTGACGTCTTACCTCATCAACCATTTTTCCTGCAGCCCTTCCGACAGCTTTCATGCTCATTGAACTGAAGAGGAAAGCCATCATGGCACCGATGAAGATCCCACCCAGAAGGACCGGGTTGAAGAGCGACAGATCATAAGCGGCAGCAAAGTCCCTGATGGTTGCAGAGGTGAGATGGACAGCTGTCTGTCCGTCCTGAACTGCCGGAACAGTACTGCTATAGAAAAGGGTATCTCCTATCTGTTTAAATTTCTCGGGAGCCTGGTCGGCCAGTCTTCCCAGCCAAAGCCTTACCTCTTCCATGTATGCTGCCATAAGAGCAAGAGCCGTAAGAGCGGCTGATCCTATTGCAAAACCTTTACCTGTAGCGGCTGTTGTATTGCCGAGACCATCAAGCGCATCAGTTCTTTCCCTTACCTCTTTGGGAAGTTCTGACATTTCAGCGTTGCCTCCGGCGTTATCGGCTATCGGTCCGAAGGCGTCGGTGGCAAGGGTTATACCCAGTGTCGAAAGCATTCCCACGGCAGCAAACCCAATGCCGTACACTCCCATTGCAAAGTTGCTGAAGCCGCCTGCAAAGCCAAAAGCGGCAACTATACCTGCAACAATTGTAAGGACAGGTATCCATGTGGATAACATACCCACTGCCATGCCCTCGATGATAACTGTGGCCGGGCCCTGCTGGGCCTGTTTCGCAATTCCCTGTGTAGGCTTATATCCGTCGGAGGTGAAGTATTCTGTCGACTGACCGATGATAACACCGGCTGTAAGACCTGCAACCACTGAACCGAAGACTCCCCACGGTATCCAGCCTGTAAACGCCAGAACAGCAATAGCGACCAGGATCAGGGCAGAGCTTCCTCCCGTGCCCAGCAGTAAGGCATTCAACAGATTCTTCGGAGTTGCTGATTCCTTTGTCCTGACAAGATAAACCCCGGCAATAGACAGAAGTATGCCAATTGCCGAAACAATCATCGGAGCAATTACTGCTTTCATCTGCATATCTCCGGCAATCGCGGGCAGTGCAGCTCCAAGAGCGGCCGTTGCCAGGATGGATCCTGCATAGGACTCATAAAGGTCGGCTCCCATACCTGCCACATCACCCACATTGTCGCCAACATTGTCAGCAATAGTTGCAGGGTTTCGGGGATCATCCTCCGGAATGCCTGCTTCCACTTTTCCAACAAGGTCAGCACCAACGTCTGCAGCTTTGGTAAAAATGCCACCGCCTACGCGGGCAAAGAGAGCCTGTGTTGAAGCACCCATCCCGAAAGTAAGCATGACTGCAGTAATCTCTATAAGCTTCTGATGATCAGTAGTTCCCGTGTGAACGAAAGTGAGTCCGAGAAAATGTAACCCGTTTTGCATGTGTTCGGGAGTAAATATCCAGTTGTTAAGAATGAGGAACCATATAGCAATATCAATAAGTCCGAAACCCACAACAACCAATCCCATTACAGCACCGCTCCTTAAAGCAACCTGTAAGCCCTTGTTAAGCGACTTTGAAGCAGCCCATGCAGTCCTGTTCGAAGCAAAAGTCGCTGTCTTCATTCCAAGATATCCGCAAAGACCCGAAAAGAAGCCTCCGGTGAGGAATGCTATCGGGACAAACGGATTCTGAACCCCGAGATATGCCAGTATGGTAAGTATTACGACAAGGATCACAAATACCTTACCGACAACTGTGTACTGACGCTTAATATAAGCCATGGCACCCTCCCTTACATACAAGGCAATCTCCTTCATCCTGTCGGTCCCTTCATCCAGAGCTTTCATATTTCTGTAGAAAATCCAGGCGAATAGAAGTGCCAGGAGCGCTGATAGCGGAACAATCCAAAAAATACTGCTGATCATAATATCTGTTTTTAAGATTAAAAATGTTGATTCAAACCAGGTAAAAATTTGACGGTACAAAACTAATTTAGTTTTTCATTTATCCAAATGAAAAACACCGGTTAATTATATTTTAAAGGCTGATCAGATAGCCCTGAAGAATTCGTAGTTAAGATCCTCCAGTTCTTTCATGGTCGGATACCTGTAAAAAATCATCTCATCGTTTGATCCGACATAAAACCCCGACTTTATTGTTCTGTAGAGAAGAAGGCCTGAAAATACGCGTTGCACTGTTTTCATGTGTTTCTCATATTCGCCCCTGAGAATCTCAAGGCAATCACGCAGGTGTCCCAGATTGGTGTAAGGAAGATCCTCTGCCGACCCTCTGAGCGGGTCAGTTGCCAGTTCGCCCAGCTTCAGATCGACAAAGAAGAGTTTGGGAAGGACTATGGGTGTAGATCCGTCGGTAAGCCTCTTAAGAAAAACTGAAGGAGGCAGGCCGCTGGCAACCATGGGAGTTACCGGGCATAATTCCTGATAGAGCCAGAGAGCATCAAACACCTCTTTGCTTTTGTCGTAAGGTGATTTCTTCAGTTCCAGCAGATGACCATTATCCGTCGTGAGATAAAGGCTTTTCAGCGAATCAAGCGGCAGGATCTCAAGCACTTTGTAAACAGAAAGATAGACCGAGCTTTTCGGACTACCGTCTTCCTTGGCAACACATCTCTTGTTCAGACCCTCAATGTCGATCAGATGCTCGATTTTCTCCAGGTCAACCTCGAAGAAGATCGACTGACCCTTATTGAGCTTTTTCGTCCCTGTCGAAAGATACATCCCGAATCCTTCAGGCGGAAGCATCGAAGCAACAAGTGCTTCGGGAGCGGAAGTTAAGTAAAGGTAAATAGCCATGGTTCAAGTATTTTAAGTGAAACCGGATGAATGGTATGATAACTCTGAAAAAGAACTTACAGAAGAACCTTATTCAAATTTACGATTCTTTCCGCATCAATAAAAATTTATTTCCGGGCAGGAAAATTTTATTCAGCTTTTTTCTCCTTCACATATTTATCCATCCAATTCAGCACCTCCCAGTGCTTGTGGAGAATGGTTTCACGGGCCGCATAACCGTGACTCTCATTCGGCAGCATCACCAGCCTGACAACTGCACCGAATCCCTTAAGTGCTGCATAGTATCTTTCGCTCTGCAGGGGGAAAGTCCCGCTGTTGTTGTCTGCAATACCATGAATCAGCAATATAGGATCCTTCACCTTGTCGGCGTGCATAAAAGGAGACATCCCGTTATAAATATCCGGAGCCCCCCAGTAACTGCGCCGCTCATTCTGGAAGCCAAATGGAGTGAGGGTCCGGTTATAAGCACCGCTTTCAGCTATGCCTGCAGCGAACAACCGACTGTGAGACAATAAATTGGCGGTCATGAATGCTCCGTAGGAGTGTCCGCTGACCGCCACTCTGCGACGATCGGTGACTCCCATCTCAACAGCTTTACTGACAGCAGCTTCGGCATTCGCAACCAGCTGTTCAACAAAGGTATCATTGGGCTCCCTGCCGTCTGCGCCCACAACAGGGAATGAAGCATCCATCAGTATGGCATATCCCTGCATAACGTAAACCAGGGCAGAAGCAGGAGCAACCCTTGTGAAAGTATACGGCGACCCGCTCACCTGTCCTGCTGCCGAGGGATCATTGAACTCCCTTGGATAAGCCCAGAGAAGTGTCGGGAGCGGCCCATCCTTTTCCCTGCTGTACCCTGCCGGCAGATAAAGTGTAAAAGAGAGATCCAGCCCGTCGTTTCTTTTATATTTCACCAGTTCCTTATGAACACCGGAAAGTTGCGGATAGGGATTCTCAAATCTTGTTACCTGTGTCAGCCTTCCGTTTCTCAGGTTCCTGATATAATAGTTTGGAACTTCCGTAACCGACTGCCTGGTAGTAAGGAGAAGCCCCTTTGAAATATCAATTATTGTCGATAGATTTTCATAATAAGGGGCTTCGGATCTCCAGAGCCTTGCCGTTTTGCCCGAGGCAATCTCGTACCTGTCAATAAAAGGTCTGTCACCTTCATCAGAGGAACCATTTCCGGAAAGCAGTAAGGCTCTTCCCCTGTCAGTAAACAAAAGGACGCTTCGTCCATATTCATTCTGATCTGTTATAAAACGGCCGGGATTGTTGTATCTGTCGTCGGTGCTATACTCCTGGATCTTCTTTTTCTTGTTCTGAGGATCTGCAGGGTTGAATGAGCTTATAACACGCATTCTCGTTCTGCTTAATCCCTCCGAGATCAGGGCAAAATCATCCCTGCCCCATGTTATTCCGGCAAACCTCAGTCCGGTTGCAATGAACTTCTGCCCGTCTCCCTCAAAAGGTGCGGCCAGCTGGTATACCTGATCGTGATATTGCATCTCATTACTGTAATCCCCTTCATCCAGAGCTTCAACCCAGTAAAGAGTTGCAGGTCTGTCCGGCCTCCAGCTGAAGGACCTTGGTCCGGGCAGAACAATGTCATAACCCCTCGGAAGATTCTCTGTCAGTGGTTTTTCATAGAGTATCCTGACTTCATTGCCGCTGATATCCAGAATACGGGTTACTGAAGGAAAATAGTAATATGGTACGATATACGAGAACGGACGTGTAATAGTCGTTATCAGCAGGTAGCGGCCGTCAGGTGAGGGCGAAAAGCCTGTTATCATTCCGGGCTTGCCTGTTGCAACACTCTCAAGACCATTCCAGAGCATTAACTGCGATTTCGCAAAGTACTCAAAAACCGACTCGTCTGCAGGATCCTTCAGCAGATCCTGAAATGTGGCAGCCTGTCCCTGTTTACCAAGGTTTTCCTGAACAACGGGACCCTCAGGCACTAACGATGGCTCCGGCTTTCTCCCCCTTCCGGGATCGGCTATGCAATAAAGGAGACTTTTATTGTCCGGGAGCCAGCTTACAAGTGTCCCGAATACCAAATTGATGCTACCCGCAATTTTCCCTGCCTGCTTCAGGGTGATATCACATACCCACAGCTCAATTTCATCCGGTCCGGTGTTTGTAAATGCAAACTTTCGGCCGTCGGGAGACCATATCGGGACACCCAGCTTAGGATCTGCAGGCATACCCTCAATCTCACTGACTGAGGTTCCGTCGATATTTGCTATTCTGAAACCCTTGTTGTGAGTAAGCCTGCTGGGGCCGCTCGTCATTGGGTTTATCCTGAGGCCACCAATCCTTAACTCTTCCTCAGATAGTTCGT
>JAHYJA010000135.1 GCA_019429325.1 Bacteroidales bacterium
TTTCTCACCATATATCGAGTGTACCGAATGCGGATGGAAGCCGGTATGTTACCAGTGCGCGGTAAACCTCACCTGGCACAAGAACGCCGGCCGGCTGGTTTGCCATTATTGCGGACATACCGCTCCTTTGCCATCACGCTGTGAAAGCTGTGGTTCAACAAGCCTTGCAACACGGGGTTTCGGAACCGAGAAGATCGAGGATGAGATAAAAATAGTGTTCCCTCAGGCAAGGGTCGGGAGGCTCGATTTTGATACAACAAGAAGCAGGAACTCCTTCGACAGGATAATCAGGGCTTTTGAGGAGAGACGCATTGATATCCTGACAGGGACACAGATGATTTCCAAGGGTCTTGATTTTGAAAATCTTACGGTTGTTGGTATTCTGAATGCCGACAATATGCTGAACTTTCCTGATTTCAGGGCATATGAGAGGAGTTTCCAGATGATGGAACAGGTAAGCGGCAGGGCAGGACGCCGCCGGAAACAGGGAAGAGTGATTATCCAGACTTCCGATCCTTCGAACAGGATAATAAGAATGCTGGTACAGCACGATTATCTGGCTATGTACAGGATGCAGTCCGAAGAGAGGAGGAGTTTCAATTACCCGCCCTTTTCCAGGATGATCAGGATCAACCTCAGGCATAAGGATAGACCGGCACTTAACCATTATTCAGGCATCCTTGGTAAGGACCTGAGGTCATTTTTCGGAAACAGGGTGCTGGGCCCGGAGTTTCCAATCATCTCAAGGATACAGCTCTGGTATATCAAGACGATACTGCTTAAGATTGAAAAGGAGAGATCATCGGTGAAAGCCAGGCAATACGTGGCCGAAGCTGTTGCAAGACTGGAAAGGGAGAAAGGAGCGGCAGGACTCAGGGTGTCTGTAGACGTCGACCCGTATTGAAGACGATGTATGGCAGGGGGCAGGGAGCAGGGAGCGAAGGGCTCAAAGTTGTTTGATTTCGTAGAGCCTGATCAGCTCAGAAGCTGACTTTTCCAGGCTCCAGTCAGCCAGGATCGTTTGCCTGATCTTATCCGGATCAGGTTTTATACTACCGGACATTATTTCAGATAGAATCTTCCTTAGCTCATTGTGGTCGTGTTTACTGAACAAGAAACCATTTTCTCCATGGATTATCACCTCTGAGTGTATCCCGACGTCAGCAGTAGCAACCGTTATAAGCCCGCAGGCCATCGCTTCAAGACAAACAAGTGAAAAACCTTCAGACAATGAGGCAATTACAACAGCTTTGCCTGCATGGTAACAGCTCAGTATATCGTTGGTCTCAGGGATTATATGAACCTGACCGGAAACTCCGTTTTCTGAAGCGATTGTTAGTATTTCATCAAGATACTCCTGTTTATCGGTTTTTCCGATGATCATCAGGCCCCAGTCGGGGTGGTCCCGGAGGAGAGGTGCTGCTGCCTTGATCACGGTTATCTGTCCTTTCTCCGGTCTTATGCGGCCGATAACACTGATGATATTCTCCTGCGGTATCCCCGGTAGTTTCTTTTTCTCTCCGATATTGAAAATTTCCGTATTTACCCCATGCCTGATAAGGGTACTCTTAAAAGGAAGGTTCTCCGACATCGCAGGATTGAGGCTGATCAGGCAGTCAGCCCTCTTCATCAGGAATAATGTGAATCCGGAAGGTCTGGTGTCGGAATGACGGGTAAAGACCAGAAGGAATTTCCCACCCAGCATCCTGAGTATCAGGGCAAATATGAGCTCGTTGTTGCGATGTGCATGGATGACCGTCTTTTTACCAGACCAGATCAATCTTAAAAGTCTTATCAGCCCCGTTTTAGGTGCCCAGATGCCATACCCGAAAACCCCGGCTTCAGTATGTTTATTTAAGACTTGAAGAATGCTCTCAACGCTCCTTGTTACCCCGGTGGCTCTCCTGTGGAAATGGAGGTGAATGATCATGAAAAGGAATTATTTCACAAATATAAGAATAGCAATATTCAGAGTAGATGTTTGACTGAGCCTTTTCTTTTTTTTTATCTTAGCGGGACGGAATAGATCTTGGACCTTAAGTGCAATTATTTTAATATCAGGAGAGTACATATATGGAGCAGGAAGAAAAGATACTGCCGGCAGATTACCTTGGGAAGATCCTTATGGTGCCATATTTTGCCGCAGCCACAACAGGAAGTTTCAGGGGCAATATTAAGAACGGCAAGGCAATTGTAAGGGAGCTGGAAAAAATAAAGACATTCCTCGATCTCAGCCGGAACATCAGTAATCCGGTCATGTTTGACGTAGGGGCATGTTTCGGAACATACAGTTTTATTACTCTTTTCAACCCGGAACTGAGGGTAGAAGCGTTTGAGCCTCATCCTAAGATGAATGAATACATGAAGGACATTATCAGGCTTAACGACATTCCAAATATCACCCTGAACGAATTTGGCCTGTCTGATAAGGAAAGAAAATGCGATATGGAATTTGGTTCCGCTTTTAGCCGGTCACCTCTCAATCTGAATGTAGGGACTACCAATATAAGGGCCGACCGGGAGGGGAGCTTTCTTTTCAGGCCACTCGACTCGCTCGGCGTTCAGAGAATGGATCTTCTCAAGATAGATGTGGAGGGGCATGAGATGGAGGTCATGAAAGGTGCAGCCGACACTCTGAGGAGATGCAGGCCTCAATATATCCAGATAGAGATCCATAACAGAGGGCAAGACAGAAAACTTAAGATCAGGACAATTCTGGAAAAGTATCTGAATAACGACTATAAAGTGTCGCACAATTTCTGGAAGTTTCATGGAGATTATTTCTTCAGGAGGGTCTGAGAATCCTGCTCCCCGAAAATTCCATGTAACAATTATGAGGGAGATTTCATATTCTGAGCCTTATACCGAAACGTGCCAGCAGCGCTGCAAGGCCGACCATCAGCAAGGCCCATACCAGCGATCCGGCAATAACGATAAGGGGATCTGATGATTGCTTGTAGATAAGGACCGGGATGCCTGACATCCATATAAGATGGTACAGAATATTGGGTGCCAGGTATGTGGTAAGGGAATTCTCGCCGGCAGGTTGCAGGAAGAGAGTCCATCTGTTATAACCTCTGACATCGATGATCCAGTAAAGAAGAATGAAAACCATAAAGCTTATCCCCGTGCATATCAATCCCCAGCTTGGTGTGGCAAGTATCTTGGATATGATGAACCATTTCCTCAGGAAGAAACCCGATCCCAGGCAAATTATGGCCATACCGGCAAATAAGAATATCAACCTGCCGGATTCCTGGCGGGGTATCTTTCTCAGGATCAGTCCGCCTAAAAGACCTGCAGTAACGATCAATGGCACGTTCCCCTGTATGATGATCCCTAAAACAGGCTTAAGTTTTTCGAGGAATCCGGTATAGCCAGAGCCGTCGAGAATATTCATTGCCAGGAAGAAGACCGCAACAACTGATGTCTTGAAGATCGATTCACGACAAACAACATAAGCGAGGGCAGTTACAAGATATCCCCAGCCTATCTGCCCCAGGATACCCCACCATCCGGTTATAAGTGAACCGCTGTTCTCGGGTTTCCCTGAGTTGAATTTAAAGATGAGAAAGACCAGGATTATGAGACCGGTTAACCTTAATGCCGCCACGGTAAAGAATCTCTTCTCCCGGTCGAGGTAATCATTCCATATCAGGAAAACGCCCGCGTACATCAGCACTGCCCACAGGTTTATGCTCAGACCGGTCAGTACCGGCTCAACTCTTGAGGTATTGAGCATCATCACACCTATAATTATAAGACTGGCAGATCTTTTAACGATATGTCTTATAACCATATTTACCGGCTCTTCTTTGGCGAGTCTTTTTGAGAGTGCAAATGGTACCGACATACCGACAATAAAGAGGAACCCGGGGAATACCCAGTCGGCCAGCCCCATGCCGTCGGTATCTGCCTCAGTATGTCCAAGCCATGCCGGCACGACATTCATGTTAAGGTCGTTCACGAAAAGCATCAGGAGAAGGGTGAGCCCCCTCATTATATCTATCGAAAGGATCCTGCCTGAGGACATTTTGAGTTCACCGTTTACTGTAAATATTCGATCCGGTTAAGTTATTAAATAATCTGCAGCAGTCTCGCTTATTTCTGAAATTGTGTTCAGAACAACCCGGTGTACAGGGAAAAAGATCCATTTGCAGAATATTTTACCAGGTCAGGTTGTCTGATTTATCGTAGTAATGTTTAATTTCGGCTATGAGAAAAATTGCAATTATTCTGATTCTGGCCCTTGCACCGGGCCTGACAGTTATTTCGCAGAATGTCCCTCAGTTGGGCAAAGATCCTGTCAACAAGGTGCTTGCTGCAATGACACTCGAGGAGAAGGCAACCCTTGTTGTGGGTGCAGGCATGCGGATACCAGGTTTACCGGAAGGCATCTTGCCCGGCCAGCAGCAAACCGGACCGGTTGTAGGACAAACACAGGACCTCGTACCAGGTGCTGCAGGTACAACATATACTGTTCCGCGGCTTGGAATCCCGTCGATAGTGGTAGCTGACGGACCTGCGGGACTCAGAATAAGCCCAACCCGACCGGACGATAATAACACCTATTACTGTACTGCCTTTCCTGTGGCAACACTGCTGGCCTCAACCTGGGATACGGAACTTGTTAACAGGGTAGGCCGGGCAATGGGTCATGAAGTCCTTGAATACGGAGTTGATGTGATTCTTGGACCCGGAATGAACATACATCGTAATCCCCTGTGCGGAAGGAACTTCGAGTATTATTCGGAGGATCCTTATGTTACCGGCAAGATGGCTGCTGCCATGGTCAACGGGATCGAATCGAACGGCGTGGGCACCTCGATAAAGCATTTCGCTGCAAACAATGCTGAAACAAACCGTAATGCACTGAATACACATGTCAGTCAAAGGACACTAAGGGAGATCTACCTGAGGGGCTTCGAAATCACAGTGAAAGAAGCACAGCCGTGGACAGTCATGTCATCCTATAACCTTATTAACGGGACCTACGCCCCGGAAAGTCATGACCTGCTTACAAAGATTCTTAGAAATGATTGGGGTTTTAAAGGTTTTGTGATGACAGACTGGTTTGGGGGAAGAGATGCTGCCGCAATGATGGTTGCAGGAAACGACCTGCTCATGCCCGGTAATCCGAACCAGAAGAAAGCCATCCTCGATGCGGTAAGCGAAGGCAGGCTCGATGAAAAGCTGTTAGACAGGAATGTGACCATGATACTCAATATTATTCTTCAGTCACCACGGTTCAAAGGCTATAAGTTCTCAAACAAACCTGATCTAAGGACAAATGCTGAGGTCACAAGGCAGGCGGCAAGCGACGGTATGGTTTTGCTTAAGAATGAAGATACTGCCCTTCCGTTCGGGAAAGATATAAAGCGTATAGCTGTTTTCGGTAATACATCATACGACATAATAACAGGCGGAACGGGAAGCGGTGATGTGAACGAGGCATACAGTGTTTCACTGGTTGAAGGACTGAAGAATAATGGCTTTGAGGTCAATGAAAACCTGCAGGCTATGTACATTGCCTATGCCGGTGCCGTAAAGGAGGGAAGACCAAAGAGAGAGGGATTACTGGCTATGTTTGCCGGGGAAGACCCTGTCCCGGAAATACCTGTCAGCAGGAAACTGGCTGAAAGCATGGCTCAGATCTCCGATGCAGCTATCATCACAATTGGTCGTAATGCAGGAGAAGGTGGAGATCGTTCCGCCGATGAAGGAGATTTCTTACTCACCCCTGATGAAAAAGAGATGATAAAGAATGTTTCAGTGACATTCAGGGATAAGGGTAAGAATAGTGTCGTCATACTTAATATCGGAGGGGTAATAGAGACTGACAGCTGGAAAGCTTTTCCTGACGCTGTTCTTCTTGCATGGCAGGCAGGACAGGAAACTGGAAACTCGATAGCAGATATCCTAAGCGGTAAAGTCAATCCCTCCGGAAAGCTGGCGTCAACTTTTCCCGTGAGATATGAGGATGTCTCCTCTGCAAAAAACTTTCCCGGTAAAGTTATTGAAACGGGTGATGCTAAAAAAGATACCCGGGCTGAAGGGCTGGCTGCCTTCATGACACCCCGCAGTTCGGAAGTGACGTACGAGGAGGGCATTTATACCGGATACCGTTATTTTAATACATTTAATGTCCCGGTATCCTATGAATTCGGGTATGGACTTTCATATACCACCTTCGAATACTCCGGGCTGAAGCTAAGTTCACCCCGTTTCAGTAAATCCATGACTGTTACGGTTAATGTAAAGAACGCCGGGAATGTACCCGGCAGGGAAGTTATTCAGCTTTATCTTGCGGCTCCTGCGTCAAAGCTGGACAAGCCTGAAAGCGAACTGAAAGGATTTACCAAGACGAGGCTTCTGCAGCCGGGTGAAACACAAAGTGTTACCATTGTACTTGATCCGATGAGCCTGGCCTCGTTCGACACTCCTTCCTCATCATGGATAGCTGATGCAGGAACTTACACAGTGAAGGTTGGATCATCATCAAAGGATATCAGGCAGAGTGCAGCTTTCAGTCTTGCAAGGGGCATTACAGTAAAGAAGGAGAGCCAGGCGCTTGTACCGCAGATTAATATTAACGAGCTTAAACCATGATCCGGGTTTCTGGCTGGCCGTATTTGGGTTTCGGTCTGGCTGATTTGAAATTATAAAGTCAGCTCTCCGGGAAGCATATTCCAAAGAAAAATGCTATTTTTGAGCCGGAATTTAAATCCGCCTTCACTAAAGTATCGGCGGATAAAACGGGGTGTGGCGCAGTTGGTAGCGCGCGTCGTTCGGGACGACGAGGCCGGAAGTTCGAGTCTTCTCACCCCGACAAAAGAAAAAGCCTGGCACGAAAGTGCCGGGCTTTGTTTTTCCGGAAGCGCTGAAAGCTTGCTTTCAGAAGCGCAAGAAAAACAAAGCACGAAAATGAGCACAGCGAATGACAGGCTTTTTCTTTTTAGTCACCCCATGGAAGTCCGCCTGACCGAGCATTGCGAGCGTCAGGGCAATCTTCTCACCCCGACTGATAATTGTTGATTCACAGATAGTTACAAGAGTTTATGAACTATTTATGAACCGACAAGACGGGAAAAATGAAATTTTGGTAACGAAATAACCACTTCTTTTGCCCGTAAAACAGCAGTTTGAGACCTTCTTTTCAATTGAAAGGAAGGTCTTCTTTTTTAGTACTTCTCTACCAGTTGCCAGATAGATTCATCCATCAGAGTTATTTTTGTTTAAAAAATTTCATATCTTTAAAAGATGTTATACCTTTGCAGGTCAATCTGAAAAATGAGCAAATTAAAAGAGAAATCAGAATTTAATTTTGAAGCGGCTCAGTTATTGATTAAGAATTATTTATATGCTCCAAGTGTTCATTGTTCTTATTATAGTTGCTTTCAATTGATGAAGTTTACTATGAAGAGTTTTTTTGGCATAAGTTATGATGAACTAAATAAGGATGTATCTGTTAATCCAAAAGGCGGGACACATTCCTACGTAACGCATTTTTTTAATAATGAAGTAAAGAAAAAAAATGGGTATTCCGATTATAGTGATTTTAGCAGAAAAATAAAAGATTTAAAGGAATTCCGAGAATCATCTGATTATGATGACATTCAAATTACTTCAGATAAAAGTTCAAAAGCACTGCAATACGCTACAGAAATAAGATACTACATACAGAAAAATTTTAAAAAATGAATCCAAAGGATTTTATTAAGGCGAGATTAAACGAATTACGGAATTTTTTCCCTGAATTATCATTTAAATATAAATTCAATTCCAGTACATCCACCCATATAGTTGATGTTCGACCACTGGATTGTTTTAAAGAGAACCCAGACTACATTAAATACGAAGCAGATTTTGGGTTCGAGTTTGATAATATATATTACCCTGAAACAATACTTTTCGTTTCAGAAGATTCATTGACCCAAATTAGCAATCCAGAGTTTGTATTTAATGCAAATCAATTTAGTGAAGATATACAAGTATCAGTATTACCTGTTGAAATTAATGGCTGGGCACAGAACCATTATGAGTTTCAGGTTGAATATGCTTTGGCTGCATAATTATGGAAGAACAATCAAAAACTGCAAAGTTCCAATTCAAGAACTATCAAATAATTAAATCACATTTTGAATTAAAAGGTGATAATCCCGCCAATGCTATAAACCTTAAATTTGAACCAAAAGGGGTTATCAATCGGGAAAATTCTTGTTTTAAATTACAACTTGGAGTCTTTATCGAAGATGAAAATCATAGTTTTATCATTGAAGTCGTTATAGTTGCAGATTTTTATTTTGATACTGATATAAGTCCAGAGCATTTAAACCAATATTTTTATGTAAATGCACCTGCATTGCTATTCCCCTATGTAAGGGCATATATCTCTACTCTCACCACTCTTTCTGGTATTAATGCGATAAATCTCCCTACTTTAAATCTTACTGCTCTGGGAGGTCAATTGCAGAAAAACACCACTGAATCTGATAATTGCGGTGAAACACGAGAATAAATTTCAATTGTATTGTTCTCGTTTTCTGGTTTACCATATTTTTTTTTTAAAAATTTCAAGTAAGCCAGTTTTCAATTTTCAATAACTATTCTGGGAAAATTTTTAGGTTGACTCAATAACAACAGTTTTCAGGCGACCTGAGATTTCTTTTTTTTCTGAAGGTGAAATCTTTCTGCGACTTTTCTCATGTAGCACCCCTGCCA
>JAHYJA010000136.1 GCA_019429325.1 Bacteroidales bacterium
CAATCTCGACTTCAGGCTTGAAATCAACGGGAAGGTAGTCCAGAAGAGTAATACATCCGACATGATTTTCGGGTTTGACGAGATAGTGGCATACGTGTCGGAATTTTTCACCCTCAAAACCGGTGACCTTATTTTTACCGGCACCCCGCCGGGGGTGGGGCCGCTCAGCAGGAACGACAATCTGGTAGCTTATCTGGGGGACGAAGCCCTTCTCGATTTCATGATCAGATAAGTATTTTCAGTTGAACCAGTAAGACAACTTAATCACCAGTCCGCGGTTTTTTATGTTGTAAGCGGCCGGGAATGAGTTCTCGGTATAGACAATGAAGAGATCGGAGACCGGAGCAAAACGCCATTGCAATCTCAGGTTAAGGTTCAGATTATCGATCTGGTTATTGTATTGTATAAAGCTGGTGAAAAAGATGTTATCGGTGAATGTAAAATCGAGTCTGGGTCCGATGAGCACAAGCTTTGCACTGTTATATGGTTCGGGGAGTGATATATTATTGTATGCCATCACAAGAGCAAGGCTCCCGTAAGGCTGATACCTGTAATTGAGCTCCCCGCTCACGCTCCACCTCTCGCCGTTGTAATAGCCCCCGTAGCTGCTCTTGGCCGACAGATAGAAGGGTTTGCGCATATCTGAGGCAAAAGAGGCTCCGACCTCTCTCCAGCCGAAAGCATCACCTGCAGGCAGTTTTTCGCCTCCTGTATTTGTGGGGTCATACGGGGCCATCAGTTTAATGTAAGTCTCGCTTGCTTCAAGCGATGTCGTAAACAGATTACTCCATTCAACACTGTATGAGATCTCTGTCTGCCTGTCGGTAAGATCCGTCGAGGTATCAAAAAACATATCGGCCCTTATACCAGGACCATGACTTATCACGGCATCTGCTCTGGGGAAAAACTTATATCTTATGACGGGATTCAGCTCATAATATCCGGTCCTTCTTACGTAGCCTACATCTGCCACGTACCCGCTGCCAACCAACGATTGGTTAAGCGAGGCTGTAAGAAACCGGGAGGAATAGGTAATGTTGGCTGCCATTGCTGCATCCTGAAGAGAGGCTCCCTCCTGAAAGCTCTGGTGATAGAATGCTTTTCCCGTCCACCTGTTATCTGCCGTGGCAAGATTATATTCGAGTCCTGCCACGCGGTTGAACCTGCTGTTTCCGGGAAAGGCCTCTTCAGTATCGACGTTTTCGGTTACCTGTCTGTTGATAATGAATGCTGAAATGTTGGAACGGCTGAATACCGAGCGCTGAAGGGCGGCAACAAAGAAATTGGAGGCGCGGAGATCATCCCGTGAGCCAGTCTGAATATCCATAACATTGACTCTCCAGTTGCTTCCAATGTTACCGCTGAGGCGCGCACCGGCAAGCACAGGGCTGTTGAGCCCTATCCGTCTCGAGAAGAAGGGTCTGATGGTCTGAGTGCCAAGGCTGGCAAAAAGATCGCTGTTCTCGAGAAAAAACTGCCTCTTCTCGGGAAAGAATAGTTCGAAACGGTCGAGATTGGTCTGTTGCCTGTCAACCTCCACCTGGGAATAATCCGGGTTCACGGTCAGGTCGAGGTTCATTGACGTGGAGAGTATAACCTTCGCATCAAGACCGGCATTACCTTTCCATGTGAATTTGTCAGAAGCCTCGTAATCCCTTGTGGATTTTGCCGTCAGATATGGGATGAGTGAAAAACGGAGACCGGCTTTCCCCAGTGGTTCATCCCACATCATCGTCCCTGTATAGGGGAGTGAACAGTGCGGGAACTGCCGGGGCATAGGTGCCCAGGCGGACTTTTCATTGTTCTTGAGGTCGAGGCGGCCAAAATTGACTCCCCACTCCCTGTCTCCTTCATTATAGCGAAGGCTCCGGAACGGAATACTGATTTCTATAACCCAGCGGTCATCATAGCTCGCGACAGAAGAGCGCCACTTGATGTCCCAACTGTAGTTTACCCTTGTGCCTTCATACTGAAGACCTTCAGTCTGTGCTCCCGATGCTGAGATACCAAATGCAAAGCCGTTGGTCTGGTCATTATAGGTATCGAGAAAAACCATAAAGTTATCGTTCCGGCTAAAGTTAAAGTCCCTTCGCAGCGATTCCACGGGCCTTTTACCCGGCGTCGGATCCAGGCAGATAACACCCAGGTATAAATTCAGATCATCATAGGTCATCATTACAACTGTTTGCGCTATGGCAAAACCTGTATCGGTAGGTGTAACACGCTGGAAAACTCCGGTCCTTTCAGCCTTCCCCCAGACAGCCTCGTCAAGGATTCCGTCAATAATAATATTCTCACTGGTGCGGGCGATCCCGATACGGTATTTATCCCTGTTGACACCACCCGACTGACAGAAAATATAATCGTTATTGCCCAGAAAAACAAGAAGGGCTAGCAGAGCTGTATATCGTTGCATCCGTAAGGGTAATTTCGCGAAAGATATAAAATTGAATATTAAATTAATTGTTCTAATTTTATGCATACAGTAAATTTAGGAAATATTAACATCTGATGTATATTAACGTATTACCTGACGCTAAGGAATTGGGGGAGAAAGCCGCAGAGCTCGCAGCCATAAAGATCGCTGAAGCTGTCAGGCTGAACGGAGAGGCAAGAATGATCGTCGCAACCGGCGCTTCCCAGTTTGAGGCATTTCAGGCGCTTGTCAGGAAAAATATACCCTGGCAGAAAGTGGAAGTTTTCCATCTCGATGAATATATCGGTATTCCCTCGTCTCACCCTGCCAGCTTCAGGAAGTACCTCTATGAAAGGTTTATCAGCCTGGTTCCGGTTAAAAGATTCCACAGCGTTGATGTTGAGGGTGATATCAAAGAGAGGATAAAAGATCTGACAGTTGAGATCCGGAAACGTCCTGTTGATGTTGGCATGATAGGGATAGGTGTCAACGGGCACATTGCCTTCAATGACCCCCCGGCAGATTTCGATACACGTGAGGCATATATAGTTGTGAGGCTTGACGATGAATGCAAAATGCAGCAGGTAAATGAAGGCTGGTTCAGGACAATTGAAGATGTTCCCGGTGAGGCTTTATCGATGAGTGTCTGGCAAATAATGCAGTGCAGAACAATAATCTCCTGTGTTCCGCACAGTGTAAAGGCTGAGGCCGTTTACAGGACTCTTACCGGTCGTATCAGCAATATGGTTCCGGCAACGATGCTTAAGAAGCATCCGGATCTGAACCTTTTTCTTGATTATAATTCCGTGTCAAAACTGATTCCTTTTTCCTGATTATAATTCAGGTTACAACTGATTTCTTTGGATTTACCTGAATTCTGAGTTTAATACGGAGCACCTGTGAATTTGTTGATTTGCAAATTTCAGAATAATACGTAACTTTATAGGATATTTAATACTCGAAAAGATGGGAAGATTTGGCATTACTGAAATCATACTGATTTTACTTGTTGTGGTTCTTCTTTTTGGCGGTCGCAAGATACCTGAACTTATGAAGGGAATTGGCCAGGGATTGAAAGATTTCAAGAAAGCCTCAAAGGTTGATGAGGAACCGGAGAAAATCAAGACCGATTCGAAAGAGGGTTCATCAAACTAAGAGAATCTACACGGCACAGCTGGTTTTACGACTGCATAATCAATCAGTAATAAGGTACTTCGGTGCCTTTCTGTGTTTAGTCGCCTGCTCGTAGCTGAAGGCGATTTCAATGAGCAGTGGTTCGCTCCATGCGCGCCCGAAGAATGTGATTCCTGCCGGCAGTTCACTGATAAAGCCCATTGGAACCGTAATTGCCGGGTAGCCTGAAATAGCAGCAGGTGAAGAACTACCGCCGACAAAATGGTCTCCCAGGATAAGATCCGTTTTCCATGCAGGTGTACCTGTAGGTGCAATTATGGCATCGAGACGGTGCTCTTTCATGATCTTGTCAATACCTTCCTTCCTCGTTGCCCTTAGCATGGTCCTCAGTGCATTTATATATTCCGGCGACTCAGTATCACCTTTTTCCTCTGCCATTTCAAGGATCTTCTGATTGAAGTATTTAAGTTCAACGGTGTCGGTTTTGTTAAATTCGATCAGCTCTTTCAGGCTTTTAATCGCGGAGCCCTCCTCCAGTCCGGCGAAGTACCTGTTCAGACCATCCTTAAATTCGTAAAGCATAACTTCAAAAGAAGCATTGTAGTACCCGTCGCCCATACCATCTTCAATCTCAACCACCTCGGCCCCCATAAGGGTCATTGTTTTAACAGCCTGATTAACAAGAGTGTCAACCAGGTCAGAATTGCCCATGGCTCTCTTATACAACCCTAGCCGTCTGCCTTTCAGTCCGTCTGCTTTCAGGAATTCTGTATAGCTGACCGGAAACTTTCCTTCGGATCCTGCAGTTTTGGGATCGTCCGGGTCGATTCCCGTCAGTGTGCCCAGGCATATAGCAGCGTCAGTTACGCTGCGGCCCATTGGCCCGGGAGTATCCTGGGTATGTGAGATTGGAATGATGCCTGTACGGCTGATCAGCCCAACGGTAGGCTTAATGCCGACAATACCGTTGTTGTTTGAGGGACAAACAATTGAGCCATTGGTTTCAGTCCCTATGGCAATCATGCAGAGGTTAGCTGACACGGCAACTCCTGATCCGGAGCTCGATCCGCAAGGATTACGGTCAAGAACATAAGGGTTTTTAGTCTGACCTCCGATGCCGCTCCAGCCACTTGAGGAGGTGGTAGCCCGGAAGTTAGCCCATTCACTCAGGTTCCCTTTTGCAATAATGACCGCTCCGGCTTCCCTTAGTTTTTTTGCAACAAAACTGTCATTCAGAGGGTATGAACTCCTCAGGGCAGTGGAGCCTGCGGTTGTGGGCATTTTATCGCGGGTGTCGATATTGTCCTTTAGTACTACGGGAATGCCGAAAAGGGGCCCCCTGGTTTTACCTGCCGACAATTCCCTGTCAAGCTCATCGGCGATCTGAAGAGCATCAGGATTGATCTCAAGTATTGAATTGAGTGCCGGGCCATTCTTGTCTATTGCGATTATCCTGTCGAGATATGCCATAACCACTTCGCGAACGGTATATTTCCCGTCGTAATACCCCTGCTGCAGACCGGAAATTGATATTTCTTCCAGCCATCTGTGATCTGAAGGTTCATGGAAAACAACTCTTTCAGGTTCTCTGCATGTGCCTGACATTAACAGGATAAATGCAAAAATGACAATGGGTTTTACTTTACGGAGATTCATGGCGGTCAGATTATTAATTCCTCTTTTGTTTACTGAAGAGTAAATTTAAGGAATTGCCAGAATATCTGAGAAAAACAAACCCGGATTTTCAATCTGGTGCCTGGAAAAACGGTGTGTTTTAATAAATGAAAAGGAATATAAGGGGCAGGATTATGCCGATTATGGTAAGTATTGCTCCTCTCCGGGTTATTCCGTTACGTCCTTTCACAATAAAAAGGCCTGTGATCGTAACGATAAAGAGTGCGACACAGAAAATGTCGCTGAAGTATTTCCACCATTTACCGGGATTATAGTGAAGAAAATTGACCTGATAAAAGAGGGGTCTTCTTGAGATCCGCTGAATGATTGCTTCGCCTGTCTCTGCATCAACCTGGACGACCCCTCCGTCAATATATATTGTTAGCCTGTTACCTGCAGGGAAGTGATAGGTTTTATACTCTGCCTTTCCCCCAAAACCCTTCAGGATTTCTTCAGCCGTTCTGTCATCGAATGTCTCCCTGTCAATACTGATATTGGTTGTGAAAGATCTGTTGTCAATAATATAACTCGGATTCCAGTCATGCTTATGGTTAAGGGCAAATCCTGATATGGCATAAATTATTGTCATCCCTGCAATCAGATAGCCAAGATCGCGATGGGTGACTCTGTTTAGTTTTGATAACTTCATTGAGACTTAATTAAAAAGGTCAGTGAATAACTGACCTTTTGATATTATGACCGGATTACGATTATTTGACGGCATGCCTGTTGTAAACCATCATCAGATCACTAAGGGCCGGTTGTCTTGCCAGGGCAGCCTCATTCTCGCATGAGTCGGTACCGGCTTCTGCCATTGCCGTTCCCTGCGCATGCATACTCTCTTCTGCTGATTCTCCGGCTGGCGCGGCCGGGGCTGACTTTTCTATAGTCCCTTCCACAACTATATGACTGCCAAGTAATTCTGTAGGAAATTTCGGCATATCCTCTCCGGCAGTAATAAATAATCTGATATCAGGATTCTCTCCGACAATGAACATCTTTTTACCGCTGTGCATGCAGACATGCACAACTTTCCCCTCCACACTGATATTCTTCCCGACAAAATCCTCAGGATGTTCCACAAGAGAAGCGAATTCAACTTTTGCAGCAGATCCGTCAGCTTCTGCTGAACTGACTTTACTGCCTTTATTGCCACATGAGGTGAGAACCAGGGCAATAGCCAGAATCGATAAAATGTTTCTGATCATAGGATAATAATTATTTAAGTTTTTAGCATTTGTTGAAAACAGATGCAAATATATTGAATTTTCTTTATCAAAATCGGGATATTTGCATTTTATAATTTCAGAATCGTTCCTATGGCGGAGAATGAAAGTAAAAAGGTCACAAGCGGTATGAAGGAACTGTTTAAGTTATACAGGTTCCTTAAGCCTTACCGGTGGACCTTTGCGTTGGGATTGTTTTTCCTTCTTATATCAAGTGGAGCAAGCCTTATGTTCCCGAAATATCTCGGAAACATGGTGGATATTGCGAACCAGGGCAGGATCATAAGTGAAATAAGCCGCATTGGATTGATACTGCTTGTCATTGTGGTTGTGCAGGCTATATTTTCCTATCTCCGTACAAGGATATTTGTATATGTTACCGAGAAGACACTTGCATCGATCCGACAGCATGTTTACAATCATCTTATCAAGCTGCCAATGTCCTTTTTCTCAGAGAGAAGGGTAGGGGAGCTGAACAGCAGGATCTCTTCCGACATCTCAATTCTTCAGCACTCAATAACAGAGACTCTTGCGGACCTTATGTCTCAGCTTCTGATAGTTACCGGAGGTGTGACATTAATGATGGTAACCTCCTTCAGGCTGACCATTTTCATGCTTGCGGTAGTGCCGGCAATGGCCCTTTTTGCATTCTTTTCAGGCAGGGCAATCCGCAGGTATTCAAAAAAAGCACAATCGTTTGTAGCTGAATCCAATACTATCGTTGAAGAGACTCTCCAGGGGATACAGAATGTAAAAGCATTCACAAATGAATTTTTCGAAATCAGAAGATATCGCGCAAAAACCGATGAAGTAGCCAGAGCGGGAATAAAGGGAGGCAAATATCAGGCGGCTGTCTCCTTTATCATCCTGGGGTTCTTTATTGCAATGGGTCTGGTGATATGGCGTGGCGCGATACTTATCGCGAAGGGAGAGATGGAAGCCGGACAACTCTTCTCATTTGTTATCTATTCGGGTTTCATTGCAGGAAACATTGCCGGCATGGCAGGCGTTTACACCCGTTTGCAGAGAACTATTGGTGCTGCAGAAAAGCTGCTTCTTCTCCTGGATGAGCCCGCAGAAGGAATTGATGAAGTCCAGGTCATTGATCCCCGCAATATTCTGGATGGCAGGATCGAATTTAAGCAGGTAGATTTCAGATACCCCACGCGGCTCAAAAATCTGGTTTTACAGAATGTCAGCTTCCGTATTGAACCCGGACAGAAAATTGCCCTGGTGGGCCCAAGCGGAGCAGGTAAATCAACGCTGGTGTCCCTTCTTCTCAGGTTTTATGAACCAACAACCGGACGGATATTTTTCGACGGCCGGGGAAGCTCAAGCTTCCCTATCAGCTCCATCCGGAAGCAGATGGCTGTCGTTATGCAGGATGTCTTTTTATTTGGTGGCACAATCCGGGAGAACATTGCCTACGGCAAGACTGATGCAGAAGAACAGGAAATAATAGGCGCCGCCGTCCGGGCAAACGCCTGGGATTTTATTAAATCGTTTCCTGACGGGCTTGAGACCGTTGTCGGGGAACGGGGTGTCCAGCTCTCAGGGGGTCAGCGTCAGCGTATAGCTATCGCCAGGGCTGTTCTTAAAGACCCTAAAATCCTCATACTTGACGAAGCCACGTCATCCCTGGACTCAGAATCGGAAAGGCTTGTTCAGGAAGCTCTTGAAAAGCTGATGCGGGGGCGGACATCTGTCGTGATTGCTCACAGGCTTGCCACTGTCCGCAAAGCAGACACGATACTGGTTCTGGATAAGGGTATTATTGTTGAGCAGGGCACCCATAATGAACTGCTTTCGAATACCAATGGCCTATACAGAAGCCTTACAGAACTCCAATTTGCCAGGTAACGGGCCTGTTCAGGCTGAGCGGAATGTGGTCGCGCTCCCGATTGCGGTATGTCGTCATCTTTCCGCTTCCCGGAACATCATCGTTTCACACCTCAGCCTCCAAATCCGCAATCCGCAATCCGCAATCCGCAATCCGCAATCCGCAATTCACAATCCGCAATCTAAAAGAGATACTA
>JAHYJA010000137.1 GCA_019429325.1 Bacteroidales bacterium
ACAAGATAATTAGTAATAGCCGTAGAGAATTTACCCCCCAATTTTGGGGGGTGACACGCGAAGCGTGTCGGGGGGTCTTCCGGTCAACAAAAATCCACTTACAGTTACTGT
The DNA here is from genome assembly GCA_019429325.1 of Bacteroidales bacterium. Classification (GTDB taxonomy): domain Bacteria; phylum Bacteroidota; class Bacteroidia; order Bacteroidales; family VadinHA17; genus LD21. The sequence continues at coordinate 112 of JAHYJA010000137.1, forward strand.
CCGGGTGACACGATAAGCGTGTCGGGGGATCCGCGCCAACGGTCACGGATCACAGATCCGCGCCAGCGTTTCATAGACCTTTCAGCTTGTTGATCAGCCAGCTGTTAAGAGCTGCGGTCTGCTCGGGAAATGTCCAGTGGCCGGTCTCCTGGTAAATATAAAGATCCTTTGGTGCCGGGATGACATTATAAGCCGAATGCATTGAGGTGGGAGGACAGGTCAGATCGTTATACCCCGGATAAAATGTTTCATAAAGCCTGTCACCAAGATGTTTTCTGATTCATTTGATTATTTTTGTTTTCATTTACACTGATCTTATGCAGGAAGAAAACCGTCTGCTGCAAAAACGTGTCAACCTATTCGATGGCATTTCCATTGTAGCCGGCGCCATGATCGGCTCGGGAATATTTATCGTAAGCGCGGATATCGCACGCAACGTGGGATCTCCCGGCTGGCTGATGGTAGTCTGGATAATTACCGGAATTATCACTGTTATCGGGGCAATAAGCTACGGTGAGCTTGCAGCCATGATGCCCCATGTAGGGGGACAGTACGTTTACCTGCGGGAAGCGTATAATCCGCTTGTCGGGTTCCTGTTCGGATGGACGCTCTTCCTCGTTATTCAATGCGGATCGATAGCTGCAGTCGCAGTGGCATTTGCGAAATTCACAGGTGTGCTGGTTCCATGGATTTCCGAGAAGAATGTCCTGTTCCGTATATGGAAGCTGAATATAACAAGTACCCAGGTTGTAGCAATCACGATGATATCTTTTCTCACCTGGCTAAATACACGAGGGATCGTAACAGGAAAAACCGTGCAAAATCTTTTTACCTCCACCAAGGTAATTGCCCTGTTCGGATTTATCCTGATCGGGTTTCTGGCGACCAAAGCTATCGGTTCTTTTGAGATCAACAGGGAGGTGTTCTGGCAGGCAAGCCAGATTGGTCCTGACAACCAGATAATTCCCATAGCCGGGTTTACCCTCATTGCAGCAATAGGTACTGCGCTGGTGGGCTCGCTGTTCGCCACCGACGCATGGTATAACGTGACCTATATCTCAGGTGAAGTCATAAATCCGAAAAGGAACGTTCCATTAAGCCTTTTTTTTGGTACACTTCTGGTTTCGGTTATCTACCTTTTCACCAATCTTATTTATATCAAGATCCTTCCCCTTTCCGGTTCGCCGGATGGAGCAGATGTTCTGAGTCGCGGCATCCAGTTTGCCACCGACGACAGGGTGGCCACTTCAGCCATGAGCGTGGTTTTCGGGGAGTATGCGGCCATTATTATGGCGGTTTTTATCATGATCAGCACGTTCGGTTGCAACCACGGCCTTATTTTGTCAGGCCCCAGGGTCTATTATGCCATGGCGAGAGACGGCCTCTTTTTCCGGAAAGCAGGCCGGCTGAACAAGAAAGGAGTTCCCGGATTTGCAATAGCAGTACAGGGAATCTGGGCTGTATTGCTATGTCTTTCAGGAACATACGGCAACCTGCTTGATTATGTGATTTTTGCGGTGCTTATCTTCTTTTCAATAACCATCCTCGCCATCTTCGTCCTGCGGGTAAAAAGGCCGGAGATACCCCGCCCTTACAAAGCCTTCGGTTATCCTGTTATTCCGGCAATTTACATCCTTACCACTCTCACAATAATGATCATCCTTCTGATCTATAAACCGAACTATACATTTCCGGGGCTTATAATAGTGCTGCTGGGGATCCCCGTATTTTTCCTGTGGAGAAAACATTCAGCAGGACGTGAGAAAGAGGAAGATCCTGTATAATTGAGAAATCATTCCATGTATCCGCCAGAGTTTATAAAAAGGATCGAAAGTCAGGGATACATTGACGCAGAGCGGCTTATCAGTGCACTCGGCGAAGCTTCACCGGTAAGCATCAGAGTCAACCCGGCTAAATGGAGCAGGGCGCCGGTCAATTCTCTCCCGGTAAAATGGTGTAAAACAGGCTATTATACTGAATTACGGCCGGCTTTTACCCCCGTTCCGTTGTATCATGCCGGATGTTACTACCCGCAGGAGGCATCCGGAATGTTTATTGAGGAGGTTTTCAGGCAGGTTGCGGATAAGGGGACCTATTTACGGGTACTTGATCTTTGCGCCGCCCCGGGTGGAAAAGCGACACACCTTGCCTCCCTTATCGGACCGGGTGGCCTTCTTGTGGCGAACGAAGCTATAAAGACAAGGACTTCGGTGTTGTCTGAGAATATTTCAAGATGGGGAAGTACAAACACCCTGGTGACACAGAATGATCCTTCGGACTTTTCCGGACTAACTGGCTTCTTTGACATGATTCTTGTTGATGCTCCCTGTTCGGGAGAAGGAATGTTCCGCGATCGGGTAGCCGTGAAGGAATGGTCGGATGAAAACGCTCTGCTTTGTTCCGGAAGACAAAAAAGAATACTTATGGACGTTTGGCCGGCCCTCAGGGAGAATGGCATCCTGATCTACAGCACCTGTACCTTCAACCCGGCAGAGAATGAAGTGAATGTAAGGTGGCTGACAAATAACGTGGAAGCAGAATCAGTAATAATCGACATCTCCGATTTTGATAGCATTGTCCGGATCGATCATCAGGGGATCGCGGGTTATGGTTTTTACCCGGACAAGGTAATGGGAGAGGGGCTCTTTATTGCCGTTATCAGGAAGAAAGGAAGGTTTGAGGTTCAGAAGAAGCGGGAGAGGATCAGGCATAATCGGAGATCTGTAAAAGAGGATCTGAAGGCTTTAAGAGACTGGACAGTTATGCCTGATGAGTCGTTTATCAGGATCGGGGATGAGGTTATGTCCATGCCGTGCGGATTGGAAGATTTTCAATATCTTGGGCAACATCTCAGGATTGTACGGATGGGCACGACGATATGCAGGGTAAAGAACAGTGAATACCTGCCGGTTCACGACCTGGCAGTTTCGCAGGGTGTAAGGGCAGGCGCTTTTGGTACGGCGGACCTTGATCTCAAACAGGCAACAGCCTATCTGCGACGCGATGAACTCAGGCTTCCCGGACTGCAGAAGGGCTGGCTCATCGTTACATACAAGGGAGTAAACCTGGGTTTTATAAAGAATATAGGCCACAGGATAAATAATTATTTTCCGGTTAACCGGAGAATCAGGATGAGTATTCCTGAAAACGCGATCGGGACTATTATCAAATGGAATGAGTAAGAGATCACGTGAATTTCAGATATTTGCAAAGCCTGTTGGAGCCCTCTGCAACCTGAGGTGCAGATACTGTTATTACCTTGAAAAGAAGGATCTCTATCCGGGGAGGCGATCTTTCCTGATGAGCGATGAGATGCTTGAAAGATTTATTCTTCAGAATATTGAAGCTTCAACCGAAGAGGTTATTAATTTCTCATGGCACGGCGGTGAGCCCCTGTTGGCAGGAATCGGTTTCTTCAGGAAAGCCGTTGCATTCCAGAAGAAATACAATCCTTCGGGAAGAACAATTATCAATGGCATTCAGACAAACGGTACTCTTATCGATGAAGAATGGGGCAGGTTTCTTGCTGATGAGAATTTTATTGCCGGGATCAGTATTGACGGGCCCGGGGACCTTCACAACAGATTCAGGCGGACTGCGGATTACAAGCCGGCTCTGCAAAAAACGCTCGAAGGCTATGAAATTCTCCGGAAGAATGGTATTGTCAGCGAAATTCTGTGTGTGGTCAATTCCGATAATGTAAAGCATCCCTATGTTGTTTATGATTTTTTCAAACAACTTGGCACAAAATACCTGACTTTTCTGCCACTGGTTGAACGGACGGATGAAACCGGATCAGGTGTCAGCCCTGAATCTGTGGCCGCCGGGGATTTCGGAGATTTTCTTATCAGCATATTCGACGAATGGGTTGAGCGTGATATCGGAGAGATAAAGATTCAGATAATAGAGGAGGCAGCCAGGACTGCTTTTGGCCAGGAGCACACTCTTTGTATATTCAGGGTGAATTGCGGAGGTGTTCCCGTTCTGGAGCATAACGGAGATTTCTATTCCTGCGATCATTATGTTGATTCAGAGCATCTTGTCGGTAATATTTCAAGTGGAACACTGGCCGGTTTCCTCGACAGCGAAGATCAGCAGGCGTTCGGAAGGGCGAAGTCCCAGACACTGCCCCGCTACTGTCTTGATTGTGAAGTCAGAAGCATGTGCAATGGAGAATGCCCCAAAAACAGGTTCATTGCTACGCCTGAGGGAGAGCCCGGATTAAATTACCTGTGTCAGGGGTATAAAAAATTCTTTAACCATTGCCGCCCCTTCGTGGAGGCTATAGCTTCTGCCTGGAGAAGTACCCGTTGATGAACTGACACGATTTGCAGCGAGGCTATCTCAAAAGTCCTTCCTAACCGCAAAGAACGCTAAGTAGACGCAAAGGACGCAAAGATAAGAATCATATTATCAAACCTTTGCGTTCTTTGGTTTTTCCTTTGCGAACTCAGCGGTTAATGGATTTTTACTTTTAAGACAGCCTCATGCTGTGAACCATGGTTTCTATTTCAGTTTTTCCTTAAAAAATCCGACAGTTCTTCCCCATGCCAGCTTCGCAGCTTCTTCATGGAACCTTCCGGGATTGGTATCGTTATTGAATCCGTGGCCTGTACCCGGGTAGGTGAACAGCTGATATTCTTTTTTGTATTTCTTCAACGCTTCCTCAAAGGCCGGTATCCCGGCATTTATCCCGGCGTCGTTCTCAGCATAGTGAGCCATTACAGGTGCCTTTATTCTGGCCACATCCTCTTCCGAGGGCTGTCTTCCGTAATAAGGGACGGCGGCATCGAGGTCAGGCGAATTAACAGCTACCTGATTGGTCATTGCGCCACCCCAGCAGAAACCGGTGCATCCCACTTTCCCGTTCGAATTGGGATGAGTCTTGAGATATTTTACCGCGGCGACAAAATTCTTTGTGGTTTCCTCGCCGTTAAGCTTTTTGAAAAGCTCGCCGACATTGGAAATATCATCCGGTGTGCCACCGACAGGCGAAAGCGCGTCAGGTGCAACAGCCAGGAATCCCTCTCTGGCCATCCTCCTTGTAACATCCTGTATGTGCGGCACCAGTCCCCTGTTCTCGTGGATAACTATAACCGAGGCAAATTTAGCCCCTGTTTTTGGCCTGGCCATGTAGGCCCTCATTTCACCTGTAGCTGCAGGGTATTTAATAAATTCAGTTATCAGGTCCGGTTCTGTCTGTTCGGCAGTTGCTGCTCTTAACTCATTTTCCCGGAGTGCAGGGAGCAGGGCTCTCGCAGCAGCCACACCACCTGTGAGCAGAGCCACTTTTTTAATGAATGAACGCCGGTCGCTCCTGCCGTTACGGTAGTCATTGTACAAGTCAGTTACTCTTTTGTCCATATTAGTCAGTCTTACATTGATAATAATGAACTAAGATACGAAAAAACTTTTAAAGCTAAAAATTGCTAAATTGCAGTAAGATTCCGAATATAATAACTCCATTATGAAACAGGATATTGAAATTGCACAGGAGGCTCATATTAAGCCTATTGTAGAGATAGCCGAAATTCTTGGTATTCCTGCAAACGAGCTTGAACAGTACGGAAAGTACAAGGCAAAAATTCCTCTCGCTTTCATCAATGAGGAGCGAATGAAAGACTCGAAGCTTATCCTTGTTACTGCCATTACTCCGACACCGGCCGGTGAGGGGAAAACAACCACATCAATAGGTCTCGCCCAGGCTCTCAATCGTGTGGGAAAGAAAGCCACGGTTGTCCTTCGCGAGCCGTCGCTTGGTCCGGTTTTCGGAATAAAGGGAGGCGCTGCCGGCGGTGGTTACTCCCAGGTGATACCGATGGAAGATATCAACCTCCATTTTACCGGGGATCTCTCAGCAGTAGAGAAAGCGCATAACCTGCTTGCCGCCCTTATCGATAACAATATTCAGCTTAAGGACGGCAACCTTGGTATTGATCCCAGGACCATTGAGTGGAAGAGGGTAATGGATATGAATGAGAGATCGCTGAGGGATATCGTAATAGGTCTGGGAGGAACCACCGAAGGGGTGCCCCGGCAGTCAGGCTTCAATATCACCGCCGCTTCCGAGGTAATGGCAACATTATGTGTTGCCAGCGATCTTCAGGATCTTAAGACAAGGCTTGGAAATATTTTTGTCGGGTATACCTTTGGAGACAAGCCGGTATTTGCCCGCGACCTCAAAGCACACGGAGCCATGGCAGCGCTTCTGAAGGAGGCCATTAAACCCAACCTGGTACAGACTCTCGAGGGAACTCCCGCTATAATCCATGGAGGTCCCTTTGCTAACATTGCACAGGGAACCAACTCAATAATTGCCACAAGAACAGGATTGTCACTTAGCGATTATGTCGTGACTGAGGCTGGTTTTGCAAGCGAACTCGGTGCTGAGAAATTTTTTGATATAAAATGCCAGTACGGCAATCTTAAGACTAATGCTGTTGTTATCGTCGCCACTGTCAAGGCTCTTAAATACCATGGCGGCCTTAAGCTTTCTACCCTGCAGAACGAGGACCTGCAAGCTCTTCAAAACGGCTTCGATAATCTCGACAAGCATATCGAGAACATGAAGTATTTCGGGTTCAGGCCAGTCGTGGCAGTCAACAGGTTCACTTCAGATACGGAGGCGGAACTGTCACTACTTATGAAACATTGCGAAGAAAGGAATATCAAAGTGGCATTGAACGATTCATGGGCAAGAGGCGGTGAAGGAGCTGTCGATCTTGCAAACAAGGTGCTCGACTCGGTAAAAGATTGTCCCGATTGCTTCAGGCCGTTATATGATTTGGAATGGTCCTTTGAAAAGAAGATTGAAACGATCTGCAAGAAGTTGTATGGCGCTGATCATGTTGAATACACCATCAAAGCCAAGAATCAGATTGACAAGGTCAATCAGCTGGGTTTCGGAAACCTGGCTGTTTGTATCGCAAAAACCCAGAAATCACTTTCAGACGATCCTCATAAACGCGGTCGTCCGCAGGGATTTACGGTCAAGATACGTGAGGTGGAGCTTTCTTCAGGAGCAGGATTCGTAGTACCTATTGCCGGCACAATTATGAGAATGCCCGGGTTGCCAGCTACCCCGTCTGCTGAAAAAATCGACATTGACGCAAATGGCAGGATCACAGGATTGTTTTGAAAAAGCAGGCCGGACACTCAGCAGAATGATTTTATTTTAGAAATTGCCATCTTTGGTTATCTTTAATATCACATATTAAACCTGAAATAACATGAAGAAGATCTCCCTGATTATCCTGATGTTCACCTTTGTTGTGGTATCCTGCAAAAGATACAGCAAGTACGAAGACGCAGCATTTACCGAGAAAGAACCACGCGACTGGGAAAACCCCGCAATGCTCAGTCAGAACCAGGAACCCCCGCATGCCACACTGACAAGTTACGACAGTGAAATCGCAGCCCTCGGGGCAATACGGGGAAACTCGCCGAATCTGTTGTCGCTCGACGGTATATGGAAGTTCCACTGGGTAAAAACACCCGCTGAACGCCCTTACTGGTTCTTCATGGATAATTACGATACCCGCGACTGGGATGAGACGGAAGTGCCATCGAACTGGCAGATGAAAGGTTATGATGTCCCCATTTATGTAAACATAGGTTACGGATTTAAAATTGATCCGCCCAACATACCTCACGACTGGAACCCGGTAGGCTCATATAAGAGGACCTTTACCGTGCCTAAGGAATGGAAGAATAAGGAAGTCTTTCTTCATTTCGGGGCAGCAGGGTCAGCCTTTTATGTATGGATAAATGAGAAACCGGTAGGTTACAGTCAGGACAGCAAAACACCAGCGGAATTCAATATAACAAATTACCTCAGGAGAGGAGAAAACTCAATTGCCGTGGAGGTTTACAGGTGGAGCGACGGAAGTTACCTTGAAGACCAGGATTTCTGGAGACTCAGCGGAATAGAGAGGAGCGTGTTCCTGCATGCCCGCCCGAAAACCTATATCCGTGATTTTTTTGCCGTTGGTGATCTTCAGAACGAATACAGGGATGGAACCCTCAGCCTCGATGTTGCGCTGAGCAGTATGGCAGGCGAAATGAATGATTTCGTTGTCGAAGCAGTATTATTCGATAACGGATCGAAGATCTGGTCTGAGTCAAAGGATGTCAGGCTGACAGAAAAGAAAGGTGATGTGAATTTTTTTCAGAGCTTCCCGGATATAAAGAGGTGGTCGGCTGAAACCCCGGACCTCTATTCTCTTGTAATCAATCTTAAGGATAATTACGGGAATCATCTTGAGAGTGTCAGCTCCAGGATAGGCTTCAGAAAAGTGGAAATAGTCAATTCACAGTTGCTTGTAAACGGAGTTGCCGTCTATCTTAAAGGGACCAACCTCCACGAACATCACG
>JAHYJA010000138.1 GCA_019429325.1 Bacteroidales bacterium
GCCACGCAACGCGTGGCGACCACTGTCAGCCGTTTATATGCACCGTCATTGCGAGCCACGCAACGCGTGGCGACCACTGTCAGCCGTTTATATGCACCGTCATTGCGAGCCACGCAACGCGTGGCGACCACTGTCAGCCGTTTATATGCACCGTCATTGCGAGCCACGCAACGCGTGGCGAAGCAATCCTTACCCCATTTCCCACCTCCTCATAATTTATATCCCGCTTTTTACTAACTTTGCCCCGTTTTTACTGAAGTTACAATTATATCTTACTGATCCGATGGATAAACGTTTTCCGGAGTATAAGGGCCTCGATCTCTCAAAAGTAAACAAGGAGATACTGAAGTTCTGGGACGATAACGACACCTTTCACAGGAGCGTCCGCGAAAGGAAGGGGAAGGGAGAATTTATATTTTATGAAGGACCCCCGTCTGCAAACGGTATTCCCGGAATTCATCACGTGTTGTCGCGCACCATCAAGGATACGGTATGCCGATACAAAGCCCAGTGCGGATATGAAGTAAAACGCAAGGCCGGGTGGGATACCCACGGTCTCCCTGTGGAGCTTGGCGTTGAGAAAGCCCTGGGGATAACTAAAGAGGATATCGGCACCGAAAAAATATCAATCGACGAGTTCAATAAAGCCTGCCGAACCGATGTGATGCGATATACCGATCTGTGGGAGGAGCTTACCCGCAAGATGGGTTACTGGGTTAACATGGATCATCCTTATGTGACTTACGATAACCGCTATATCGAGACTCTCTGGTACCTGCTTCAGAAACTCTACAAGGCCGGTTACCTCTACCAGGGCTATACCATACAACCCTATTCCCCTGCAGCCGGAACAGGTCTGAGCTCGCACGAACTGAACCTGCCGGGCTGTTACCGCGATGTGAAGGACACTACCTGTACAGCCCTCTTCAGGCTGATAAGGGATAGCCGGTCAGAGTTCCTCTATGAAAAGACCGACACCGAAGATGTCAATATAATGGCCTGGACCACAACGCCATGGACGCTCCCTTCCAACACCGCGCTCGCTGTCGGAAGCGAAATCATTTATTCGGTTGTCCGGAGTTTTAATCCCTATACCGGCGAGCCGGTAACCGTCATACTGGCCAAAGATCTGATGAACGTCTTCTTCCCGGCGGCAAATGCAGTTGAAAATATTAAAGATCTCCGTCCCGGCGAAAAAGAAATACCATTTGTGGTATTTGATGAGTTTCCGGGGGAAAAACTTAAAGGTATCAGCTACGAACAGCTCATCGACTGGGTAAGACCGGATGATGGTGCCTTCAGGGTGATAACGGGTGACTTTGTTACCACTGAAGACGGTACCGGGATAGTGCATATAGCCCCAACCTTTGGCGCCGACGACTACCGTGCGGGAAAAGAGAACGGCATACCGCCCCTTCTGGTGAAAAGGAAAGACGGAACAACCGGACCCATCGTCGATAAGAGGGGATTTATGGTGCCAATAGCCGATCTCGATGAGGAATTTGTGAAAGAGCGGGTTAATATCAGTACCTATACAGGCTTCGAAGCAAGGCCTGTGAAGAATGAATATGATGCCACCCTTGAAGGAAAAACCGATACCCTCGACGTCGATATAGCCGTGATGCTGAAACAGAAAGGCAAAGCTTTCAGGATAGAGAAACAGGTTCACAGCTATCCTCACTGCTGGAGAACCGACAAGCCGGTGCTCTATTACCCTCTCGACGCCTGGTTCATCCGTACAACCGCTTTCCGCGACCGCCTTATAGAACTCAATAACACCATCAACTGGAAGCCGCCTGCCACCGGGACAGGACGCTTCGGCAAATGGCTCGAGAACCTTGTCGACTGGAACCTCTCCAGATCAAGGTTTTGGGGTACACCCCTGCCAATTTGGGTTACAGCCGACAGGAAAGAGGAGAAATGCATCGGATCGGCCGGAGAGCTTAAAACAGAGATAGAAAGATCGATAAGGGCAGGATTCATGAAGGAGAACCCGCTCGGCAATTTTATCGAAGGCGACAACTCCAGCGAGAACTACGGGAAGTTTGACCTCCACCGTCCCTTCGTCGATGAGATAATCCTTGTGAGCGAGTCAGGCAGCAGAATGTTCCGCGAACCCGATCTCATCGATGTCTGGTTCGACTCCGGAGCCATGCCCTATGCACAGGCCCATTATCCCTTCGAGAGACCGGAAGATTTTAAGAATCAGTTTCCCGCAGACTTTATTGCCGAAGGTGTTGATCAGACGCGCGGATGGTTCTTCACACTTCACGCTATTGCCACAATGATATCCGATTCTGTCGCTTTCAGGAACATCATCTCCAACGGACTGATACTCGACAAGAACGGGAACAAGATGTCGAAACGCCTCGGAAACGCGACAGATCCCTTCAGGACTATCGAGGAGTACGGATCCGATCCGCTGAGATGGTATCTCCTTACCAACGCTCAGCCGTGGGATAACCTGAAATTCGACGCGGATGGCATTGATGAGGTGAAACGCAAATTCTTCGGGACACTCTATAACACCTACTCTTTCTTCGCCCTTTATGCCAACATCGATAACTTCAGGTATGCTGAAGCCGATATACCTGTGAAGGAACGGCCCGAGATCGACCGGTGGATCATCTCGCTTCTTAATACCCTTGTGAAAGAGGTCGGGAAATGCTACGATGATTACGATCTTACCCGCGCTGCCAGGGCAATACAGGAGTTCGTCACCGAGAATCTCAGCAACTGGTACGTGCGGCTTAACAGGAAAAGATACTGGGGAGGGGAGTACGACACCGATAAAGTGGCAGCCTATCAGACACTCTGTCTCTGCCTCGAGACAGTGAGCAGGCTTGCAGCCCCGGTTGCGCCCTTTTATATGGACAGGCTCTTCACCGATCTTAATAATTCAACCGGACGCATAGATGAACACTCGGTCCACCTGACGCTCTTCCCTGAGCACGACGAGTCGCTTATCGACAGGGAGCTTGAAGAGAGAATGGATATCGCGCAGAAGGTGTCGTCGATGATTCTGAGCCTGAGAAGAAAGGTTGGCATCAAGGTGCGCCAGCCACTCGCCAGGATAATGATCCCCGTTCCTGACAAGACCTTCAGGGAGAGGTTTGAAGCGGTAAGGGACCTGGTCCTTGCAGAGGTTAATGTGAAAGAGGTGGAATATATTGATGACACGGCCTCCATGCTTGTCAGGAAGATCAAACCAAATTTCAGGCTGCTCGGCCCCCGCTACGGAAAGATGATGAAAGAGATCAGTAATGCCGTTGCCGGTCTCACGCCCGGCGAGATAACAGCGTTTGAGAACAACGGGAAACATGCTTTAAATATAGAGGGAAGTGAAATTATCCTTACAACCGGTGATGTTGAGATAATCTCCGAGGATATCCCGGGATGGCAGGTGGTGAACGAAGGTAAGCTCACAGTGGCCCTCGATGTTACCGTTACCGACGAGCTCAGGTATGAAGGCATAGCCCGCGAGTTTGTCAACAGGATCCAGAACATAAGGAAGGAGAGCGGGTTCGATGTGACCGACAAGATCAATGTAAGGATAGAAGATCACGAGCTGGTCCGTGAAGCCGTTGAACGACACGCTTCTTACATCGGATCACAAACACTCGCCACTTCGGTTTCTGTTGTAGACAGCTTTGCCGACACAAACAATATCCGCGAGGTTGATATCGACGACCTGATGGTCCGCATATCCGTAAACAAAAATAAATAACTGATCCGCAATGAAACGTATCCTGGTAACCGGTGGAGCCGGATTCATCGGTTCCCGTCTGTGCGAACGGCTGCTTGAAGCCGGCAACGAAGTGATCTGTCTTGATAACTATTTCACCGGATCAAAGCTCAATATTTTACATCTTCTTGATAATCATTATTTTGAAGTCATAAGACACGATATTACAACACCCGTTTACGTTGAAACAGATGAGATATATAACCTTGCCTGTCCCGCTTCACCGCTTCACTATCAGTATAACGGCATAAAAACCATCAAGACCTCGGTGATGGGTGCTATCAACACCCTGGGACTGGCAAAGAGAACGGAATCGAAAGTTATGCTCGCCTCCACAAGCGAGATCTACGGCGATCCGGAGGTCCATCCCCAGACCGAGGATTACAGGGGGAACGTCAACACACTCGGTCCCCGTGCCTGTTACGATGAGGGCAAGCGGTGCGCCGAGACACTTTACATGAACTATCACCGGCAGAATAATGTACGGATCAAGATAGCGCGGATCTTCAACACCTATGGACCGCGGATGAGCAGTAACGACGGAAGGGTCATCTCGAATTTCATCGTTCAGGCGCTTCAGGGAAAGGACATCTCGATATTCGGTGACGGATCACATACCCGTAGTTTTCAGTTTGTTGACGATCTGGTGGAAGGAATGATAAAGCTTATGGAGACACCTGATGAATTCACCGGACCGGTCAATCTCGGCAATCCCGCCGAGATATCCGTCAGGGAGCTTGCCGATAAGATCATCAGGATGACCGGATCAAAATCAAAGATCATTTACCTTCCTCTCCCTGAAGATGATCCCCGGCAGCGTCAGCCCGATATCACCCTTGCCAGGAAGACGCTTGGCTGGAACCCGAAGGTAGGCCTCGACGAAGGACTGGCCATCACGATAGATTACTTCCGGAAAGTATTGAAATGATTCTGAGACAACCAGGATTTTTTATTTTCCTGCCCTTTGCCCTTTGCCCTTTGCCCTTTGCCCTTTGCCGCAACACCGTAATGCCGTAATGCCGTAATGCCGTAATGCCTTAACACCGTAATGCCGTAATGCCGTAATGCCGTAATGCCTTTATTTCTGTTTCATCTTCGCCTCCATGCTCAGTGTGGCATGTGGCACGGCCCTGAGCCTCTCCTTGGAGATAAGCTTGCCGGTCTCACGGCAGATACCGTAGGTCTTGTTCTCGATCCTTACCAGGGCAGCCTGAAGATGCTGTATGAATTTAAGCTGTCGCTGGGCAAGCCTTCCGGCCTCCTCCTTTGACAGTGTGGTGGCACCCTCTTCCAGCACCTTGAAAGTGGGGGAGGTGTCCATCGTATCGTTACTCTCTTCGTGGGTTATGCTTGATTTGAGAACGTCATAGTCTTTCCTGGCCTTATCCAGCTTGTTGAGGATGATCTCTCTGAACTCCTCAAGCTCTTCATCCGAATACCTAGTCTTCTCAGCCATTTCAGTACGTATTAAATTATGCGGCAAAGGTAGAGTTTTTTGGTAAATAAAAAAACTGTAAAATTAACTATCTTTGGCTTCCTTAAACAAAAACAAACGATGTCTGAAAACAGTTCAAACGGAGGCGAAATAACACAGGTTTTAAAAGACAGGAATCCAAAAAAGTGGTATGCCGTTTATACGACCCCGAGAGCGGAAAAGCTGGTTGCGGAGAGGCTTGAAGAGGCAGAAGTGGAAGTGTTTCTTCCCCTTCAGAAGACATACAGGGTATGGAGCGACAGGAAGAAGCTGGTATTGAAACCTTTGCTTACATCTTATGTCTTCGTGCATGTTACCGAGAAGCAATTTTCGAAAGTCTTTATGACCAGCGGTGTTGTCAGGTTCGTAAGTTTTGAGGGACGTCCCGCCTCCATACCCCGGGAGCAGATCGATATACTGCGCCTGCTTATCAACAGCAATGAGAAGATTGAAGTATCAAGCGCGGTCTTCGCTGAAGGCGACAGGGTTGAGGTGATGATCGGCTCACTGGTGGGACTGAAGGGTGAGCTTGTCAGGATCGGCCGCGCCAACAGGGTTATAGTAAGGATCGACCGCCTCGATCAGAACCTTATACTCAAAATCCCTAAAACCTTCCTGCGCAGAATAAGGAATGAGGAATGAGGCGTGAGGCGTGAGGCGAGAGCGTAGAGAAGAGCACAGGGCTCAGAGCACAGAGCGTAGGGCAAGAGGCAAGGATAAGTTATGAGGAATGAGGAATGAGGCGTGAGGAATGAGGCGTGAGCGTAGAGAAGAGCACAGGGCAAAGGGCTCAGAGCGAAGAGCGAAGAATGTGAGGAGTTGCAAATCACAAATCACAAATCACAAATCACAAGTCACAAATCATTGCAGATACTGCTCATACGTCATCCTGAGCCCCTCATCAAGACCAACCTTATGCCTGTAGCCAAGATTACGGAGCCGCGTTATGTCCGTCGCTTTCCTCATAGTGCCGTCGGGCTTGGACGTGTCAAAGGCAATATCCCCTTTAAATTCCGTTAACTGTTTGATCTTCAAGGCAAGATCCCTGATGGAGATCTCCTCTCCCGTTCCGATATTGATAAAATGCGGAGGATGATATTCAGGATCAGCTGAATCACTCTGCACGGAGTCGATAATATCTTTTATATCAACATTCTCCATTATGAAGACGCAGGCTTGAGCCATATCCTGCGAGTACATGAACTCCCTTAACGGAGAACCGGTACCCCATACCGTAACAGTGGCTTTTCCGGCCGGTGAGCCCGGCTCACTTCCGGAAAACCGGATCCCGTACCTGCCCAGGACATGAATAATCTGATCCTCGCTTCCACTGCCGGAAACATTCTCCACGGGATACCTGTCAAGATCCTTCCTTATTGCATCCCAGTTGCCATCTTCAAGACACCTGCCAAGGTGGAACTTCCTGAGCAGGGCAGGCAATACATGCGAATCCCTCAGATTGTAGTTATCACCCGGACCATAGAGGTTGGTGGGCATCACCGAGATGAAATTCGTGTTGTACTGTATGTTGAACGACTCACACATCTTAATGCCGGCTATCTTGGCAATGGCGTAAGGCTCGTTGGTGAACTCGAGCTTCGAGGTAAGCAGGTAATCCTCCTTAAGCGGCTGGGGCGCGTTCTTCGGATAGATGCAGGTTGACCCGAGGAAAAGCAGTTTCTTTGCCCCGTATTTCCATGCATTGTAGATCAGGTTGCTCTGTATCATGATGTTTACATGGATGAAATCGGCCCTCAGGGTGTTGTTGGCCACTATCCCGCCCACCTTCGCGGCAGCATTGATGATATATTCGGGACGTTCCGAAAAGAAGAATGAATCAACAGCCTTCTGATCAGTCAGATCGAGCTCCGGCATGGTCCGGAGAATAAGATTATCATACCCTTTGGATTTAAGGATCCGGGTAAGTGCCGATCCGACAAGCCCGGTATGACCGGCGACATATATTTTTGAATTTTGTTCCACTCTTGTATCTGTTATTCGAAGTAATTAAAAGTCCTGAACCCGCCGTTCTTTATATGGAACTCCTTCTTCATCAACTGTATATCTGAAGTGATCATATCGTCTATCAGTCCGTTGAGATCATACTCCGGAACCCAGCCAAGCTGAGTCCGCGCCTTGGTGGAGTCACCGATCAGAAGATCCACCTCTGTAGGCCTGAAATAGTTCCTGTCGATCTTTACAACAACCGGATCAGACGAGATCCTGTTCTTCATCGCTCCGAGAAACTCCTTCCCGACTACTTCACTGAAGCGGGTCTCGTCTATATCAGCGATCCTTCCCTCTTCATCCTCCTTCTCGCCGGAAAAACTGATGTTGATACCCGCGGCGCCGAATGTTTTGTGAATGAACTCCCTGATGGAAGTCGTTACTCCTGTTGCGATGACATAATCATCAGGCTTATCCTGCTGAAGGATGAGGTACATGGCTTTGATATAATCCTTCGCATGTCCCCAGTCACGCTTCGACGACAGGTTTCCCATGTAGAGGGTGTTCTGCATGCCAAGCGCGATCCTTGCCATTGCACGCGAGATCTTTCTTGTAACGAAGGTCTCTCCCCTGATCGGCGACTCATGATTGAAAAGAATGCCATTGCTCGCGTGCAGTCCGTAAGCCTCGCGGTAATTTACCGTTATCCAGTAGGCATATAGCTTTGCTACACCATAGGGGCTTCTCGGGTAAAACGGTGTTTTCTCAGTCTGCGGCACCTCCTGGACGAGCCCGTACAGCTCGCTCGTGGAAGCCTGGTATATCCTTGTTTTCTGAACAAGGCCAAGCAGCCTGACGGCCTCGAGTATTCTGAGGGTCCCCAGCCCGTCGGCATTGGCCGTGTACTCGGGAGTGTCGAAGCTCACTTTAACATGACTCATGGCCGCGAGATTGTAGATCTCGTCGGGCATTACATCATGTATTATACCTGTCAGGTTCATCGAGTCGGTAAGATCCCCGTAATGGAGTATGAAATCCCTCTTCTCCACGTGAGGATCCTGATAGAGATGATCGACACGTTCGGTGTTGAAGAGCGAACTGCGCCGTTTTATCCCGTGAACAACATATCCTTTCTTCAGCAGGTATTCCGCGAGGTAAGCTCCGTCCTGACCGGTAACACCGGTTATTAAAGCTGTTTTTGCCATTTTTATATTATTTCAGCAGTTTGATGCAAAGTAACCAATTTTTTGTTTAACACA
>JAHYJA010000139.1 GCA_019429325.1 Bacteroidales bacterium
ATGGCAATATGCGACAATGTTAAGTGAATATCAGGATTATGAAGGGAAGTCGCGAACATACAGTGATGCAGATATTGCCCTGTACAAGAGCGGTGCAGACCCATGGGAGCATCCTAACAGCGATTGGTACGGCGACCTGATAAAAGATTGGACAGCCAACTTCAAACACACACTTACTCTCGACGGAGGTTACCGGGGAATTATGTACTATTTCTCCCTTGGTTTCAGGGGTGATGAGTCGATGTATGCCCAGTCTTCAACGAATTACAAGCAATATAATGTCCGCGCCAAGCTGGAGCTTCCTATCACTGACTGGCTGAAAACCGGATTTGACTTTGCAGGTATCCAGAACGACCGTACATATCCGAGAAACAGCGCCAGCAGTATTGTCGGGCAGGCTACAAGACTTCTGCCAACCGACCATTCATTCTGGCCAAACGGACTCCCCGGACCTGATATCGAATACGGCGACAACCCGGTTGTTACCTCAACTTTCGAAACAGGAAAGGATGAGCAAAAGACTTACCAGATACAGAATACCTTCAGGATAAGTATTTTGCCTCCCATGGTGAAAGGTCTCACATTTAACGGACAGTTTAACTATGACGTTAATAACTACTACCGACACAGATTCTTCAAGCCGTGGATACTCTACTTTCCAACTACAGGAGGTGAAGTGACAAGAGACCCGGTTACCGGTTTTATAACCAATATGGAGCTCACACCTACACCCCGCGGACTCTCTGCTCCTCAGAATAATGAAGATTACAGCAGGAGAATAAGGAAAACCATCAACCTTGATGTGCAGTTTGCACGTAAGTTTGGTGATCATAATCTGTTCGCTTTTGCCGGATTTGAACAGTATACCAATGATTATAATGCATTCGGCGCTTACAGGACATACTATATTTCAAATCTTATACAGACCCTTGATGCCGGTGGTGATGCTGAGAAGAACAACTGGGGAAGCGTTTCAATTTATGCACGTAAATCCTATATTGCACGTGCCTCCTATGACTTCAGGTCAAAGTACCTTGCTGAGATAGTGTTCCGTGCAGACGGCTCACTGAAGTTTGCTCCGGATACACGCTGGGGTTACTTCCCGGGATTCCTTGTCGGTTGGAGGGCTTCGGAAGAAGGATTCTGGAAGGACAACCTGCCTTTCATCAATTTCTTCAAGCTGAGGGCATCCTACGGAAAAATGGGAATGGACCCCGGTAATCCTTTCCAGTACATTAACAAATTTGCACTTACAACCGGTATGACCTTCGGGACAGGACAGGCCATTGAAGTGGCCACTTATCCTTCGACTGTAGCTAACCCGCTTATTACGTGGGAGAAACAAACCACCCAGAACATAGGTCTCGATACCAAATGGTTTAATGATCTTATACATTTCAATGCAGAGCTGTTCTTCAATATCAGAGAGGATATACTTACAGCCAGAGACGCTTCTGTACCTAACTTTACCGGGTTGGCACTCCCTGATGAGAACATTGCACGGGTAGATAACAAGGGATTTGAAATTGATGCCGGTGTTCATAAATCGGTTACCTCCGATCTGAGGATTGATTTAACAGGTAATTTCAGCTGGAACCGCAACAAGATTGTTTTCTATGACGAACCCGAAAGATCAGTCCCATGGCAGGTGCGGACCGGACACCCCTACGGGGCAACATTGCTTTATAACTGCCTTGGTGTTTTTGCCGACCAAGCAGCTGTTGACGCTTATCCGCATATGTCAGGAGCCAAAGCGGGCGACCTGATCTTTGAGGACGTGGACAAGAATGGCATTATCGACGCTAACGACAGGATCCTTGTAGATAATACCGATGCTCCTGAAGTTTTCTACGGCGCTTCACTCGATGTGACATGGAAAGCTTTCACCCTTTCAGTATTGGCACAGGGGCAGGGAAAATACCTGGTCCCAAGGTACTCTGACAACCGTCGTGGTGAGGCAGGAAACTATTTCCTGTGGCAGTTTGAGAATCGCTGGACCGAGGAAAACCGGAATACCGATATTTCCAGGGCATATAACAGGCAGGACCAGTACTGGAATTTTGATAACAGGAGAAGTACTTACTGGTATGATAATATGGCATATACCAGGTTAAAGAACCTTGTGCTTACCTATAACATTCCGGCACGATATTTCAAAGCAATTGGAATTTCCAGGGCAAGCGTGTACTTCTCAGGGAACAACCTGGCCCTGATCTGGGCAGCACAGAGGAATTTTGACCCGGAGATTGCCAACCCGATGCAATACCCTGCGATGAAGACATTTGCCTTCGGTGCAAACGTTACGTTTTAATTATATGAGAAATTCTTAAAAAGGGAAATATGAAAAAAGTATTTTATAGTATTATTACAATCGCAGTACTGTTATTCGCTGCGACATCATGTACCGATGTCCTCGATCAGAGTCCAGTTGATTCCTTTAACCAGGAGGCTGTATTCAAGGATATTGGTCTGACTAAAGCATTCCTGGGATACTGCTACGACAGGATAGGAAGCCATGGAAGTGCTGTACTGGGTGGCCGTGAAGACCTGCTCGATGCCGGAACGGATCAGTTGTTGTGTATTCACCGTCCTTCCAACTATCCAAATGTAAAAGGGACGTTGACACCTGACTACATGGGGCACTACAGCAGTACAAGCCGTGGAGGCTGGCTTATGTGGAGCGGTCAATACGCTAATATACAGAGGCTTAACCTTCTGCTGGCAAATATTGATGATGTGCCGGCGCCAACTTCAACCGAAGAGGCGCTTAAGGTTCAGATGAAGGGCGAAGCCTACTATATCAGGGCCTGGAATCATGCACAACTTATGTTTGGTCATGGCGGTCTGGTATTGAATGACCAGCCGTATGAACTCGGAGCGGATTTTCAGTCTATTACGCGGTCAACCCTCCAGCAGACCCTTGATTTTATTCTCGCTGATATAGACAGGGCAATGACCAACCTGCCAGCTTCAGGAATGGAACAGGGACGCGCCACACGTGCAGCAGCAGCAGCACTGAAAGCCCGAGTCCTGCTCTTCTGCGCAAGCGACCTGGTGAATGGCGGCTATGAAGCTTCCAATCAGCTTGTATCATTCGGCACAGGGGGACAGGCTGCCCGTTGGGTTGCTGCAAGAGATGCCGCAAAAGCCATAATGGATGGAACATACGGCGAATTCTCACTGGTTGGAACAACTGATGATCCGCCCGCCGGAGGACTGTCAGAAGCTCAGATACAGGAATACTCAGATATTTATTTTAATATCTTCAACCAGAAAGGGCAGTGGAATTCTGAGACAATATGGGCTATTCAGTACCCCCTGACAGGTGGTAACTATTACAGGCCAAACCAGTGGAACGGCCCGAACGGATATCACAACTGGGGTAATAACGACCCGATTGAAGCTTCCGTGAGGAAATTTGAAATGGCAGATGGCACACCTTTCGTCTGGGATATCGGCCAGGGAGATTTCCTCCGCCAGGCAACAGCAGCCCAACTCGAAGCAGATCCGCTGCTGAATCCTTATAATGGTCGTGAACCTCGTTTCTACGCCATAGTCCTTTATCATGGTGCACCATGGCAGCAACGCCCGACAGATATAGCGGGTATGGAGCCGAACAACAGGGTGCAGACTGGCCATATCTATGATACGGACGGAACCAGAATACAGGCGGGAGTGGATACTCGTCAGGCAAGGGTTGAAGCATGGAACGGTACCAAAAATGGGTACTATCTTAAAAAATTCATGGATCCGACCAGTGTTGGCCAGTATTATAGAAATACCAACCACTGGGTCGAATTCCGCTATGCAGAGATTCTGCTGAACTACGCTGAGGCTTGCATAGAAGTTGGCACACCGGCTGATATCCAGAACGGACTTGATGCTCTTAACATGGTAAGGAACAGGGCTGGGCTGCCTGACAGGGTTACAGCTGATCAGGCTGAAGCAAGAGAATTTGTTCGCCATGAGAGATTTATTGAGATGTTCGCGGAAGGACATCGCTGGTATGACATTCGACGCTGGATGATCTGCCCGGAAGTAATACATAATCAGAATGTTTACGAAATGCAGATAAAGGAATATGTTAATGGTGATATGGAATGGCTACATGCCGCACCCGGTAACGGAGTTGTTGATCCTGCTCTTGCAGACGGCAGAGAGTGGGTCGACAAGAATTACTGGCTCCCAATTCTGCGTAATGAAATGAACAGAGCACCTAACCTCCAGCAGAATCCGGGTTACTAAACGGAAGATCTGATAATAATTGTAAGAATAAAGGCCGGTCCGGAAGGACCGGCTTTTATTTTGCTGCACCAGCAAGGTTACCTGTAGATGCGTTGCATGCAACGCCTCCACAGCTACCTGTAAAAGGCATAGTACCAGAAAGTATTGCCGAAACGCTGCCTGAGAGATGGTTCCGCCGCCTGGCGATCGTTGTTGAATAACTGAAAGGTCTGCAGGAACTGATTGAACCGGGCTGCGGTCTGGGGACTTATTGAAAGATTTCCCGTTTCGGGTTGCTTACCCTTAAACATAAGGCTGTAAACCATGGCAGCTTCCTCTACATGCACCGGAATACTTGTATAACCGTACCTTTCAAGGTACGGTAACTCCTCAGCAATTCCCTCGTAATTCTCGGTTATCATCAGGAAAGCAAGCTTGTATTCCATAGCATTCCTGTTTCCCATGCCGGATGAGAGGAGCTGATCAACATTGTAGTAAGGATCGTCCGTTACCACAAAAAAATCGGATTCTGTTTTTATCCGTCTTTTTTCGCCCAGTTCCGGATCAGCCTCAACTGCCAGGTCGTTGAAGAGGAACTTCCCGAATTCCCTGGCATCTCTTCTGTAAAAGAGGCTCTTTTTCAGGACAGCATTATACTTTTCTGCCATACTGTAATTCCCGTTAATAAGCTCGGTCCTGGTGAGCATCTTGAGTCCCTCGGGAGAATGGCCCTTCATGACCATATTCTCAAAAGCCCAGCGGTTAGCTTCATTGATCATTCCTACAGTATAATAGAACCAGCCTCCGCGCTTAAGGATCTCTCCGAGCATTTCCCACTTCAGGAAGAGTGTCTGCCCGTCAGGACTTTGCCTGAAGCGGAACAGCATATCGTTGAGTTTGCCGGTCTCACACAGGGCTATGTTGTTGAGGAAGATCGTGAGCATATTGCTTGAAGGGTTTCTTGTATTGAAGGCTATCACCTCATCATACTTTCCCTCATAAAACATCTTTTCAACTTTGAAATACTGACGGTTTTGCAGATCATACTGCCCATATGCGATGAGAATCAGCATCATTAGTGGAATAGACACCGGAATGATCTTCCTGACACTCTCCGGGATCCGGACTCTTTCAGGCAGTTTAATGCTAATCCTGGCATAAACCGGCAGGAATGAAATAAAACCTGCAACGGGGATGAACAATTTTATCTGACCTCCTATGTCGTTGACTGACCAGGGAAAGATTATGAGCGATCTGAGGGGCTGAAAGAATAAAAACTCCTTTGAGAAGAAGATTATGATGCTGGTAAGTACAACAAGGCCGATAATCCTGGGAAGACCTCTTTTCTTCAGAAACAGAACAAGATATAGTATATACATCACCATGAATATACCTGCAAAACCACCCGTAATAAAATACCATAACGGGGCCAGAAAAACAGGCAGCCAGCCTTTCATGTATCTGACAGTGAACCAGAAAAATCCGGCCTGAAGCAGAAACGCGAGGCTGTTATAGATCATATACTGATAATTTGTCTGCAGGTAGAAGAGTATGGTTCCTGTTATTAAAGGGATGAATATGGAATCCCGTGAACTCAGAAGTGAGATGATCCTGGCGATCAGGTAAGCCGTAAGGCAAAGGATTGAGGATAATAAAAGTGATCCGGCAGCAGGGTAATAAAAGAATGCTGTAAGGAGTTTTCCAGTGTATATCAGAAGGCTGCCGGGCTGACTGAGATGCTGAGCCAGGTATTCCCGTGAAAAAACAAAGAGGGAAGATTTCTCCTGGAAGAAACCGATGTAATCACCAAAAAAACCAAAGTAAATGAAGGATAAAAGAAAAAATAGCAGGTAAGGCAGATAGAAAAAAAGTTTTCTGTTTAAATAGTTTACCTGATTCATTCTCCTGAGATGTAATTAACAGGTTAATTTCTATATTTCTGACCATCCGGCCTGAACCGGGACAGTAGCAGCTGCCCTTCTTATCTTACCGGGACTAAGGTTTATGCGTTGTCCGGAAAATTCCGGTATGTTGTAACTCTTCAGGAACCTGTTGTAGAAATCGGGATCTTTCTGAGGCATTGCAAATGCCTTGTTTGCACTTCCGTCTTCTCCGATGTATGCGATATAGGGTCTGGCGGTAAGGCCATCTTTCCGTTTACTGCTGAATACCAGCCATCTGCTGTTTGATGACCACGAATGGTAGCTGTCGGTGAAGTCGCTGTTAAGATCGAGGCGTGAACTTTCGAATGTTTCAAGGTCGACGGACCAGAGGTCAGCCTCCTTGTGCCAGATAGGGAAACAGCCGTAGTCAGCAAGGGTCAGGACGAGAAATCTGCCGTCGGGGGAGATCCTGGGGAACGCGACGCTTTTCCCCATACTGCGGGCATCAAAAACAAGCTCCTCATTGCCGAATGTCCTGTTATCCTGATCGAACCGGGCTCTGTACAGATCATATCTGATATCCCTGTAGTCGTAGACTTCTCCTATCTGCTCAGCCCGACAGAAGTAAATAAACTTTCCGTCGTGTGACCATTCCGGGTAAGTATCCATATATTTTTCCTTATCCTGAAGGGAGATATTCATCATCTCGTTCTTAACAACATCATATAGCACCAGCGATGATTCCAGGTCGCTGACCTCAACCTTTTTATTGTCGGCAGTGTGAAATCTCTGCACGATATTGTTTGATGAAAATGCAACAAACTTCCCTGAGGGATGCCATCGGGGATAGACGGCGCCGTTCTTCATCTCTTTGGTTTTCAGGTTGGTCCTGATCAGTTCCCCCTCCGAATAGAAGTAAGTGCCACCCATACTGCCTCTCATATGGAAGAGAAAGTCGTCGCTCCTTCCATTGTTGTAAGAGTGGCAGTTAATGCAGTTGTCTTCGACCAGAGTATTCTCGATTATTGACCGCTCGCGGAAACGGGTAAGATCACGTTGCCGGATGCTCAGCTCGTTCCAGCTTTCGTATCCGGGATAGAGGAGACGATAGGATAAATATGGATCAACCTGTTCTGTCGCAACATTCCATTTTACGGGATCATATTTCATCCATTGCCCGTCATTGCTCCGGATATAGACAGAAAGAGTTATTTCTCCACCTGAGTTTTCCTGAAGCATTTTTGCCCATCTCTTTTCAGGGATCCGCATCTTTCCATTGCCGGAAGCAATGCCAAACGATTTTCCTTTGTCACCGGATAATTCAGCATAATATGCTTTACCCACTTCATTGATATTAAAGTTGAGGGGTGCTATATTAGGGGGAATTGTGATCTCAGTATAGTCAGGATCAATCGGTGCCGGCTTTCCGGTATTCACGGCGCTGGTATCCGGTCTTGTAGTGCAAGCAGTGAAAATAAGCAGTGTTATTATATAATACCCGATATATTTATAAGCTATCATGTTTGCTTTCATTCATTTACAGGTTTCCGGTGTCAATGAAGGATCTGTAAATTTAATTAATAATTATTACTTATGAATGTACAAGTCCTCAGGAGTGGAAGATTTCTCACTTACATTCAGGACCACTTGTTAATTATGATCAATGGATGCCGTCAGAGATTGCTTCGCCTCACTCTGTTCGGCTCGCAATGACCAGATACAGAATACAGTCTGGTAATCACCGGGTACCGGCAGGGATTGCCGCGCCCTCCTGCGTCGGGCTCGCAATGACCGGATACGAAAGATAGTCATGTATCCGTCAAACACTGCATAATATTAATAGCAGCGTCATTGCGAGCCCCGTAAAACGGGACGAAGCAAACCTTACCGGTATCTGCTGAATATATTTAAAGGGTACTTCCCTCTGAAACAGACCCTAAGGGGCGAAAATCCACCGCCTGCAACACGCTGCCCGAAGTCTGTTTTATTGCCTGGAATTATTTCATTAAGAGTATAGTTATTATTTCAGTATTTATGCCTGCCTTCATAGGTGTAAAGTAATTGACATAACCATTTAATCCCTTTAAGCATCAAAAGACTAGCCGGATTACTGCTAACAGTTTTTTTTATACTTACATCATGTAATACATCACGATCTGGACAAGATAATGCCACTGCTGACCTGCCATATATCGTGGAGCTTGAAGAGAATATCGGCAATGTCAGATCTGTTCCGTTAAGCACATTAGGGAAAGAGGTGGAATACATTCCTCTTGAGACTGGTGAAGGATCGATGCTGAGAA
>JAHYJA010000140.1 GCA_019429325.1 Bacteroidales bacterium
ATAGACAGAACCAATACCATTATAAGTGCTCCCTGTCAGCTGCCTGTCGTCGACACCGGTTCTTTTTCTGAGAGCTTCCTGATAATAATCCAGGGCTTTTTCAAAATCTTCAGGATTGAAATATACTGCTCCAATTCCTCCGAGCACCTCACCCTCGCCCCTCTCATCACCAATTCCTCTGTATAGCTCGAGAGCCCTGTTATAGTACTTCAGTGCAGAGTCTGGCTCTCTCTGCAGCCTGTATCTCGTGCCCATACTATAAAGGTCATCTGCTGTCAGTTTATTCTGTTTCTGTTCTGAGCTCCAGTTTTGTAAATACTCAACAGCAATTGTCAGGTTCCTTTCTCCGTGTATTGCTTCAAAAAGAGAGGCTCATTTGCCTGCATAAAGCTCTGATCTGATGGCTGCAGATGTGTCACCCTGCAGTTCCAGTTGAATTACTTCTGTTATAAGACTGTTGGTGAGAGGTTTAACAAAAAGCCTGTTTGT
Organism: Bacteroidales bacterium; assembly: GCA_019429325.1. Taxonomy (GTDB): domain Bacteria; phylum Bacteroidota; class Bacteroidia; order Bacteroidales; family VadinHA17; genus LD21. The sequence continues at coordinate 490 of JAHYJA010000140.1, forward strand.
CCTTATCAGATTATCCAGCTCTTCTTCATCGTTTTGAGACAAAGCAATCTCAAGTGCAGAATAGAATTCTGATTGTGTAAGCTGTGGTGTTTCCTGGGCATCTAGACTGTTTGTCAGAATTGCAGCCAGCATTAACGACGCGTAGCAACAACTTAATACTTGACGCCGGTTCTTTGCAGTTTTTGTTGCCATGACTGTTGACTTAAAATAAAACGAAACAGGAACCAGGGTGTTAAACCGGATTATTTCAAATCTTTACTCGTTCTTATTCTTAGCCAGTCTAAGAGCTTTTTGTAGCTCCTCGATCGCTTTGTCTTTATTGCCCACTTCTGAGTAAAGCGACCCCAGAATCTCATGCGGCAAGGGAGCATCAGCATTTATTTCCGCGATAATCTGAAATTCCCTGATGGCATCCTGGAGCAATCCCTGATTAATATAGAATGCTCCCAGCACGGAGTGAAGACTGCTGCTCTCCGGTTCACTGCCAAAACTGTTCCTGATTACTGATTCCTGTTCTTCAATCTCTCTCGATTTTTCAGAAGAGAGAACAGAAAATCTCTGGTTGGGTGATTTATGAGTGTTAACAAGATCTTCTCCTTCCACATTCCAGAAATATGTTTCTCCAAACTCCAGTTCTTTTTCATTTTCCGGATAAGCCAGGGACCTGCCGTTAACTTTCCTGCTCCAGACTAAACCTCTGCTGTTGTAGAGATTAACGACATAATTGTCAAACTCTTTTCTGGGAACCCACGAAAATCCGGGACAACTGGTTTTGATAAGGGTATTACAGGGTGATGTCAATTCTATAATTTTCTCAGCGTCAGCCGATCGTAAACCGGCCAGTATGCCTTCATCCTTTCTGGTGTCCCTTTTTGAGGTAAGCGCCGAGAGATCCAGTATTGACGCAGATGAGACTTTTTTTATGTTTGTTCCGGATTCGGTCGCAGAGGTGGTTCTGCCAGAGACCGTCATGGCACTGTTCTCTTCAAGCGTAACAAGACTGCTGTTTGCAAAGAGAAGAGAAGCTCCGGACCTGGCCGAGGTCTTCACCTGATCGCCCTGAAAGAGCTGAGTCCCCCAGGAGGCCCTGACAAATTCTGATCTGCCTGTCTGCTTTACCTGTACATCACCGGTGATACTGGTAATCACAGCCAGGCATGAAGATCCCTGCTGTGCAACTGATACTTTAGTGCTGAAAATCAAGAATACCAGGACCAACCGAAAAAGAACTTTCGTGGTCTGCATGATTCAATCCTCCGGATAGTTTTATAAAACATTCAGATTCAGTAATATGTAAAGGAACGGAGCGCGGATCGTTTGATCCCTGAAGAATTTCGTTATACAAAGATATACTACGGGCACGCAAAAGTCAAGTTTTTTTCGCTGCCGGCCTGAGGATAAACTGTTAAAAATACTTTAAATAATTAATTTATTGAAAATAAATGAAATATCCCGATTATTAATCGTATCTTGCGAAATATTTAATTAAACAAAAATTATGAGTAATGGAACAGTAAAATTCTTTAATGAATCGAAAGGATTCGGATTCATCAAGGAAGAAAATTCGGACAAGGAGTATTTTGTGCATTCGACCGGTTTAATAGACCGGATCAACGAGAATGACCAGGTAACCTTCGACGTTGAAATGGGAAAAAAAGGATTAAATGCAGTAAATGTTAAGCTTGCTTAGTTTATCTATTATAGACATTTAAAATTTTGAGTCCCGCCCAAGGTGGGACTTTTTTTTTGACAAACAACATTTTACAAAAACCAGCACTATTGAACGAAAGGAACAATTCAGTGTACGACAAGAAACAGGTAGTCCATAAATCACCTGACCTGAACAAGCTTCAGGTAGTTGTTATTGACCACAGAACAAAACTTTATATAGCGATGGATGCCGATCCCGAGGAGGCCAGAAACCGCTATTATTCACGGAACAATACCAGACGCACCTGATTATTCAGTGAGATCAGGCTTGAGATTCCGTTAGTCTGCATGATTATACTATTTTTGCAGGATAGTTAAGTTATGCAGAAAACGACTCTACTTTTTACGGATGCCCTGAAGCTTAAACGACCGAAAGCTTATCAGGTGATGCTGAAGCCGGCAGGGCCGTCATGTAACCTCAGATGTACTTATTGCTATTACCTTGAAAAGAGCAACCTGTTTCAGGATGGCACTGCTTTCCGGATGACTGAAGGGCTTCTTGAAAAATTCACCAGGGAGTACATCGAAAGCCAGGAAGTACCTCAGATTACTTTTACGTGGCAGGGCGGAGAGCCGACTCTTATGGGGCTCGGTTTTTTCAGGAAAGCCATAGAGTTCCAGAAAAAATATGCCGGAGGAAAAACGATCGAAAACTCTTTCCAGACCAATGGCACCAGGCTGAACGATGACTGGTGCAACTTTTTTGCTGACAATAAAATACTTATTGGCATCTCAATTGATGGTGCGGAACATAATCACGATCACTACAGGAAAACAGCATCAGGAGGTCCCACCTTTAAAAGGGTCATGAAAGGGATTGAACTGCTTCAGAAACACAGGGTCGAGTTCAATACCCTGAGTGTTGTCAATGATTACAACGTTCATTTTGCTTCGGAGACCTACAGGTTCCTGAAAGGGATCGGCAGCATGTTCCTCCAGTTCCTTCCGGTTGTGGAGAGGATTGCCGGAAGTGCCGAACAGAGCGGACTGAGCCTTGTGGCACCGCAATATAGCGGGGAGGCATCCGTAACGGCATGGTCTGTGCCGCCCCTTGAGTTTGGAAGGTTCCTGGTAACAATATTTGATGAATGGGTGCGGAACGATGTGGCCCGGTACTATGTCCAGATATTTGATGCCACTCTGGCCAATATGGCCGGCGAAATGCCCGGGATATGCGTTTTCTCGGAAACATGCGGGGATGCGCTGGTCATGGAGCATAACGGCGACCTTTTCTCATGTGATCATTTTGTTTACCCCGAATATTTTCTGGGCAATATTAGCGAAACTCCTCTCCCGGAACTGATCAGTACCCAGCAACAGTTCGATTTCGGGATCAACAAGCGGAACCAGCTTCCCCGTTACTGCCTGAGGTGCAAGGTCCGTTATGCCTGCCACGGTGAGTGTCCCAAGCACAGGTTTCTTAAATCGCCTGAGGGAGAGCCCGGACTGAACTATCTCTGCGAAGGATACAAGTTGTTTTTCCAGCATGTTGAGCCCTACATGCACTACATGGCCGGTGAGCTGAAGAACAAGCGTCCTCCGGCCAACGTCATGAACTGGATCCGGAACAGGGAAAAACAGGTAGTCAAATCTGCACCGGTGCCCGGACGCAACGATCCCTGCCCCTGCGGAAGCGGGAAGAAGTTCAAGAATTGCTGTGCGGGGAAACCCCTGTTTAAAGGCTGATAGCGGGCAACATATGGTATTGGTGATCAGTGATCGGTAATCGGTGATCGGTGCTTTTTAGCGCAGGGCTCCAGCCTTCGCCAAGGCTTCGGCTGACAAAGCAGGGCTCCAGCCTTCGCCAAGGCTTCGGCTGACAAAGCAGGGCGAAGGGCAAGGAGCTCAGGGTAAAAAAGGCTTCTTCCTACGGATTTCGGCGCGACTACTCACTACTCACTACTCACTACTCACTACTTGTTACACTTTCTTCCACTTGATTGTGCAACCGATAGCTTTGGTTCCGGCTACGGGAACCTGTTCACCTTTCAGGAGCTTATTGACGGCGTCGGCCACATAATGCTTATCTGCGGCTGCGGCATCGTCGGCATTATTATCTATCGCCCCGACATATTCAACTTTAAGATTGCCTCCCTTTTTCGACAGAACGTACACATGCGGGGTATTTGTAGCCCCGTATTTTCTGGCAACTTCCTGTGATTCATCATAAAGATACTGGAACTGATAATTCTTGCTTTTTGCCAGTTTTTGCATCTCTTCGTACGAGTCACCAGGTGAGACATTCCTGTCGTTCGGGTTAATGGCAATGACCGGGAAACCCTTGCTGCCGAATTCCCTGTGAAGATCGATTACCCTCTGTTCGTACTTGTGCACAACGGGGCATGTGTTACAGTAAAAAACCACAATAAAGCCTTTTGCATCATTGAACTGCGAGAGTGAGATCATTTTACCTTCCACGTTCCTGAGATTAAAATCTGCGGCAGTGTCACCTGCCTTGTAGGGTTCATTTGCAACTGTCAACAGTGCAACCAGTAAACCTGCGGCTGAGAGAAGAATAGATTTTTTCATAAAGAATCAAATTAAATTCAACAATATTATAGGTATCTGGTGATCAGTGTTTCCAACTCCTTTTCATCAACTTCACCGGCATGAAAATGTCTCTTTTTCTTCTGATTGTTGAAGAACAGAGTTGCCGGGATATTTCCCTGCCATGAAGGGTCAACCTTTTCAATCCATAAATTGTAATCAAGATTGGTCATTACAGTGACATCAAGAGAAATATTATTCTTTTTTAGGAATGGGATGAGCTGTTTTTCTATCTGGCTTGGAAAATCCAGACTTATCAGGATAAAGCTGACTTAGTTTTTGTCGTATTTACCCGCCGCTTTTTCGAAAAGAGGCAATTCCTTTACGCATGGGGCACACCAGGTGGCCCAGAAATTAACCACAAAAAGCTTATCATCAGGAGCATTGAGGATCTTCTCGAGCTCAGGGATTCCTATCTTTTTGATATCCTGTCCTTCTGAAGTATATGATAAAGAGGATATTAAACCAATAAGCAATATTAGGGACAGTACACGGTGATCTGCTTTCATTCTGACCTTTTTTACTGTAAACCGGCAAAATCCGGGAAAGTTCAAAATGATATGCGGAATTCAGGTTTTTTAACATTTAAGGAGGGGCATGAACAGGGCACGGATTGCAACCGAGCGGAACACAAGGCACGGATTGCAAATCCGCGCCAGCAACCGCGAGCTCGGCGAAGCCAAATCCGCGCCAGCGGGAGAAACCATGAAACTTTGAAACTCTGAAACTCTGAAACTTTGAAACTTTGAAACTCTCCTATTTTATCTGAAACGTCCCTTTCAATTCTTCGCTGTCGGCGTACCCGTATCTGACAGCCTTCACCCGAATGGTGTAAGTGCCCGGTTTAAGGTGCAGGGGGCCTGTATATAACTGCCATGAAGGTGTTGCCCTTTCTTCGAAGGTGTAGACAAGAGAGGCCCCATGTGTAGGGCAGTAGAAGCCAAGTGTCATAGGTGATGACCATGTGCCGCCTGTCCGGTAGTTCTTTGAAGCCCGGTCTTCCGGACTGTTTATTATAAAATAAGGGATATCAGTTACCGGTTTTATACCGCCCGGCCACATATATTCAACCATCTCAGATTCATTCAGATGGCCCATATCACCGGTCTCAAGTGTCCATGCGGCGTGACGACCGCGCAGATCTTCAAGCACAGATTTCAGTGCAGGATCATTTATCAGGTTATTGATCTGGTACGGATCCTTTCTTACATCGTAGAGTTCTTCCGGAGGCCTTGAGTAAGCCATCCAGCTCTTCTGAGGGCCGCTAAGCTTATTTTCCGCATCGAGCCTCAGCATCTCCCTGTAGATCGGCATGCTGCTGAGGTACGGAACCCAAATGGGGAATGGTTCGTTCGGATAATAATTACGTATATAGAGATAATCGTTAGTTCGGACCGAACGTATCATATCATACGACTCGTCCACCCTGTCGCGGGCAGCAAATACGGCATCGCGGGGAGTACCTGACTGGTCTCCGAGGAAAGGTATACCCTGCATATGAGCCGGTACCGGAATACCTGCCAGTGAAAGCACTGTAGGGCCGAAATCAATTGAACTGATCAGTCTGTCATCAACCGTTCCGGCTCCGCTTTTTCCGGGATATTTAATAATCAGGGGAATAAGCAATCCGGAATCGTAAAGCCACCTCTTTGCCCTGGGTAAGCCATCTCCATGATCTCCCCAGAAAAAGATAATGGTATTATCGAGCTCCCCCTCCTTTTCAAGCTCAGTAATAAGAACACCAACAACGGAATCGAGCCGTGCAATATTGTCGTACATTTTTGCTATATTCAGTCTTATTATGTGATTATCAGGATAATACGGAGGAACTGTCACTGATTTGGGATCGGTTTTTACATTTGTTATATCCCAGCATTGGCTCTCGTGTGTGCCGGTATGGTTGAAGACTGCAAAGAATGGCTGGCTTTTGTCAGGACGGTATTTGTAGTGCGCGTTCCTGCTGCATTCGTCCCAGATGCTTGCAGGAACAGGATCCTGTGCGAACTGGTAATCCGTTTTGGAATTGTTGGTGCAATAATAACCGGCGGCTCTCATGTATTCTGTAAATGCCTTCACATAATGAGGGGGTACAGCTGTGAAGGGCACCGGGTTATCCACTGACCGCCTGTACGATGTGGTTCTCATATGCATACAGCCGATCGAGGTCTGATACATTCCTGTTATAATCCCTGCGCGGCACGGGGCGCTTATTGCAGCAGAGGTAAAAACACTGGTGTAGCGGATGCCCTGTGATGCTAGTTTGTCGATGTTTGGAGTCCGGGCTGTTTTATCGCCATAACAGCCCAGGTGCGGGCTCATGTCCTCTGTGGAGATCCAGAGTATGTTTGGGCGTTTCTGGGGCTGTTGAGCATTGCCCTGGAGTGCAAGCAGAGAAGCAACGCCAATTCCGAACAGTGATTTTAAATCAGTCATTTTGCTGTCAGTTATTAAATTCTTAACCTGTTGATAATTTTTATAAAAGAGCTTTTAAATCCCTGAATCCTTGAATCCTTGAATCTTTGAATTATTGTATAATTTTTTTCACTGATCCCGGTTTGCGAGCACCCGGACCGGCCATCTGAAGGTTCTCGTCGCCAAGGTCCTGCCTCATTTCATCGGCAAGTGTTTTAAGTTCTTCAACGATTGCCGGGTAGAGTTCCTTTACATCATACCTTTCACCCGGATCTCTTCTGAGGTCATACAGTTCATAGTCAGTTTTGCCGGTTGAATAGGGTCCGGGCCAGCCGTCGTTGCCGGGCATAACCCCTTCGTAGGAGCGGTAAGTGTGAGGGAGCGCAAGCTTCCAGTTATCCTTCCTTACATTTTCCAGGCTGTTCCTTCTGTAGAAATAATAAAAAACGTTGCGGGGGCTGGCTTCGAAATCACCTTCGAGGAGCGGCAGGATATTGACACCATCTATCTTTTTCTGAGGCAGGCCGGCGCCTGTCACTGCGCACAATGTCGGCAGTATATCGATAGTCGAGGCGATATTGTTACAGATCGTTCCGGCAGGTATCCTTGGCGGCCACGACATTATGCACGGAACCCTTTGTCCTCCCTCCCAGCTGCATCCCTTACCCTCGCGGAGTCCTCCCGTCGAACCTGCATGGTTCCCGAAATTGAGCCACGGCCCGTTGTCCGATGTGAAGATAACAAGTGTGTTTTCTGTAAGCCCGTTCTTGTCGAGAGCTTTCATGATCTCCCCTACCGACCAGTCGATCTCCATTATTACATCGCCATAAAGCCCCTGCTCACTTTTCCCAAGAAATTTATCAGAGACGGCCAGCGGGACGTGCGGCATGGAGTGGGCAAGATAGAGGAAGAAAGGATTCTTACGGTTCCTGTTTATGAAATCCACGGCAAATTCGGTATAGAGTGTTGTCAGTTCAGCCTGGTCCTTCAGATCCCTGATCTCCCTTACCATTTCATTTCCCTGTATAAGGGGAAGAGGAGGATAGACAAGCTTGCCGGCCGCTTTATCCTTTGTGGCGGGGAGTCCGTCATAATCGACCGGCCACATGTCGTTCGAATACGGGAGTCCGAGATACTCATGAAAGCCGTTCTGCAGGGGCAGGAACGGGAGGTGATGACCCAGGTGCCATTTGCCGGCAATACA
>JAHYJA010000141.1 GCA_019429325.1 Bacteroidales bacterium
CCCCTTACTCTCGGCCTGCGGCCCTGCCAGCGGGTCCGGCCGGCCTTGCCTGACTTCTCGAGGTTATGATCAGGATTTGACACTGTGCCTATGGTGGCGCGGCATGTGGTCAGGATAATCCTGGTCTCACCCGAGGGAAGCTTGATAGTCGCATTTTTCCCTTCACGGGCTGAAAGCTGTGCGAAAGTGCCTGCACTGCGTGCGAGAGCGGCTCCTTTTCCCGGTTTCAGCTCAATATTGTGAACAATTGTGCCTAATGGTATATTACTAAGGAACAAGGTGTTGCCAATTTCAGGAGCCACATCGCGGCCCGACATGATCTCCTGGCCTACCTGAAGACCCGCCGGTGCAATAATATATCTTTTCTCACCGTCGCTGTAACAAACAAGTGCAATCCTCGAGGACCTGTTGGGATCATACTCAATAGATTTTACTACAGCCGGAATCCCGTCCTTGTCCCTGAGAAAATCGATGATCCTGTACATCCTCTTGTGACCACCTCCGATGTATCTCATTGTCATTTTACCGTTAACGTTCCTTCCTCCGGTCCTTTTTATCGGGCGAAGAAGGGATTTATCCGGTACAGTGCGTGTGATGGTATCAAATGCACTGATAATCTTGTGTCTCTGACCTGGTGTAACAGGTTTAATCTTTCTGACTGCCATAAAGCTGTTTAAATATTGCTGTAAAAATCAATTTTATTACCCTCTGCAAGAGTGACAACCGCCTTTTTAGTCGATGCCTGCTTTCCGACAAGAATACCTGATTTGGTATTGCGTCTCATTACTTTACCGCCATATCTTAATGTATTCACAGAATCAACGGTAACACCATAGAGCTCTTCTACAGCTTTCTTTATCTGAAGCTTGTTGGCATTCTTGTTCACAAGAAAACCGTAGCGATTGAATTTATCGCCCTGGCTTGTCATCTTTTCCGTTACTATCGGCTTAAGTAAAATATTCATCTTTCAAAATTTTCTAATTTTCAAGAGTCGATTGCAAAACGTCAACTGCACTCTCCGTAAGTACGAGTGTTGAGGCTTTCATAATTACGTATGTGTTTAATTCTCCGGCAGTTATAACCTCAACATCTTCTGCATTTCGGGATGACAAATATATAGTTTTATTTTGTTCCGGTAAAACAAAGATTGATTTTTTCTTTCCGATATTCAGGTTGGCACCTATTTTTATCATCTCTTTTGTCTTTGGTGCTTCAAGGGAAAAATCCTCAAGGACAATAATATTGTTTGTGGATGCCTTATAAGAAAGTGCTGATTTTCTGGCCAGTTGCTTAACTTTCCTGTTAAGCTTGAAGCCATAGAATCTGGGGCTGGGGCCAAAAACGCGGCCGCCTCCACGGAAGAGAGGATTTTTTATGCTGCCTGCACGTGCCGTTCCTGTTCCTTTCTGTCTTTTAATCTTCCTCGTGCTTCCCGCTATCTCACCACGCTCCTTTGATTTATGGGTGCCCTGCCTGTTGCTGGCGAGAAAATGCTTTGTATCGAGATAGATTGCATGGTCATTGGGCACGATGCCGAAAATCGAATCTTTAAGACTGATTTTCCTTCCGGTATCCTTACCGTCGATATTGTGAATTGCTAGTTCCATTATTTTGTAATTATTACGTAACCACCTTTGGGGCCCGGGACCGGTCCCTCAACAATCATCAGGTTATTCTCAGGCATAAGTTTCATGATCCTCATGCTCATCATCATGACTTTGTCACCCCCCATCCGTCCGGCCATTCTCATTCCGGGAAGCACTCTTGAAGGGAATGATGAAGCTCCGAGGGAACCCGGTGCTCTTCCCCTGTTATGCTGTCCGTGGGTTTGTCCGCCCACACCGCTGAAGCCATGCCTTTTAACAACACCCTGGAATCCCTTGCCTTTCGACCATCCTCTGACATCAACATAAATATCGGGTCTGAAGAGCTCAACGGTCAGCACCTCGCCCTCATTGACCTCACCTTCAGGAAAGCCGGTAAACTCAATAAGCTTCCTCCTGGGTGTTGTGCCGGTCTTTTTGAAGTGGCCCAGTTCCGCTTTGGTTGTATGCTTTTCCTTTTTTTCGTCGAATCCCAGCTGAACCGCACTATACCCGTCGCGTTCCCTCGTTTTGACCTGTGTTACCACGCATGGCCCGGCCTGAAGGACAGTGCACGGAATATTTTTTCCGCTCTCATCAAAAACGGATGTCATTCCTATCTTTTTTCCAATTAATCCCTGCATCTTATTAACTTTTCTGGTTTCACACTTTAATCTCAACCTCAACCCCGCTGGGGAGCTCAAGTTTCATCAGAGCATCGATGGTCTTTGGCGTCGAGCTGTAGATGTCGAGCAAACGCTTATAGGAAGAAAGCTGAAATTGCTCCCTGGCCTTTTTATTTACGAAGGGGGAGCGAAGAACAGTATAGATCTTCTTATGCGTGGGAAGAGGAATCGGTCCGCTGACCACTGCACCGGTTGATTTTACTGTTTTTACGATCTTTTCAGCAGACTTATCCACCAGGTTATGATCGTAAGATTTCAGTTTGATACGAATTTTCTGACTCATTTTTTATAATATTTTGCCTTTTGTAATTTCTATTATTCTTTTCGCAATTTCCTGAGGGACCTCCTCATAATGCGAGAATTCCATCGTCGAGGTCGCCCTCCCTGAAGTAATGGTCCTGAGTACGGTAACATATCCGAACTTTTCGGCCAGCGGCACCTTTGCCCTGATGACCCTCAACCCGGCTTTCGTCTCCATCCCCTCAACCCTTCCCCTTCTTCTGTTGAAATCGCCGATAACATCACCGACATACTCTTCAGGAGTGATCACTTCTGTTGACATAATCGGTTCAAGGATAACCGGGTTGCATTTCATGGCATTTTTCCTGAAAGCCTGCTTGGCAGCGATCTCAAATGCCAGGGAATCAGAGTCTACCGGATGATATGATCCGTCACGCAGGATCACCTTGAGTCTTTCAAGAGGGAATCCTGCCAGCGGGCCGTTTGCCATTGCCTCCCTGAAACCTTTCTCAACACCGGGAATGTACTCCTTGGGGATATTCCCGCTTCTCACCTCACTGATGAACTGAAGACCTCTTATGCTATCGTCGGCCGGCATCAGTGCAAATGAGATATCTGCGAATTTGCCTTTGCCTCCGGTCTGTTTCCTGAATACCTCGCGGAACTCTGCAGGTATTGTAATTGCTTCCTTATATGCGACCTGGGGTACTCCCTGGTTGCACTCCACTTTAAATTCTCTCCTGAGCCGGTCAATAAGAATTTCGAGGTGCAGTTCCCCCATCCCGCTGATAATGGTCTGCCCGCTGTCGGGATCGACTTTTACCTGGAATGTGGGATCCTCTTCGGCGAGTTTGCCGAGGGCCAGCGACAGCTTGTCAACATCTGCCTGGGTCTTTGGCTCAATTGCCACACCAATCACGGGTTCAGGGAAGTCCATCGATTCGAGCAGAATCGGCTTATGGATGGCACATAGAGTGTCTCCTGTCTTAAGATCCTTGAATCCGACTCCGGCACATATATCGCCGGCCGAAATGCTCTCTCTGGGATTCTGCTTGTTGGCATGCATCTGGAATAGCCGGTTTATCCTTTCCCTCTTTCCGGTGCGAATATTAAGGACGGTATCGCCTGCCTTAAGAATCCCTGAATAGATCCGGAGAAACACCAGTCTTCCCACGAAGGGGTCGGTAGCAATCTTGAATGCCAGGGCCGCCAGAGGTTCCTGATCATCAGGGTGGCGGACTATCTCATTGTCATTTCTCGGATCTATGCCCTTCACTGCTCCGATATCCACGGGTGAAGGCAAAAAGGCGACCACGGCATCAAGAAGGCTCTGAATACCTTTGTTCCTGAAAGCCGCCCCGCAAATTACCGGAATTATCTTCCCGCTTACGGCTGATCTCCTGACGGCACTCAGTATCTGCTCCTCAGTAAACGAATCATGATCATCCATATACCCGGCCAGGAATGTATCATCAGTTTCGGCAACAGAGTCGATAAGCCTTCCCCTCCAATCCTTTGCCTCTTCGGACATCTCAGCAGGTATATCAGTGATCTCAAAATTTGAGCCCTTAATATCGTTTTCAAAGTATACGATCGCCTTCATTCTTATCAGATCCACAATACCCCTGAAATTTTCCTCCGAACCTATCGGGATCTGCAGGGGAACAGGATTGGCTCCCAGTTTTTTATTGATCTGGTGGACAACTCCGAAGAAGTCGGCGCCGGGACGGTCCATTTTATTTACAAACGCCAGCCTCGGAACGCCATATTTGTTAGCCTGGCGCCAGACTGTTTCCGACTGAGGCTCGACACCCCCGACAGCACAGAATACTGCCACGGCGCCATCCAGAACCCTGAGCGATCTTTCAACCTCAACAGTAAAATCAACATGACCGGGAGTATCTATTATGTTTATCTTATACTCCTCTCCCTTGAACTTCCAGAATGTGGTTGTTGCAGCGGATGTTATTGTAATGCCTCTCTCCTGCTCCTGAACCATCCAGTCCATCTGGGCATTTCCGTCATGTACCTCACCCATCCGGTGTGTCCTGCCAGTATAGAACAGAATGCGTTCTGTAGTGGTGGTCTTTCCGGCATCGATGTGAGCCATGATTCCGATGTTTCTGGTATATTTCAGGTTTGGGTCCATATTCAGCTTGCCAATCGGATAAAAAATCAGAAACGGAAATGGGCAAAGGCTTTATTTGCCTCAGCCATCCTGTGTGTATCCTCTTTCTTTTTATATGCTCCGCCTTCCTGCTTATAGGCTGCCATCAGTTCTGCGGCAAGCCGCTCTGCCATTGAATGCCCCGCCCTCTTTCTGGCAAAGGATATCATGTTCTTCATGCTGATGCTGACCTTCCTGTCAGGACGAATTTCCATAGGAACCTGGAAAGTTGCTCCTCCCACCCTGCGTGCTTTGACTTCAACCTGGGGTGTTATATTTTCGAGGGCCTGCCTGAATATTTCGATAGGAGTCTTCCCTTCGTTCTTAAATTTGTCACCAACAATTTCAAGGGAGTCGTAGAAGATTTTAAAAGCCAGATTCTTCTTTCCATTATACATAAGATTATTAACAAACCTGGTAACATACGGATCGTTGTATTTCGGATCCGGTAAAAGAATCCTCTTCTTTGGTTTTGCCTTTCTCATTATCTTATTCCTTTAACTGTTGTTATTTCTTTGGCCTCTTGGTACCATATTTCGATCTTCTCTGACTGCGCCCGTCAACTCCCGACGTATCAAGGGCTCCCCTGATAAGATGGTAACGTACACCGGGAAGATCTTTTACTCTTCCGCCTCTTATAAGCACAATAGAGTGCTCCTGCAGGTTATGTCCCTCCCCGGGAATATAAGCGTTGACTTCCTTCTGGTTTGTAAGCCTTACCCTGGCCACCTTCCTCATGGCAGAATTGGGCTTTTTAGGCGTGGTCGTATAGACACGCACACATACACCTCTTCTCTGAGGACATGAATCCAGTGCAGGAGCCTTGCTTTTGTCTACCAGCTTCTTCCTGCCTTTTCTTACTAACTGCTGAATTGTCGGCATAAATCCAATTAATTTAACTTAAATTTTTACTTGAAAAAATGGTTTGCAAAGGTATTGTTTTTATTTCTTATTTTACAAGCAACTACTTTAAATTTTCAATTACATGCTGAATTACAGGCCTGATGGGCATGAACACTGCCTGCATCAGGCTGCTCAGCCTGTTCCGGAATCAATATATCTTACCAAAAATTGTAAGTTGTCGACAGGTACCTTCCCGATCTCTTCCTGATGAAAAAATTTTGTAAACTTACTCTGAAGAAAAAACCGGTACTCCTGTGTTTCAAAAAACTGGTGCAAAGAAAATAATAATTTTGGAATTACAGCCTCTTTCTGAAACTGTTTTAAAAAATTATTATTTTTGTCCCCTCAAAATCCGCCTGAAGATAAAACTTTAAACAAAACACCGACAACGATATGAAAACGTACCAGACCGATCAGATAAGGAATATTGCACTTCTGGGAAACTCGGGTTCAGGAAAGACCACCCTTGCTGAAGCATTACTCTTCAATGGTGGTGTCATTGAGCGCAGAGGGACAATAGAAGCCAGAAACACTGTATCGGATTACCGTCCGATCGAGCAGGAAAACGGAAACTCTGTTTTTTCCACAGTTTTATATACTGAGATCCTGAACAGGAAGATAAATATTCTTGATACTCCAGGGTTGGACGATTTCAGCGGCGGTGTAATCTCTTCGCTTTATGCAACAGAATGTGCGGTACTGTTGATAAATGTGCAGAATGGGGTTGAAGTAGGCACTGAGATCCATTTCCGTCATGCAGAAAGCATGCATAAGCCTCTCATCTTGGCAATCAATGGTCTGGACCACGAAAAGGCAAATTTTGAGAAGTCGTTCGAAATGATGAAGGAAAGACTGAGCAACAATGTGATGCTTGCACAGTTTCCCGTGAACGAGGGACATGGTTTTAACGCCGTGATAGATATCCTTCAGATGAAAATGCTCGAGTATCCCAAAGAAGGGGGAGTTGCCAGGATCTCGGAAATTCCTCAGGAACATCTGGAGCGGGCCACCGGGCTTCACAATGCACTTATCGAGAAGGCTGCCGAGAGCGATGAGGCACTTATGGAGCAGTTCTTCGCAAACGACACCCTTACTGAAGAAGAGATCAGGAAAGGTATAGCAAAAGGATTGCAGGCACGGTCGGTCTTCCCGGTCTTCTGCATATCAGCCAAAAACAATACAGGCACTGATGCCCTGGCCCGGTTCATTATCAATGAAGCGCCAACAGTTACCGAGATGCCTGCCCCGGTCAACAACAAGGACAGGGAAGTAAAACCGGATCCTGCAGGACCGGCATCGGTCTATATCTTTAAATCGTCGATCGAAGAACATATCGGAGAAATAAATTACTTCAAAGTTTGCTCCGGCAGGATCACCGAGAATCTTGATGTGGTCAACTCCGGCAACGGTACCAGGGAGCGCCTCGCACAGCTCTATGTATGTGCAGGTAAAAACCGGTCGCGTGTAGCGGAACTGCATACCGGAGATATTGGCGCATTCGTAAAACTCAAGAACACCAAAACAGGTCATACGCTTAATGCTCCGGGCAACGACTGGTCATACGAAGGAATCAGGTTCCCGGCGCCCAAATTCCGGATAGCAATTAAAGCACAGAGCGAGAGCGACGACGAAAAGCTTGGAGAAGCCCTTGGCAAAATACATCTCGAAGATCCGACGATTGTGGTCGAATACTCTAAGGAACTGAAACAGATTATTGTTCACGGACAGGGAGAATATCACCTTAATATAATGAAGTGGCATCTCGATAACATATACAAGATCCCGTCAAATTTCCATCCGCCCAGGATACCATACCGCGAAACCATTACAAAATCCGCCCAGGCTGATTACCGTCATAAGAAACAATCAGGAGGCGCCGGCCAGTTCGGTGAGGTACATATGATAATCGAGCCGTATGAGGAGGGCTCCACCGAGGTTTCCATGCAGAAAATAGGCGGGAAAGAGATAAAGATTTCTGTTCGCGACAAAGAGGAGATCGACCTTCCGTGGGGAGGGAAGCTTGTTTATGTGAACAGCATTGTGGGAGGCTCGATAGATGCCCGCTTTATGCCGGCAATACTTAAAGGCATTATGGAGAAGATGGAGGTCGGACCACTTACCGGTTCTTATGCCAGAGATATCAGGGTTTATGTCTATGACGGAAAGATGCACCCGGTCGACTCAAATGAGATATCTTTCAGGCTTGCCGGACGGAATGCCTTCAGCATTGCATTCAAAAATGCAAATCCCAAGATCCTGGAGCCGGTTTATGATGTTGAGATAATGGTGCCATCCGACCGGATGGGAGATGTGATCAGCGACCTCCAGGGCCGGCGGGGAATGGTCCTCGGTATGTCGAGCGAAAAAAGGTTTGAGGTCATCAAGGCCAGGGTACCCCTTGCCGAGATGAATAAATACTCCACAGCCTTAAGCTCGATAACCGGCGGAAGGGCCTTCTATACGATGAAATTTGCTGAATACACCCAGGTTCCGGGCGATGTGCAGGAGGCAGTCATCAAAGCCTACGCTGAAGAAGAAGCCGAAGAATAATTGCAGTAGTAGGGGCGTTGCATGCAACGCCCCCTTACTTTACACAGTCT
>JAHYJA010000142.1 GCA_019429325.1 Bacteroidales bacterium
ATGAGAGATAATCATAATTATATTCCGATGAGACTTTATAATGGAACTTTAGGGTGTCGCTCCCGGAATAAAATGCCCGTATACTTAATGTTGAGGTACCGTTATGTGTTATATTTCCCGATCTCGCTGAAACGATGCCGTCTGCCGAATTCACTCCGGTAATGATCCAGGGCTTCTGGCTTAAATTGACCCAGGGAAATACATTAAAGGTTAAGGATTCAAAGCTTTCCCGGAATCTCCCGACACGGAAGGAATAGTCTTTGCTGACCAGATATGGCGTACAGTCAAGCATTGACGATACAGAAATATACTCACCCGGTATAGCCTGGTCCGAGAGCTTCACGCTAACATATATATCGGCTGTCTCACCAAAATGGAGCACCCCGGATTTTACACTGGGCTCAAGTACCGTTAGATTCTCAGTGAGGCTCGAGATGTTGAATGATCCTGATGTATTACTGCTTCCATAATTGCTCACCCTGAAGACCAGTGTGAATGTCTCGCCCGGATCTGCAGTGAAGTTATTGTTCCCTGTTTCGGAATCATCTATAATGCAGGTAATTATCTCAAGCCGGGGAGCATGTACAGTTATTTCAATTTTATAGTGTTTTTCACTCTTGCTGCTTTTCAATACCAGATCGAAAGTGATTATTCCCTGATCCTGAATTTCATCTGCAACTGTCATTCTAAATTCAGACTCGAGTATTATTTCCGATAAGGCAGGGAGAGATCCGATGGAGACAGAGGTATTAGTCAGAGTCACCCATTCAGAGGATGATGACAGGGTGGCAATAAGGTTATCTGCATCTGTCTGACCCAGATTGGCTATTCTAAGCCTCAGGGAGATCGACTCTCCGAAGTCAGCCATCCCGTTATTATTACCTGACTGATCGTTGACTGAATAGCCGTTGAGATTAATGAATTCCTGATTAACTTCAGAAAAATACACAGTTTTCATCAGGGGTATCCTGTTCTGTCCTGTAATTACAATAAGGCAGGAATCGTCAGAGACCCCTGGCAGTTCAAGAACTACTGATCCGGAAGGACCGGCAAATGAAGCATCCCACAGAGTGTCGCGGCGGGAAACGGCAACGTAGGCAAACGGAGGTACAGTAAGAGAAAGAGAGGATATTCCATTGGGGAGAATATCCGGCAGGTCTATGTCAAATTGATCCGGCTGACCTGTGTAAGGGATCAGACTGGGATCACCCAGAAGAGTATATGTTTCCCAATAGTATTTCTTACGGGAACTTGAACTTGCACTTACAGCAAGGTTCCCGGCATAATTGACCTGTCCCATAGTCATGTACCAGTCTGACGGCAGCTCCCCGTTAGTGTGGAAGAGCCTGTCATAAGCTCCCAGTCCCGTCTCTGAGTATTTTGGTTCTGCATTCGGCACTCCCGTACCGACAGCCCAGTAGAAATCCTCATCCCAGTAGGAATCGTTTGAACACCCGATAAATCCAATGGCTCCTTTGTCTGAAGCCACTACCATCCTGTTCCCGAAAGATGTCGAATCATTGAATGAGGCCGTCCTGCATGCGTTACTTATCACAAACGGGTACATATTCCTGTTCTCGAAACCGGGTATATCCGTACCCGTAATATCCAGATGTAACCATCCGGTTTTGTCACCATGACCTGAATAATTAAGGAATGAAATGCCATTCTTTATAAGCCCCATTATTGAATCCTTTTTCGTGTAGGATTCAGGATAATAGAAGTGGTAGTTTTCAATTTTGTTCTCAGTATTCAGATAATTTGTAATTGCATAATTAATCTGACCATTCATATAATTTGCATAGACCACATCCTTGCCTGCTGTAACAAGAGCCCTGGTATAGAACTTGTTGGTGTCGGCAAATTCAAATTTCTCGTACTGGATGATTTTCCGGATTACCGATTTCAGCTGTGTGGTATCAGTAACAGGAAGCCTTCCTATATACATATCGGGAATATAATCTCCGTTACCGTCAAATTCGCCATAATACAGATCTGTAACATCTGTACTGCTCGAAAGTGGAATTTTCGAAATATCACCGATGATGAGAAGGTACTCCGGACCCGGTTCAATATCCTTGTAAGAATTGTATATCTTGCTAAGGGTATCTTTAAGCTCAGTATATGTATCTCCTGCATGTCCGGGCCCTCTGTACAGTACATTCATCCTGAAACCTTTCTGTGTTTTCCACTTCAGCAGGGGATCCAGGTGTTTTTTGAAAATCGTATCGGTGAGAATGATCATCTTAACGGGCTGATCGGAGTAGCCTGTTATAACTTCATCAGGTCTGTAATTAAGTACACCCTTGGTAAGAGGTTCGCCAAAAAGTGCTGATTCTGAAGAAATTGACTTAGAAGCATTTTCCGGACCCAGCGGGAATGATACTTCGATTTTCATTGATGTTATAACCTCGAGCTGGTTGCTGCGGGGATCATACCTGACAGGAGAGATAACAATATTGGCCAGTTGCCTGCCTCTGAGCCTGCCCAGCATTTCAATTGTTACCGTATCGGTGCGAATAAAGCTCCGTGAGGCGTAAAGATTCCTGTCAATGGAAAATTCAGGCCTCCTCTGCTGTTCTGCTTTTGTCATACCCTCCTGAACCGGGTAAAGCAAGCCTCTTATTCCTTTCCCTGATGGTTTAACTTTTGAAAAGCTTACATCTGTAATCTTAACTGTGTAATTGCTGCCGTCGGGTATAGTTATCAGCCGGCTGAAAACAGGAAGCTCAGGTTTTCCGGTGGTGGATACCGGTGTGTGACCCGGTACGGCTATACGGTACCAGGAACCATGTTCGTTATTCAGACTCTCGATATTAAGCTCTGAAATTGAATAGTTTATGGTTAATGACTGCTTGCCGGAAATGAAAAAACCCTCCTTGTGGTCACCATTGAAGGAGTATCTGTGCCCTTTTAGTGTCTGCCCGTCTGCTGAAACAAAAGAGAGCAGAATTACGCTTGATAGAAGAAAAATCCTCTTTTTCCCTGAAAACATCAATGTTAATTAACACTGTAACCCAAATTCCGTTGGAAAGTTATTTAAAAAAACCCAATACAAGAGTAAGGATTATGCTTAAATTGAACAAATTCAACGCAAAGATGATATTAAACATATTTTATGATTTATTAACATTGAGCCATATTATCCGGGTCTTGAAATGAACAAAAATTTGTATCTTGCAAACTGTGAATTTATTAACACCAGAGTACTGTTATTTTTACGTTATACGGAATCTATTGTTAACCATAATTTTTACTGCAATGAGCACACTTGTTTTTCCCCGGAACGCCCCGGAAATCGACAGGATAAATACTTCGGCCGGGAATGTGGAGATGTTTTTTGTAGGACACGGTTCGCTGATGTTCAAAGTGAACAATTATGTTATTCATATCGATCCGGTCAGAAGTATGGGGGATTATAACAATCTTCCCAAAGCAGACCTGATTCTTGTTACTCACGATCATTATGATCATCTTGACAGGGAACTTATTGAAGATCTCAGAAAGCCGAACACTCTTCTGTTCTCCAACCAGAGCTCTGCGGAGGCTGTTTCGTGGGCTCAGGCAATGAAGGAAGGCGACCGGAAAGCGGCAGGTGATTTTACTATTGAAGCAGTTCCTGCCTACAACATAAAACACGAGCGTGCCAAAGGCCAGCCGTTCCATCCCAAAGGCGTTGGCATCGGATATATCCTTTCGATAGGAGACAAACGTTTCTATATTGCAGGAGATACCGAAAACATCCCCGAAATGAAAACACTGAAAAACATCGATGTCGCGTTTCTGCCGATGGACCTTCCCTATACCATGACGCCGGAAATGGTTGCGGATGCAGCAAGCACGTTCAATCCTAAAATTTTGTACCCCTACCATTACGGGGATACAGATACCGGCAAATTAAAGGAATTGCTAAAAGATACTGATATTGAGATCAGGATAAGAAAACTTAATTAATCAAATTTTTATGAAAAGTCTGAACAGAAGAAAATTCATTACTGCCGGCATAACAGGGGCAGCTGGAATAGCTCTTGCTCCTGCACTGGCATCAGCAGCTCCCTTAACACAGGAGAAGAATATCACTTACAGAACCCTTGGCAAGACCGGGCTTAAAGTTCCTGTGGTCAGTTTTGGTGTGATGCGGTCTGATAATCCCGGCCTCTGCAAGGCAGCCTTTGAGAATGGGATAACCCTTTTCGATACGGCATTTGGTTACCAGAACGGGAACAATGAGACAATGCTTGGCAATCTTTTTAAAGATTATCCAAGAGACTCGTTCCTGCTTGCCACCAAGATTCCGCCGGCAGGCGTGGACAAGGAAGGCAAACCAGGGCCGCAGACAACTTCAGAGGATTTTCTGACGAAATTCAACACAAGCCTTGAAAGACTTCAGATGAGCTATGTCGATATCCTGTATGTACATGGCATCAGCAGTCGTGAGATGCTTGAGCACAAACCTGTTCTTAGTGCCATTGACAGGCTTAAGAAGGAAGGCAAGATCAGGTTCGTGGGATTCTCAACCCACAGGAACGAAGCAATGGTAATTGATCATGCAGCCTCTATGAATGTGTATGACGTAATACTCACTTCATACAATTTCAGGCATGGAAGCCTGCCCGAACTCACCAGTGCCGTAAAAAAAGCCGCTGCAGCAGGCATTGGTATGGTTGCCATGAAGACAATGGCAGGAGGAAAAAACGTTAATACTTCAGCCGCACTTAAATGGGCAATATCCAATCCTGATATACATACCACGATCCCGGGAATGACAACTTTTGACGAACTCAATATAAACCTGAAAGTACTGGCCGATATAAACATGACTGACAAGGAGAAAACCGATCTGGTTGCCATGAACTCCCAACCCGGACTCTTCTGTGCAGGGTGTAATCAGTGCACCGCCGTATGCCCGAAAAACCTTCCCATACCCGATCTTATGCGGGCTTACATGTATGCCTACGGTTATCCGAACCCGGCCCTCGCGCAGTCTCTGCTCGGTGAGCTTGGTATGGGCGATAATCCATGCGGTGATTGCAGTGAATGCACCGTTGTCTGCTCGCGCAATTTTAAAGTCAGGGAAAAGATTGCTGATATTTCAAGGCTCGTAAATGTTCCGGCAGAATTCCTTGCCTGAATTTTTTTAGTAAATAATCCGTATAAAATGAAGATAAGGTTTTTTTTGGTGCTTTTAATCAGCCTGCTGACTGTCAGGTCATACTGCCAGGACTTTCCTTTTCCTCCGCTTAAGGGGTTTAAGACAGTGACGGATTACCCGGTCTATGTGCCTGATAATCTCTGGGACTTTATTAACGGAGCTGCTGATAATTATCTCGCATACGACTTTGTCGACCTGCATGTTGCAGAGTATAAAAAGGGCAGGGAAGTCATTAAGCTTGAGGTTTACAGACATGGGGACAACACTACGGCATTCGGGATTTATTCTTCCGAAAGGTCTCCTTCGTTTAACTTCCGTAAGATTGGCACCCAGGGATATATTGTCGGTGGAGCGATCAATTTCTTCAAAGGAAATTATTATGTCAAGATCAGGACTTACTCGAAGAAGCCGAAAACACTTCAGGCTGCTGAATCGCTGGCATACAGAACCGCTGAGCTGCTTCAGGGAACATCAGAAATGCCTGCAGAGCTGTCTCTGTTCCCTGCTGAAGAAAAAAAGGAGAACGAAGAAACCTATATTAACAGAAGCGTCCTTGGCCATAACTTCCTGAACGGAGCCTTCAGAGCTTTATATCAGAGCGGGCCCGATAACTTTTCGGTCTTTATCTTCCGGACAGGATCTCCTGCTGAAACAGGCAAAACCGTAGCTACCTACCTTGCATCCGCGGGAATGGATTCGGATGACCAGGCTGAAGGCAGATACGTTTTTACCGATGGCTATAACGGGAATATCTTCCTTGCCTGGAAAGACGACAGAATTGTATTAATATCAGGCCTGGCAAAAGACCAGTCCGGGATTGCAGATAAATACATCTCCGGAATATTAAAATAGGGTTTGTCAATGCTCTGAAACTGACAGGGATATCCTGAGGAGATCTGACCCCGGCTGGTTTAGCCCTCCTCGAGATATTCTGATACTATTTTTTTAAGGCTCAGATAGGAATTTACTACCATCAGATCAGGGTTGTCATCGATAACATTCTGTGGAGGATTGAATAGTATGCCGACTTCAGCTTTCCTCAGCATTGTAACATCGTTGTACGAGTCGCCAATTGCGATTACTTGGTAATTAAGACTTTGCAGGGCCTCGACGACTTTCAGCTTGGCTTCGGGCTGTCTCAGATGAAAATCTGAAATATAACCCTCCTTATTGATTGTCAGGTGATGACAGAAGAGAAACGGCCATCCCATCTTCTCAAGAAGCGGATCTGCGAACTCCCTGAAAGTATCGGAAACAACGAGCAGCTGAGCCCGCTTATGGAGCCAGTTTATAAAATCGAGGGCTCCCGGCATCAGTTCCAGAAGATATATAACCTTCTGAATATCGTTGATGGTGATGCCATGCTGATGAAGTATCTCCAGCCTGCGCTTCATAAGTGCATTATAATCATCAATGTCGCGGGTGGTAAGCTTTAATTCATCTATCCCTGTCCATCTCGCAACATTTATCCAGACTTCCGGTACAAGCACACCTTCAAGATCAGAGCAAACAATATACATATGTTCAGTTTTGATTATTTGTAATTCTTCCTGAGAAAATCCCTAAAATTAGCATAATTATTTTCGAACGGGAGAAAATCTTCCTTCCTGCCTTCAACTTTGCTAAGCGATTCAGGAAATGGAGGTGTCACTCCAAGCAGTTTGCTGATCTCCTCGTGGAATTTCGCAGGATGGGCTGTCTCGAGAGCGATACAGACCCTGCTTTCATCTCCCGGCAGTGTGCAATGATGCAGGTATTTCTGCAAGCCCTTCCAGGCAACAGCTCCGTGAGGCTCCAGAAGCAGCCCCGACTGGCTGTGGCACAGCCTGATCGTCTCACGTGTTTCGGTCTCGGAAACACTAACAGCGAAAATGTCCTCACGCATCTTTTTAAGATCGGGTGCCCTGGTAATTACGCCGGCTTCGTCCATCACACCCCCATAGAGAGAGACCATACGCGGCAGATTACCGGGATGGCCGACATTCATCGCACTCGAGATGCAATCTTTCGATGGACTGATCTTCCTGTAGATACCTGTTTCCAGATAAACAGGAACCTCATCATTGCTGTTTGTGGCAACTACAAACCTTCGGACAGGGAGTCCCATTTTCCATGCCAGCAGGCCCCCCATAAGGTTGCCGAAATTGCCGGAAGGGACGCTGAAAACAACAGGATCATCCTGTTTCCCCGAAACCCGTGACCATGCGTAAAAATAATAGACGATCTGGGGAAGCAGTCTCCCTATGTTAATCGAATTGGCAGATGAAAGATTAAGATCCTCAAGAACAGGATCCGTGAACGCATTCTTCACCAGTTGCTGACAATCATCAAATTTACCGTTGACAGCAATCACCCGGACGTTATCGCGAAGAGTTGTCATCTGTTTCCTCTGAAGGGAGGTTACCTCTTCTGCCGGAAACAGAATGATCACGCGGATATTGTCAAGCCCGTGAAAAGCATTCGCGACGGCGCTTCCGGTGTCACCCGAAGTTGCGGTGAGGATTGTGAGATTCCTCTCATCGCCTGCAAGGAAATACTGCATCATTCTTCCCATCATGCGTGCGGCAAAATCCTTGAACGAGGCAGTCGGCCCCCGGTCAAGACGCATTATATAATAACGGTCATAAACTCTTTCTATGGGGATCTCAAAATCATAGGCATCCTCACACATAGCTTTAAGGTGCATGGGCTCAATCTCATTACCGGTATACTTCTCCAGGACACTCGATGCAATCTCGTGATATTCTTTCGAGGAAAATACTTCAAGTTCTCCGGCCTTGAATACGGGTATGGCTGAAGGCATGTAAAGACCACCATCAGGAGCAAGTCCGTTCAGCAAAGCCTCCCTGAAACTTGTTTCGGGAGATCTGAGATTTGTTGAATGGAAAAAAAGCCTGTCCTGCACCATTAGAATTATCTCATATGTTCACAACTCTCATTAAATCAGCAAACAATCCTGCGGCTGTAACCTCCGGTCCTGCACCATATCCTTTAATAACCATCGGCAATTCCCTGTAACGCTCGGTAGTCAGCAGAACAATATTATTGAGATCGGAAGA
>JAHYJA010000143.1 GCA_019429325.1 Bacteroidales bacterium
CCCTGCTCCCCGCTCCCTGCTCCCCGCTCCCTGCTCACTCCTCACACCTCACTCAAAGGCTCACCGCAATCCGCAATCCGCAATCCGCAATCCGCAATCCGAAATCACCTCAGTACAACATTCCCCAGCAGCACTCTCCCGCTCTTCCAGAATGCCCTGAAATAGGGATTATCAGTTATATAAACAACCTCTCCACTGCCGATGCTCTCGGATCCGATAACCAGTGTGTTGCTTATTTTTTTCTTGTATTTATACCCTGCAAAGCCTGAAACAGGTTCTTTTTCCGTAATATACCCTATGTTCCTGCCCTTATCGAGAAAGGGATGGAAAGTTGCAGACCTCTTCATCAAAAACCATTCGCTTCCAAGTCCAAAGGTGTAAGGATGAGTCTCATCAAGCTTTACTCTGTAGATACTTCCTGCAGATCTTTCGGAGAGAGGATGCCTTCTCTCATCCTCAAACTTTCTGAGCAGAAGTGTATCATCACTCCTTAAGTTCTTTTCAGCTGCCTTAAGCTCGGCGCTCCTGGCTTCTGATGCCTTGAAGAGTGCAGTGTTCTTCTCGCCTGAAAAAACTGATATGGCATTTTCGAATGCAATTACCTTTCCGCCTTTTTTTGCAAAATCGATGATAGTGTCTTTAAGTCCGGTATAACTGCCGGAAACAAGTATAAGAATATCGTAATCTCTCAGATCGGCCTTTTGCGCAGTTGCTGCAGTGATAAGTGTCACAGGGTAATTCAGTTCCCTTTCGAAGAAATACCATAGTTCCCCCACAGGTCCGGCTGAGGTTCCTTCACCGCACAGCAGGGCGATATTCTTCTTTTTCATCAGCGGAGTGTCGGCTGATCCCAAATCCTTTCCATTGTCGACCAGCCCGGTAGTGACCGGAACAATTCTGATCTTAAGTTTATTAGCCTCATCTGTCACGATCCGTTCAAATTTATTATCAAAAAGCTTATTGTCGCTGCGGGTAATAATGACCGAGCCTTTATTGAAAACCACCCCGCCGGAGGAGAAGGGTTTTAAGGAGTACCTGGGTCTGATACCTTTTCCGTGAAGGGCTGCAACAAACCTGAGTTCGTTGAAGCCTGTAAAGTTAGCTATATAAGCATAGGGCTTCTCAGTATCAATATATTCATTCCATACCTTCTCAGTGGCTTGTTCCTCAGCCGCAGGTTTTATCTGATCCGCTATCGCATATGCCTTCAGGTTAAAAGCGTATGGTATCGCCCAGGCTGAAAGGTCGTAGGTAAGGGAGTCGGAGGCTTTACTGTCGGGCTCAAAGAGCACCTGGACAAGTCTTGATTGCGGTTGATAGGCGCTGATAAGGAGATCCCCCTTTTCGATTACAGTCTCGCCCTCTGCGTTGGAGGCATAACTGAAGCCTTTGAACTTTTTGCCGACGCTTCCCGCCTGGGAATATCTTATTTGATTCCTCGCAAGAAGCTCTTTAAGGCTTTCAAGAATTGAGTTATCGTTTGAACCTTTTATTATAACTGATTTATAATTAAAGGAAGGCTTTCTCAGGTTCTCTTCGAAGTACCTGTTAAACTCAGAAATAAGCCTCTCCCTGTTATCATGTGATACTTTCAGTGTCGCCATCGAAGCAGTGAAATGACCTTTAATTCTCTCATTGAGTGTCAGAGTGTCACCGGTCACCTTTTTATAAGCCAGTCCGGACACACCGCCGCCACCCTGCTCGAAAGTAAATCCGATCGAGCCGTTAAAAAGAGGCCAGGTATCGCCAAAGCTGGGGCAGAAGAGGTCGAAATTCTCCTTTGTGAAATAGAGCCTTGATTCCCTGTCAAAAAGCGCGGCATTGGCTCTCCCCATAAGTTCATGAAATTCATGCTGCCAGGGAGTTATCACTTCGTGCCAGGGATCCGCCCCGGGTGCGAAAAAGAATGTTGTTTCCGCTCCCATCTCGTGAAAATCGGCGAAAAGGTGAGGCATAAAACTGTTATACAGCGCAATTCGTTGTTGCGTTTCGGCCTGTGTCTGCCATGCCCAGTCGCGGTTGAGATCGAAGAAATAATGATTTGAACGTGCGCCCGGCCATCCCTGCGTATGTTCCCATGCATTCCTGTCGGGGTCCTGAAAACTGCTTTGGGATGTCCTGTACCGGCTGGCATAAAGATCACGTCCGTCGGGATTCTGACACGGATCAATAATAATTATGCACGACTCCAGCCAGTCACCTGAGCCTTCATACCTTCCTGCAACAAGGGTGTATAGGGTTTTCATTGCTGCCTCCATTCCTGCCGCTTCATTGCCGTGTATGTTGTATCCAAGCCAGATGAACGGTACCTGCCTGCCTGTGAATCTGCCTTCTTCAAAGCCTGCCTTTATGAGATTGTTCTTCCTGTATTCGTCGAGGTTCTTCAGGTTCTCTTCGGCAGAAACCAGACAGACTATGAGAGGGCGTCCCTCGTAGCTTTTTCCGTATTCGATGAGATGTGCAATAGGGGAGACCTCAGAAATATATTTAATATATGCTACTGCCTCATAATGAAATGTAAAGCGTGTTCCGGCTTCAAATCCCAGAAATTCATCGGGTGACTTTATGTCTTGAGACAGGGAAAGGATGGATGAGAGGTACGTGACGGTTATGAAAAAGGATAATCTTTTCATCTCGGACAGATCTTTGAAATATTCAGCTAATATAATTCTTTTATGACCCTTGTCATGCCTGCGTATTTTACTTTTCTTATTTTTGTTCTCCATAAACCCAAATTCCAGACTAAACAAAATCTGTATGAAAAAAACAACGGTTTTTACTGTTCTGACCACCCTTTTATTAATGAATCTTATCGTGCTGAACCCCCTGAAAGCTCAGAGGGGCGGTCAGCCGGGAACTCAGCCGGGGGTTATCGGCTGGACCGACGATACTCATTACCTCTTCCGGACCTTCGACTCCGACCAGCGGCCTGTTATTCAAAGTGTCGACATCAGAACAGGCAGGGGAGTTGTGGTACCTGTCCCGAAAACTGAAATTGATTTCCTGAATGAATCACTTCCCGAAGGTGTCTCCATAGGTTTTGGTGATATTGTAAGTCCTGATTACTCAGGCGTGATAATCATTAAGGATAATGATCTTTACTATTTCAGGAAAGGCGACAGGGAGCTGAGCAGGCTTACCCGTGATGAAGTGTCTGAGGTTAATACACGTTTCTCACCGGATGGTAAGAAAGTTGCATATACCAAAAATAAGGATTTGTATGTTTATGATCTCGAGAACAGGAAAGAGATCAGACTCTCCTTCGACGCATCCGAAAGGATCTATAACGGCTATGCCTCGTGGGTTTATATGGAAGAGATACTGGGCAGGCCAAGCCGCTATGCTGCATTCTGGTGGTCGCCCGACGGATCAAAAATAGCATATCTGAGGACAGACGAGTCGGATGTGCCGGTTTTTACCCTTAACAGGCTTGATGAGGCCGACGGCTTGCATGGCCTGCTGGAACAGGTACCCTATCCTAAACCCGGAGACCCCAATCCGAAAGTGAAAATGGGAATTGCTGAAATAGCAACCGCAAAAACAGTCTGGGTAAAAACCGATTACGACGCAGATCAGTATATCGCATGGCCCTTCTGGACTCCTGACAGCAAAAAACTGGCAATACAGGTGCTTAACCGCGACCAGAACGATATGAGGTTCATCCTGGCGGACCCGCCGACAGGGGATTATAAGGAGATATACCGGGAGTCCAGAAAAACCTGGGTTGAATTCTTCGAGAATATCTATGTAATGAAGAATGGCAGTGGTTTTATTCTCAGGAGTTACAGGAATGACTGGGAGAACCTTTATTATCACGACTGGGATGGCACTCTTAAAGCTCAGCTTACAAATTTCAGCTGGAGGGTAAACAGTATCCTCAGGGTGGATGAAGATGCCGGAGTTATATATTTCACCGGCACAGGACCGGAATCGACAGATAACCATTGCTTCAGGCTAGGGCTTGACGGCAGGAACCTTATGCAGATGACAAGCGGACCGGGAGCACACAGTGTAACCATCTCACCGAAGGGCACCTATTATATAGATACATGGAACAACATCACCACACCCGGATCTATAACTGCTTATGACAGGAGGGGAAAGGTAATAAGGGAAATCCACAGGTTTGAACAACCGGTGTTTGATCCCGGAAAGCATGCCAGGGCTGAGTTTCTGAAAATAAAAACATCCGACGGGCTTTTCGAAATGCCTGCCATTATAACATATCCCCTCAACTTCGATCCTTCAAAAAAATACCCGGTTATTTTCCGGATTTACGGAGGCCCTGATTCTAAAAATATTTCAGCCAACAGGTGGCAGGGAGTAAACCCTTCCTGGGATGCCCAGAATGGTATAATAACTTTCACAGTCGATCACAGGGCTTCGGGACACTTTGGCAAAAAAGGACTCGATTACATGCACCGCGCCTTAGGCAAATGGGAAGTGCTCGACTATACCGATGCGGTTAAGTGGCTTCGGGAAAAACCTTTTGTAGATCCCTCAAGAATGGGAATAACAGGAAGCTCATATGGCGGATACATGACCTGCATGGCCCTGACTAAAGGTGCTGATTACTGGACTCACGGATTTGCCGGGGCATCGGTTACCGACTGGCGCCTTTACGATAACATCTACACAGAACGTTTCATGGATACTCCGCAGGATAATCCCGATGGTTACAGGGAGGGCTCCGCACTGACATATGCTGCTGATTACAGGGGGAAATTGTATATGACGCACGGCGATATGGATGATAATGTCCATATGCAGAACTCAATATACCTCATCTCGAGACTTCAGGATGAAGGAAAAACTTTCCGGTTCATGATGTACCCGGGAAACAGGCATGGATACTCCGGTGCAAAGGCACTGCACTCGAGGAACGAGGCAAACAATTTCTGGTTCAGCAGCTTCTTTGGCAAATGAACTGAATCTTTTTATCCTGACTCTGAACTCCGAACTTCAAACTTCAAACTTCAAACTCAAAAAGATGATTATTGGAATCCTGAGAGAGCCCGCGTCCGAAAACCGGGTAGCGATGCTGCCGGGAGAGGTTTTGCCGCTTATAAAGACAGGTAATCAGGTACTGGTTGAAAATGGAGCAGGGGAACGGGCCTTCGCACCGGACGACAGCTACAGGGAAGCCGGGGCGCTTATGTCCGAGCGGAAAGCGGTGATAGCACAGGCCGGACTCCTGTTGTCAGTTAATCCTCCGGTAAAGGATGATTTAAATATTTTCAGAGAAGGGCAGATTATTTGCTCGGTGCTGAATCCGGCAGCAAACAGGGAGTGGCTTGAGAAGGCACGCCTTCACGGGCTTACGGTGCTTGCGCTTGACCTTGTGCCCCGCACAACAAGGGCACAGTCGATGGATATCCTCTCTTCCATGGCCACTGTATCTGGCTACAAGGCGGTCCTTGCGGCTGCATCATTGCTGCCGAAGTTCTTCCCGATGTTCATGTCATCTGCCGGAACAATAAAACCGGCAAGGGTTCTGATACTTGGTGCCGGTGTGGCTGGTCTCCAGGCACTGGCAGTCGCCAGGAAACTGGGAGCTGTGGTGGAGGTGTTCGATGTAAGATCTGCTGTAAAAGAAGAGGTTAAAAGCCTGGGCGGTAAGTTTGTCGAGGTTGAAGGAGCCAGTGAGGATGCAGAAGCGGGTGGCTACGCGGTTGAACAGAGCGACGAGTTCCGCCGGAAACAGCAGGATCTTATACAGAGCCATGCCGTCAAAGCCGATGTGGTGATCTCCACGGCACAGATACCCGGAAGGAAAGCTCCTTTGCTAATTCTTAAGGAAACAGTGCAATCAATGAAACAGGGCAGCGTCATTATCGACCTTGCAGCCTCAACGGGTGGTAACTGTGAACTGTCGGAAAAAGGAAAAACAGTCGTGATAAACGGAGTCACAATAGTGGGTAACTGTAATTTTCCATCCGAAATGCCTGCAGATGCGAGCAGGATGTTCGGGAATAATCTCATCAACCTGCTTAAGGTTCTGATCAGCAGTGACGGCAATGTTAATCTGGATATGAATGATGAAATCATTCACGGCACCACTGCTGTGCATGGAATGGAGTATATCAGCGCAAGGGTAAAGCAATTGCTTAATATTTAATATACTTTTTAATGGAAAAGATTCTCGGGTTTTTTCTGGAACACAGGGAGGCTATATTCCTTGTTATGCTCTCAATCTTTCTGGGGATCGAAGTCATCAGCCATGTCCCGGCTATCTTACACACCCCTCTGATGTCGGGTGCAAACGCAATACACGGAGTGGTTATCATCGGTGCCATAATCGTCATGGGCCATGCTCACTCGACTGGTGCCATGATACTGGGATTTCTTGCCGTGGTGCTTGGTACTCTGAATGTTGTGGGCGGTTTTGTCGTGACTGACAGGATGCTTGAGATGTTCAAGAAGAAGAAATAAGCAGATAGAGTTAATAAATGCTAATAAGTCTGATAATGAACGAAGTGGCGCAGTTCTCCTATGGGATCCCAATTCTTGAGATCATCTATGTTATCGCCTCGGTTTTATTTATTCTGGGGTTAAAATTGTTATCCCATCCGCTTACTGCCCGGCGAGGCAATGCCCTGGCGGCTACAGGCATGATCCTGGCTATAATAGCAACAATCATGTTCCACAGGAAAGATGGTGAACCTATTGGAAATATACCTCTGATCATAACTGCTATTGTAATCGGGACACTCATAGGCCTGGTCATAGCCAGGAGGGTCAGGATGACTGCCATGCCCCAGCTCGTGTCATTCTTTAACGGTATGGGAGGAGGTGCGGCTGCCCTGATTTCGATGATGGAATTCCCTCATGTAAGTCCTGAGCTGATTGCAAAAAGCGGAATGGCTAACGGGCATGTCCTGGCAATCCTTCTCGGTCTTGTAATTGGTGCCATATCATGGGCCGGCAGTATGATAGCGTTCGGGAAGCTCGACGGGTGGATTGGCGACCTGAGGATAAAAGCTATGAAATACGTCAACCTTGCCATCCTGCTGTTTCTGGCAGGCTTCATAGTATTTATTATGACACGGGATGTTTCGGCAAGTGCTGAACTTACTCCCTTTATCTATATTATGTTTGCCGTGGCCGTGGTTTACGGTGTGCTTTTCGTTATGCCCATCGGTGGAGCCGACATGCCTGTGGTAATCTCGCTTCTCAACTCATTTACCGGTGTGGCAGCAGCGATGGGAGGCTTTCTCTATAATAACCAGGCAATGCTTACCGGAGGGATACTCGTGGGATCAGCCGGAACGATACTTACCATTCTCATGTGCAGGGCAATGAACCGTTCACTTCTTAATGTGATAGTCGGTATTTTTGGAGGAGGTGGCCATACTGATACTGCAGGCACCGGAGCAGTCAGGGAAATAAGCCTCTCCGACGCGGCAGTCCTCCTGAGCTATTCGAAGAAGGTGGTTATTGTTCCGGGATACGGTCTGGCTGTTGCACAAGCCCAGCATATCTGCCATGAGCTGGATAAACTTCTTGATGAGAAAGGGGTCGAGGTTAAATACGCAATCCACCCTGTTGCCGGACGAATGCCCGGACACATGAATGTTCTGCTGGCCGAAGCGGACGTGCCTTACGAACTGCTGATAGAGAGCGATGAAATAAATCCTGACCTTCCAAATACCGACGTACTTGTCGTGATAGGCGCGAATGATGTCGTAAACCCGGCTGCCGAGGACGATCCTTCAAGCCCGATTTACGGAATGCCAATAGTAAAAGCAAGGGATGCACGGAATATTATTGTCATGAAGCGGGGCATGGGGAAGGGTTATGCCGCAATTGAAAACATGCTCTTTTTTAACGGGAAGACAAGAATGTTATTCGGTGATGCAAAAGCCACTCTGCAGAATCTTGTCAACGAGGTCAAAAATTTATGAATCCTCCCGCAGAAAAACTGACCCTTCTTCGCACTGTGCTTAAAGCACGAGATATCGATGCCTGTCTTATTCCTTCTGCAGATCCGCACCTTAACGAATACCTTCCCGATCACTGGAAGATTATCCCATGGCTCACGGGATTTACCGGATCTGCTGCAACATTAGTAATAACAGATTCATTTGCAGGGCTGTGGACAGACTCACGGTACTATCTGCAGGCAGAAGTTCAGCTGCGTGGATCCGGCTTCA
>JAHYJA010000003.1 GCA_019429325.1 Bacteroidales bacterium
GGCAATGTCTGAACTGCTCGACGTTTTACCTGTCAGTCACCCCGCACGTGAAGAGATCCTCGCTCTTTTCCGCGATCATGCCAGGGGACTGGCTTCTTACCAGGGAGCCCAGGGTTTCTGGCATCAGCTTATTGACCGGCCTGATTCATATTATGAGACCTCGGCTACTGCGATATTCACCTACTGCATATCGCACGGGATCAACAAGGGCTGGCTTGATGTGAAGGCTTACGGTCCAATGGCAATACTGGGATGGAATGCAGTACAGACTAAAGTAAATGAGATGGGGCAGGTTGAGGGAACATGCGTCGGGACAGGCATGGCCTTCGATCCGGCATTCTATTACAACCGTCCGGTTAATGTTGCCGCGGCTCATGGCTACGGTCCGGTTATCATGGCAGGAGCTGAGGTAATCAGACTTATGAGGAATTACCAGATTATCATTAACGATTCCGCAGTAATGTTTTATCCCCCGGGGCACGACTGGAAAAAGAATACATATTCCCCTGCACCATAAAGATGTACACCCACCGACCCCACAAAGCTTCCGGGGCAAAAAATCACAGCTATGATTAAAAGACTTCTGTTTTTCGCCGTTTTCTTCACCCAGGTCCTGCACGCTCAGCAGCTTACATGGCCTGAGGTTACCCGCGATTGCAGACCCTGGACACGCTGGTGGTGGCCGGGCAATATTGTCAATCCTTCAGATATTACACACAACCTGGAGATTTACAAAAACGCGGGTCTTGGGGGTGTAGAGATCACACCCATTTACGGGGTGAAGGGACAGGAAGAGAAGTTCATCGATTTCCTTTCGCCGGAATGGATGAAGATGTTCACTCACACCCTTGAAGAGAGCGAGCGGCTCGATATGGGGGTTGACCTTGCCAATGCCTCGGGATGGCCATTCGGAGGTCCATGGGTCGGCCCGGAAGATGCCTGCAGGAACATCAATTATAAAACGTATTCCCTGACAGCAGGGAGTAAGCTTGATGAGAGGATCGTATTTATCCAGCAACCTCTTGTCAGACCAGTTGGAGTAAGGCCGGATATCTCAAAGCTGATTGATCCGATCAGCAGGAATAAAAATCTTCAGCTCTACGCACTCGATCAGATACGATTTGAGAAACCTGTTCCTTTACAGGCACTCATTGCCTATTCAGATGGAGGCGGGTTTGCTGACCTGACCGGCAGGGTCACTCCTGCCGGTGAGCTTGACTGGACCGCACCTCCCGGGAAATGGACCCTGTGGGCTCTTTTCCAGGGATGGCACGGCAAGATGGTAGAAAGGGCCGGTCCGGGCGGAGAAGGTGACGTGATTGATCATTTCTCCGGTCAGGCAATCGATAATTACCTGAATCATTTTGATAAGTCACTCCTGGGTTACGACCTGAGTACCCTCAGGAGCTGGTTTAACGACTCGTATGAGGTTGATGATGCCTCGGGCCAGGCAGACTGGACAAATGATCTGTTCTATGAGTTCTATATCAGGAGAGGCTATGACCTTGGAGAACACCTGCCGGCATTGTTTCAGAAAGATTATCCGGAAAAGAACGCAAGGATACTCTCGGATTACCGGCAGACTGTTTCTGATCTGTTGCTTGAAAAGTTCACTTCTCACTGGAGCAGGTGGGCAAACAGGCAGGGCAAGCTGACACGCAATCAGGCACACGGTTCTCCGGGTAACATCCTCGACCTTTACGCGGCATCGGATATTCCTGAAGCCGAAGGAAATGAAATAACAAGGTTCAAATTCGCCTCTTCCGCATCGAATGTTGTCGGAAAACAATATACTTCATGCGAGGCGGCAACCTGGCTGAATGAACACTTCATATCAACCCTTTCGGATGTCAGAAAGAGTGCTGATCTCTTTTTCCTGGGAGGGATCAACCACCTCTTCTACCACGGTACCTGTTATTCGCCACCGGACGAACCCTGGCCCGGATTCCTGTTCTATGCCGCCGTGGAGTTCACACCTGCCAACCCGTTCTGGAATGACTTCCACACCCTTAATGAGTATATTACACGAGTTCAGTCTTTTCTTCAGCGAGGGAGGCCCGACAATGAAATACTGCTTTATTTCCCCATTTTTGACAAATACGCTGATTACGGAAGAGAAATGCTTGAGCATTTCGACGGAATCAGTCCGTTTTACGATGGAACAGCTTTTAAAACTGCTGCCTTAACCATGCTCGAAAAAGGATATGCCTTTGACTTTATTTCTGACCTCCAGATAACAAACACCGAAGCTGAGAACGGCCTGCTTTTTACAGAAGGGAACACTTACAAAACACTCATTATTCCGGAATGTAAATATATTCCCGTCGAAACATTCGCGCATATCCTGAAACTGGCGAGCGACGGAGCTACAATTATATTTTACGGTGATCTCCCTGCAAGTGTTGCGGGATTTGGCCTCCTTGATGAGAAGAGCAGGGCATTTGAACGCATGAAAGCCTCTGTAAATCTCAATGCTGCAAATAATGCAGATGCATCGGGAATAACCTTTGGAAAAGGCAGATTATTAAACGGCAGTAATCTCGAAGGAGTGCTTTCTCTGGCAGGCATAAAGCGGGAATCAATGGCAGACTATGATTTAGGGTTTGTGAGAAGGGAGTCCAGTACCGGCTTTACATGGTTCATAGTCAATAAAGGAGACAAACAATTCGAAGGCTGGCTCCCCCTGAACAAAAACGTCCGGTCTGCAGGGATCTTCAATCCGATGACCGGGAATTGCGGAACAGCAGATATCAGGGACGCCGGAAAAGAATCCGCCGAAATATTTATGAGCCTGGCTCAGGGAGAATCGGTAATAATCGAATCATATCATAATCCTCCTAAAGGTAACCGGTACCCGTTTTTTGTTGCCCTCTCCCCTCCTATTGAAGTCAAAGGCAACTGGAAGGTTGATTTCAATACAGGCGGACCGGTACTTCCGCCTTCAGTTGAGGTTGCGGAACTAAAATCATGGACAGAGTTCGGGGAAGATGAATACAGGGATTACTCGGGAAGCGCCGGATACTTAATCAATTTTACAAGGCCAAAGACCAGGGCAGATACCTGGATGCTTGATATGGGTGATGTAAAAGAGAGTGCAACGGTAACCCTGAACGGTATGAAGATTGCCTCACTTATTGGTCCGTATTTCCGCTTGATCATTAACAAAAAGCAATTAAAGAAAAACAATACTCTTGAAATTGTGGTGTCAAACCTCATGGCCAACCGTATAGCATTTATGGACCGTAATAATTTAGAGTGGAAGAAGTTCTATAACATCAATATGGCTGCGAGGTTAAAGCAGAACAGTAAAAACGGACTGTTTGATGCTTCAGCCTGGGAGCCGATGGAGTCGGGGCTGCTGGGGCCGGTGACTTTGACACCGGTTGTGGAGAGAGGTGAGAGGTGAGAGGTGAGAGGTGAGCGGGGAGCGCAAAGCGGGGGGCGCAGGGCTCCAGCCTACGCTAAAGCTTCGGCTGGCAAGCAGGGCGCAGAGCACAGGGCAAAAACAATGAGTGAACACTTGAATATCCTTGATTAACAATAGACTCAGTAACAATAATTAAAATGAAACAGAACGGTATTACGCGAAGAATTTTTATAAGAAATTCTGCTGTTGCTACAGCCGGGCTGGTTCTTGCCGGATGCCCCGCTGCATCTGCAACTGCCAGCGGAAACGGCAACAAGCTTCCCCGCTGGAAAGGTTTCAACCTTCTTGACTTCTTCTCCCCCAATCCTCCGCGGAGTCCGGGAGGAGGCAACAGGACAACCGAAGATGACCTGAAATGGATGGCTGACTGGGGATTCGACTTCGTCAGGTTACCAATGGCCTATCCACGTTATCTCAGTTTCGACCGTACAAGGGATATAACAAAAGAGGAGGTTTACAGCTTTGATGAGAAGGTCCTGGAAGAGGTTGATAACCTCATTTTGATGGCTCATAAATACAAGCTCCACGTGAGCCTCAATCTTCACCGCGGACCGGGATATTGCATCAATGCCGGCTTCCATGAACCTTATAACCTCTGGAAAGACAAGGAAGCACAGGATGCTTTCAATGCTCACTGGACAATGTGGGCTGAACGTTACAAATCAATTTCTTCCGACAAGCTCAGCTTTGACCTTCTGAACGAGCCTGCATACATTGAAGATATGAACGATCAGTACGCAAAGAAAGGTCCTGTACCCGGCGACATTTACAGGAAGGTTGCCGAAGGCGCCTCGGATGCAATTTGGGCAGTCAATAAGGAAAGACTCATCGTTGCAGATGGCAACGGAGGAGGTAACAGCGTTATCCCGGAGATTGAAGACCTGGGTCTTGCACAGAGCTGTCGCGGATATCACCCGGGACTGGTCTCTCACTTCCAGGCTTCATGGGTTTGGAAAGATCCCTCACAGGCTCCCGTACCGGTATGGCCGGGAATTATCGACGACAAATATTATGGAAGGGAATCGCTTGAGGAATTCTATAAGCCATGGATTGAGCTGAAAGAGAGAGGTGTTGGCGTTCATTGCGGTGAGTGCGGGTGCTACAATAAAACGCCCCATAACGTTTTCCTTGCCTGGTTTGGCGATGTGATAGATATCCTCACAAATGCAGGAATAGGTTATGCTCTCTGGAATTTCAGGGGCGATTTCGGTATCCTCGACTCACGTCGCACAGATATCGAATACACCGACTGGTATGGCCATAAGCTCGACAGCAAACTGCTGGAACTATTGAGAAGATACTAAATGGTATGGAGGCTCAGGGCAAGACTGTCTTGCAGGTCATGCAAGTCGTGCAAGTCATGCAAGTCGTGCAAAATTCCGATTACCGATTACTGATTACTGACTACCAGCTCTTCCCGTCTTCGGTCTTCGGTCTTCTTCAAGATAGTGGCAGGGTGTGACTATTTGATCTTATATACTTCAGAGCCGGCAAGCAGGAAACAACCCAGACCAAAATCCTCGAAATTGGGGACATTATCATATCCAACCGGCTGGCTGTCTTTGGGCTCCTTGCCTGTGCCCTGAACATAACCAAGAAAGCCGTTCGGATGCACACAGTCGTTTACCAGGCCGTTCCATGCTTTAATAACAACAGGCATGTATTTCTTCTTATTCAGCAAGCCATTATTGATCCCCCATGCCATGCCGTAAGTGAACAGTGCCGTTCCGGTAAGCTCTTTACCTCCGAAGTGATCCGGATCGTGAAGGCTCACGTTCCAGAAGCCGTCGAATCTCTGGCAGGCAACCAGCGCTTCTGCCATCTCCCTGAAGGTGGTCAGGAATTCGTTCCTGTGCGGACTGTTCTCCGGCAAAAAATCCAGAGTCCTGACAAATGACGCAAACACCCATCCGTTTCCCCGTGACCAGTAGCAGTTCTTGCCATTGGGTTCCTTGTATGGGGGAACAAAATCCCTGTCACGCCACCAGAGGTGCTCATCCGGGTTATACAGTCCGTTAGTTCCGTGCCTGGTTTTTGTGAACATGTACATCTCATGCATCCGGTCAAAGTATTTGTCATCGCTGTAGATTGTTCCAAGCCTGGCAAAAACCGGCATCGCCATGTGAAGGAGATCTATCCAGCTCCAGTCATCAATCTTGCCGGTGGCCATCATATTGTCGATGCAAGCCTTGATATCCCTTATCCTTTCTTCCTTTGAAGGATCCATAAGGTAAAGGTCGATGTAGGTCTGGCCGCAGCACTGATCATCGCCGTTGCGGGTGGTTATGCCGTTGCGCAGTCCCCACTTGTGATACTCCCCCCACCGTACTGCATAGTCGAGATACGAGGGGTCAGGTTTAAGCCCGTAGAGAGCCATTAATCCTTCATAATATGTACCGCGGGTCCAGATATTGCTTGGCCGCTCACGCTCGGTGATAATTGTTTTTCCGACGTCAGGCCATTTATCCATAAAATATTTGTTCGCCAGAATCATGGCCGTTACAGTTTTTTCCTTCGAAACCAGTTGTGAAGGAAAACGGTTACGGGCATTTCTCAACAGCAGATCTGTGAGGTTAACGGCTGCCTGCCTGTTCTGGAAGCTCTCCGGAAGCAGATCGTGATCAATATACTCGTTATAAATCCATGGATCACCAACAGCAAAAACATACCCATTTCCATATTTTGCCTCGGCCATCAGCACTTTACCGTCCCTGGAGAGAACCGCCCTGGCAGGCCCCGAAATTGCAATATCTGATATCTCCTTCATATATATTTTTGAAACTCCTGCAAAAAGAGGATGTTCCGGAAGGTTTGTAATGGCTCCCATCTCCCATTCCCTGCCTGTAACCGGATTAAGGGTAACATGATTAAACCTCATGCCGAATTTCGCCATAAGCTTATTGAGATTTGTGAATTCGCAATTGGGGGCATCATTGGCAAGAACCGCGAGTACTCCTCCTTTTTTAACCCATCCGGCAATTGCCCTGATATCATCGGGCCCTATATAATTAGGTGAATTTGATTCGGTTGTGGTATCAGGATCAACTATTATGTAAACATCCAGGTTCTTCAACACTGAAGCATATGGTTTTTCAATGGTTTCAATCGCTGAGCCCCGCGAAGTGAATATCTCACCCCACCTGGAATAACCGCTCCATTCGGTATCGGTCCATAAATAATGGAATGCCTGACCGGTTTTAGCATGTGTTTCGCGGTTGAACCAGTTATCGAGCCCGACAACAGGCTGTGACAGCAGATTCTGTATATTAAGCAGGAAAACAACTGACAACAACGTGAACCTGTAACAACATTTCTTCATTTTGGGATTTTTATAATATTATTAAACCAAAAATAGGAAACATTACTGATGTATCAAATTTTCCGTCCGAATTCAGTACCTTATCACCGGATGAAACCTTCATGTTACAAAAACACAAAACAGCATGAAAATAATTTTCAATCATGAAGGTTCCACACGAATCACTTAATTTACAACAATATACTAACATTATTTTCATGTGAAATGATTAATTATCTTTGCAATGATAACACCACTTTTCCGCTTTGCAGGATAAGGGAAGGACTTTGCGGGATCTCCCCCGGAGGAAGGGAAAATGAATGTAAGTTGTGAAATATGTTAATGAGCCCCCTCTCCCGCTGTGCGGGATCTCCCCCGGAGGAAGGGAAAATGAATGTAAGTTGTGAAATATGTTAATGAGCCCCCTCTCCCGCTGTGCGGGATCTCCCCCGGAGGGGGAGAAAATACTGGAAAGAATTAGTCTTATTTTCCCCCTGCCAGGGGGAAAAAGAAAGGGGGTGTTTAATTTAGTACCATAAATAATTAAAACCATGATAAACAGTTACTTCAAAACAACCCTGACCATACTCTTCCTTCTTTCAACAACGGAATTCTACAGCCAGGAAATAGTCAATAATTCTATCAGACCCGGCGAGGTATGGCCCGACACCGATGGAAATCACATTAATGCGCATGGTGGTGGTATAGTGTTTCATGATGGTGTTTACTACTGGTTTGGTGAAGCAAGGCTTCCGGTGGAATGGGAGACAGGGAGCAGGGCGACGAAGTTCCGCAAGAGCGGAAAAGGGAGCCCGGTGATCAGATGGCATCCCGAATGGAACCCTCATACATACAGGTAAAAACTATTTAAGTAATTTGTACCATTATATAACCTTATCAGAAACACATGAAAAACCCGGTCTTCATTTTCGCATTTTCTGTCATGCTCATCCTCAACGAATGCAGCAGTGAGAAGCAGTGGCAATATCTCGTAAAGGATGATCTCAGCCACTGGGAACAACTAAACGGTAC
Source organism: Bacteroidales bacterium (assembly GCA_019429325.1). Taxonomy (GTDB): domain Bacteria; phylum Bacteroidota; class Bacteroidia; order Bacteroidales; family VadinHA17; genus LD21. Next base: position 7,758 of record JAHYJA010000003.1, read on the forward strand.
AGCTCCCTTTGAACTGATCGATGGGGTGGTTGTCGGTACGACGGTACTTGCTTCGCCCAACTCCTTTCTATGCACCAAAGAGAATTACGGAGATTTTATCCTGGAATTTGACACATGGTTCGATCCTCAGATGAACTCGGGAGTACAGATAAGAAGCGAAAGCAGGGCTGATTATCAGAATGGCCGCGTGCACGGTTATCAGGTTGAGATGGATCCTTCCGAACGAGCCTGGTCGGGGGGTATCTATGATGAAGCCAGAAGAGGCTGGCTCTATACCCTCGACAATAATCCGGAAGGCAAAAAAGCCCTCAGGGTCGGAGAGTGGAATTACTACAGGGTTGAAGCCATCGGCAACTCAATAAGAACCTGGATCAACGGGATCCCTTGCGCCGACCTGATTGACGATCTGACCCCGTCGGGGTTCATCGCCCTTCAGGTACATGGGATCGGAAGAGACTCAACCAGGGTTGGTTTGCAGGTAAAGTGGAAGAATATCAGGATAATAACTGAGAAACTGGAGAAATATACCACTCCATACCAGCCTGTGATACCTCAATATAGTTTTCTCAATAATGAGCTTACAGAAAGAGAAAAGAAAGAGGGCTGGAAGCTGTTATTTGACGGATCAACACCTTTCGGGTGGAAGAGTGCAGCCACAGGGGTTTTCCCGGCAGTTGGATGGGAAATAAAAGATGGGACACTGACATTCAATCCTGCTACAAAAGGAAAAGGTGGCGGGGACATTGTCACAGTCGATAAATTCAGAAATTTTGAACTTGTTGTCGATTTCAACTACTCCACGGGTGCAAACAGCGGAATAAAATATTTTGTCGATACCGAATCGGATGGAGGTTCACGGGCATCTATAGGCTGTGAATATCAAATACTTGACGACCGGCTCAATCCTGATGCCCAGGCAGGTATAGCCGGCAACAGGACACTGGCCGGATTGTATGACCTCATTGCCCCCGGGAATAAAAGGGACAACGGACCAAACCAGTGGAACAGGGCTATAATTATAGTAAACGGACCCAAAGTCCAGCACTGGCTGAACGGCCAGCTGACTGTGGAATACGAAAGGGGCACTCCCGGGTGGAGGGAGCTTGTTGCAGGCAGTAAATTCAAAAACTTCCCGGGATTCGGAGAAGCTGAAGAGGGAAGAATACTTCTGCAGGATCATGGAAACCTTGTATCGTTCAAGAACATAAAGATAAGGGAGATGTAGGTGCGGCGGTACGACGGTACGACGGTACGACGGTACGACGGTACGGCGTAGAGGCGCAGGGGCGCAGCGGCGCAGCGGAATCAAATGGTATGAACCCCAGAGCAAGCTCTGGACTCAAAAAACGGTGCAAGCACCGAGGAATTATACCTATTTTTCGCGTCCGCCGAAGCTTTACGCGAAGGCGGATTAAAGGGAAATTTTGATTACCTTTGAAAGGATAAGTTATTCAGTGGTAACTGTTAAAAATTCTCAGGCTATGAAAAGAATTGCGCTGTTTGTCACAATATCGTGCTGCCTGGTGTTATCATCATGCAGTAAGGACAAGGAATCTGAAAAATTTAAGTTCCTGACAACACCAACATGGACAACTGAACAGCTTCTGGTAAACGGTGTAAGCGCCGAAGGCCCGGGGGAACTGCTTGAAGGGTTCAAAGGGGATGCCAGGTTCAATAAAGATGGTACCGGAAATTTCGGAAGTTATTCAGGAACCTGGAGGTTCAGTTCTGATGAATCACAACTCATTATTCAGACTCCCGATGTTCCGCTTCCCATCATAACAGATATTATACAGCTGACTGCTTCAAAACTTGAAGTTACAACTGTATTTCCCAACCCGGCCGATCAGACAAATCCTTACAACATCCGAATGATATTCAAGGCGAAGTGATGCGTTTTGCCCTTACTGCTTTTCTGTTGCTCTTGTACTTTACTACCGACGGTTCTGCCATCGCAGGTACAATATGGGGTAAAGTATATGACAATGAGACCAGGCAACCACTTGCAGGTGTCTATGTAATATGGGGAAGGAACCTTGGTACAACCACCGGGGATGATGGCAGTTATGTAATAGCACCAGACTCGGGAAGAGTAAATATCACATTCCAGTTCATCGGATACGAAACTGTTACGAAGAGCGTTTTCCTGCGGCCAGACGAAGCTATTGAGCTCAATGTGGGGATGGATATGAAAATCAGCGAGATCGATCAGATTGTCATAAGCGCCAACAGAACCGAACAGAGAATTGCGGAACTGACAGTATCGATGGATGTCATTAAGTCTTCTTTCCTTTCGGAAAATCATATCACCGATGCTCAGGAACTAATCAATAAAACCCCTGGGATCGAAGTCATTGACGGACAAGCTTCAGTGAGAGGTGGCAGCGGCTTCAGTTACGGTGCGGGAAGCAGGGTGCTTGCACTGATAGACGGTTTACCGATGGTTTCAGCGGATGCAGGAAACATAAAATGGCAATTCCTTCCTCTTGAAAACCTGTCACAGATAGAGATAATAAAAGGTGCCTCATCGGTACTTTACGGATCATCTGCGCTTAACGGAATTATTAATTTCCGGTCATCCGATGCCTCAAACAAGCCTGTCACCCAAATCTTTACAGAGGTCGGGGTTTTCGGCAAACCCAGGAACAGGGACTGGGTGTGGTGGGATACACCAAGGCTCTTCACAAGCACATCATTTTCACATATCAGGAAACTCGACAATACTGACGTAAGCATTGGCACCAACCTCCTGATTGATGAAGGCTACAGGCGGCTGAACGGAGAAAAGCTCGGACGGCTCAGTTTAAGGGTGAAACATTTTAGCAAAAAGAAAGAAGGCCTCACATACGGGATCAGTCTGAATTCAGGATACACGAAAAAAAAGGATTTTGTGCTCTGGGAGGATGCAGCGTATGGAGCCTTGAAGCAAAGCAGCCTGACCGCCATCGAGATGCATGGCGATTTTCTTGCTCTCGATCCTTTCATCTCCCTGAAGAAGAGGGATCGTTACAGGCATGATCTTCGGATGCGTATCCAGTCATCAGGAAACAGGTTCCCCGGGAGTGAGAAAAACAACAGCGACGCTTTTTCGGTCTTTACCGAGTACCAGGGATGGTTCAGAATCAATGAGATGGTGAATATCACAGCAGGTTTATCGGAGAATTATATCAATGTAACCTCCAATTTTTTCGGCGATCACTCCGGCCTCAACATAGCCGGATTCACTCAGCTGGAAGTTACCCCGGTAAAGCGCCTGAAGGCTGTGGCGGGAGTAAGGGTTGAACAGTACTCCCTCGACGGGGATAAAGACAAGATAACCCCGGTGATCAGAACAGGTATTAACTACCAGGTTGCAGATTATACGTTTCTAAGAGCATCTTATGGCCAGGGATACAGGTATCCATCGGTGGCAGAGAAACATGCCTCCACCACACTCGGCTCGGTAATGATATTCCCAAATCCCAACCTGATGCCTGAATCGGGATGGAACGCTGAACTGGGCATCAAACAGGGAATCAGCATAGGTACACTGGCCGGGCAATTCGATTTCTCTGCATTCCACTCCCGGAACAGCGATCTGATCGAATATGTTTTCAACCTTTACCAGGACCCTGCAACCGGGATCTATAATCTTGGATTCATTGCAACAAATGTTGAACAATCAAGGATCTACGGGTACGAAACTGAATTTATCGTTACCCGCACAACGGAGAGGTTCAGTACAATTGTCAGCGGAGGCTATACATTCATCTATCCTGTTGAGTATAATAAATCATCACAGCAGGCTACCGGTGCATACCTGAAGTACAGAAGAAAACACTCGGGAAAAATCAGTATCCTGACAAAATGGAACAAACTTGAATCCGGGTTAAGCATTTATGCCAAATCAAAAATCCTTAACATTGACGACGTATTCCTCAATACGCTTACAAGAGAAGTGATCCTCCCGGGATTTTACGATTACTGGATGGCCAACAACAAAGGTTATATCACAATTGATTGCAGTGTGGGGTACAGGATAAGTGAACCCCTTACCCTTTCGGTTGTCGTTAAAAACTTAACAAACACTGAGTATATGGGCCGCCCAGGTGATATCCAGCCGCACAGGAACTTCAGCCTGAGATTGACAGGAAGGTTCTGAAAAAATAATACATCAAATAAATGAAGACCATGAGACCTAATTTAACCTCGCATCTGATAAATCTGTCCCTGTTAATCGTGGTTCTGATCTCCTGCAGAAAAACAGAACCCGGGGAAGTGAGAATAAATAACTTCGCCTCCCTTTCAGCACAATTCAGAGAGCCTTCAAGGGAGTACACAACATCCCCGTTCTTTGTCTGGAATGCGGAGATTACAACAGACGAGATCGACCGTTTCATGAATGATTTTAAAAATGCCGGCAGCAGACAGGTATTCGTACATCCCCGGCCCGGACTTATTACCGAATATCTTTCAGAGAGATGGTTCGAGCTTTTCCGTTTTACTGTCGCGAAAGGCAAGGAGCTTGGTATGGATGTATGGATCTATGACGAGAATTCATATCCGAGCGGTTTTGCCGGGGGACATGTGCCTGCTGAGATGCCGGAATCCTGGAATCAGGGGCAGGGGCTCAGGATGACGGCATTTGAAATTTTACCCGATACAGCAGAAAAATATTTCCTCTGCCTGAGGGAAACGGACGGGAAGTACGTTGATATCACATCAATAGTTAACGAAGAAAAGGGTAAAACAGGAAAATACTTCCTGTTCTCAAAAAGCTATCATGGGAAATCAGACTGGTACGGAGGTTTTTCATATGTAGATCTTCTTCACCCGGGCGTTACACAGAAATTTATCGATATCACAATGGCCGGTTACGAAAAATATGCCGGTGAGGATTTCGGCAAGACAATCCCCGGGGTCTTCACCGACGAACCCCAGATCAATTCACCGGGAGGTATCCGATGGACCCCTGACCTGTTTGACATCTTTTCCGAAAAATGGGGTTATGATCTCAAACTTCATCTCCCGCTATTGTATGAGGATACAGGTGACTTCAAGCGGATAAGGCATAATTACACTCAGACCCTGCTGCAGCTTTTTATCGACAGATGGGCCAAACCCTGGTATCAGTACTGTGAGGAGAAAGGGCTTAAGTTCACAGGCCACTACTGGGAGCATGAGTGGCCCAATATGCGTCCCGGAGGAGATAATATGGCAATGTACGCATGGCATCATGTTCCGGGAATAGACATGTTATTCAATCAATGGAATGACTCATCCGTCAGGGCACAGTTCGGAAATGTCAGGTCGGTTAAGGAGCTTGCCAGTGCGGCGAACCAGACAGGGCGCCAGAGGACCCTCAGCGAAACATACGGTGGCTCTGGGTGGGAACTCACCCTTGCAGAAATGAAAAGGAACGGCGACTGGGAATACGCGCTCGGAGTGAATCTGATGAACCAGCACCTTACTTACTTCACTCTCGCAGGAGCCAGGAAAAACGATTACCCTCCTTCATTCGATTATCATCAGCCATGGTGGAACTCCTATAAATATATCAACGATCACTATGCAAGATTATCACTTGCCCTCTCTTCAGGCAGGCAGGTCAATGACATACTGGTGATTGAGCCTACAACCACCGCCTGGCTATATGACTCATATGCAAAGAGAAGCCAGAAAGTAACTGAAACGGGGCAGGCATTTCAGAATTTTATAACCAGGCTCGAAAAAAGCCAGGTTGAATACGACCTCGGATCAGAAAATATCATAAAGGATCTGGGATCTGTCAGCAGAGGGAAATTCATCGTCGGACAATCCGGCTATTCAAGAGTAGTGATCCCGCCACTTACAGAAAACCTCGACCTGGCCACTTACCAGCTTCTGAGGAAATTTGCCTCCGCGGGCGGAACCATTATTGCCTTTTCGGTGCCGACACTGGTGGAGGGCGCGATAAACGACGAACTAATGGAGTTCTTCGATACCAATTCCAAAAGTATCATCTTCGGTGATGAGCTTTCGGATCATTTTATCCGTGAAAATCTCAGCGACCCCTCATTGGAGTTCACCGATACTGAAGGGGGCTCTCTATACCATCACCGGAGAATTCTTAGCGACGGTCAGGTACTCTTCCTGGTAAACTCAAGTCTTGAGCAGGAGCTGTCCGGTTCCGTCAGAATTGCAGGAAAAGGAGCAGTGGAATTGAATACACTTACCGGAGAGGTAAATGGTTATCCGTACCAGCCAGAAGGTAAAAGGATTAACATTGAATATTCCCTGCCTCCTGCAGGAAGCCTGCTTCTGTTTATCCCGTCCGCAAGGCAGAACGACCCGGACATACCGCTTAAACCCGTGGACCTTAAGCCATTGCCCGGTGATTCTCCGCTGACGGTGGCAAAGGACAGGGAGAATGTGCTGATGATTGATTTCTGTGATATCCGGATCGGCGGTGAAGTGATCAGGGATCTTCATACATGGCAGGCTGCCGACAGGATTTTCAGACATTACGGGTTTACAAACGGCAACCCCTGGAATACCTCTGTTCAGTACAGGACCCGGACCATTGACCGCGACACCTTCAGCATTAAATCAGGTTTTACCGCTTCATATTATTTCGAAGTGAAAGAGGTAACTGATTTCTCATCATTCCGCGCGGTCGTGGAACGGCCTTATCTCTGGGAAGTAAAAATAAACGGGAAAGAGATCAGGGCTGCGGAGGGCGAGTGGTGGCTCGACAGATCTTTCGGAGTTTTTGATATCGGTGGATACGTAAAAGCAGGAAGGAATGTCTTAACGATAACCGCCTCACCCATGAGAATCCATGCTGAAGTGGAACCGGTATTTATTCTCGGGGATTTTTCAATAGAACCGGCCGAAAAAGGATGGACGATCACCAAAAACAATAATGAACTTACGACAGGTAGCTGGAAAGAACAGGGTCTGCCATTTTATTCGTGGGGAGTGACCTACAGCAAGGTGTTCAATATTGATAACCCGGAGGGAACTTTTGAAATCGGATTGGGTGAATGGGAAGGTACTGTAGCAGAGGTTTTTGTAAACGATCAGCAGGCCGGTATCATAGCATTCCCTCCTTATCGCACCCCTGTTACAGCGTTAATAAAGCCCGGATCCAACAAGGTTGACGTGAGAGTTACCGGAAGCCTTAAGAACCTGCTGGGTCCCCATCATAATAATCCGGCACCGGGACTGGTCTCACCGGGATCATGGAGAAATGTAAAGGCTTACCCTTCGGGCAGGGATTACCAGATGAAAGATTACGGGTTGATGGAGGAGTTTGTGCTCCTGCAGGGGAAATAAGTCGTGCAGGTCGTGCAGGTCGTGCAGGTCGTGCAGTCTTTTATGACCCTGAGGCGTTGCGCAATAGACAATAAGACATCCTGTATTATCGGTCCGGATTTTTCGAATAGGTTGCAGAAGCCTGCTACAGATGGCTTATATTAGACATACTCCTTTAGAACTATTGCATCTTTGAAATTATTTTCTACTTTTGACCCTGCTTCAGATCTTTGAATTATTTAACTGACCATTTTAAAAGGGGAAAGGGTGTGTTTAACAGCACTTGCTCCCGAGTTTTAAACTTAAAAATTATCCTATGAGAAAATTTTTGATTTCTGTTATCGGAACACTGATTACCGGTAGCATGTTTGCCGGTGGACTGGTTACCAATACCAATCAGAGTGCGCTCTACACGCGCCTGCAAAGCCGGAATGCCTCAACAGGCATAGATGCTGTTTATTATAACCCGGCAGGATTAACAAAGCTCGGTGATGGTTTTTTCTTTTCTGTAAACAATCAGACAATCGGACAAACGAGATCTGTCCTCAATAACTACACTTATCTTACTGGTAGTCCGAAAGAGTATATCGGTACCGTAAGTGCACCATTGTTCCCGAGTGTTTATGCGGCATTCAAAGCCGGGAAATTTGCCGTGTCGGCCGGCTTTAATCCGATTGGAGGGGGCGGCGGAGCAACTTATGAAGATGGTTTGCCTTCCTTTGAGATGTCCATTGCCGATCTTGTACCTCTGCTTGTCAGCCGCGGAATACCCGCAACACAATATTCAGCCGACATTTTCTTCGAGGGAACTTCCACATATTTCGGCTATCAGGCCAATGTTTCATATGAGATAAATAAAATGCTCTCTGTTGCAGCAGGTGTCAGGTATGTAACTGCAAAAAACACCTATAACGGAGCCCTGAAAAGCATTATGGTCAATCCTGCCTATCCTGCATTTGGCGCAGGGTACACCGGAGGTATGGTACTTGCAAGTGATTTCTTCGCTTCTGGTGCAACAACCCTTACCGGCTTAGCAGGAGGAGCAACTGCCTTATCAGCGCTTATCGCCGGCAAAATTGCCGGGGGTGTCGATCCTACAACTCTTCTGACGGATGCGGCTACCAATGGATTAGAGCCCACTCAAATCGGCACAATACAGGCAATTGTTACTGCGGCTCAAATGAATCCTGAAGGGATAAACATTGCCACCGCCCAGGCGATTATGACTGCTGCTGCACCGCAGTTCACGGCAAATGCCGGCGCCATGGCAATGTATTCCGTTGCAACACAAGATATTGAGGTTGATGCTGAACAAACAGGATCAGGTTTTGCACCTATTATCAGCGTTAACATTTCACCTGTTGACAACCTCAATATAGCTCTTAGATATGAATTCAAAACCAAGCTTGAACTGACGACTAAAGTATTTGACAACAAAGGTGGTGGCGTATTTACTGATGGCCAGAAGGTTATTGCCGACATGCCTGCAATGTTTGCTGCCGGTGTTGAGTTCAGACCAATCGACAGGCTGATGGTCACGGGAAGCATGAATGTTTATTTTGACAAGAATAATGACTATGACGGAAGTGAATCGTTTGAAGTCGACATGATCAACAAAAACTTCAAAGAATTCGCACTGGGCGCAGAACTCGGGCTGACCAGAAAGATACGTGTCAGTGCAGGCTGGCTTGGTACCTTTACAGGGGTCAATGAATTGTACCAGAACGACCAGAGATACAGCACCAATTCAAATACATTCGGAGGAGGGCTGGGAATACGCCTCCTGCCGATGGTAGACCTCAATATCGGAGGACAGTACACAATCTATGCCGAAGGCTCGAAAGGATACAACTATATGCTCGGACAGATAGCTGTTCCGGTTACGGAGACCTATGACAAAGACACATGGATTATCGGTGCCGGACTTGATTTCTTTTTCGGGAAAAGATAACCTGTAATATATTCAACCACATTAAGGGGGATCTGCCAACAGGTCCCCCTTTTTATCGGGGGCATTAGTATCTTATCCCCTGCGAATTAAGGTGTCTTAGTATCATCTCCCGCCGGGGGATACCTGAGAAGACCAGTTTCCTGTACCATTCGGATGCCAGTGTCTTATTACCCGTCTGCTCAGCCAGCTTTATTATATTAAGGTAAAGCAACCCACCGGTCATCCTGCTCCCGTCCTCAGCCGCTCTTGCCATTCCAATGAAACTGTCCAGTGCCTGTGATGATTCTCCCTTCCCGTTCAGGGCAAAAGCTTCCTCGATGGCATTATTCAGAGCAGGATCAGTAGTGATCCCATAAAATGAGAAACAGTTGTCAGTACAATCCTCAATCAGATCGATCCATCCGGGTTCACTCTGTAATGGCGGAAAGGTCAGAATAAAGTCGAGCCGCTCCCCCGGCAGTTTGAATCTATAAACATCGGGGCATACAGGGATCCCGTTTGAGGAGACCAGCTTCATTCGGCTCCCGTCAGGACCGACAATGAATGTATTGATATCTGCACAGAAGTACCCGCCGCTTATCCGGTTCTCCAAACTCATAAAAAACGTTGTGGCCAGAGGAGTTATTTCAATCCTGTTTATCTCCAGCGTTTCATGGCTCTTGAGGGCATAATTGGGCTTATACACAGTTTGCGCCCGTGAAGCCATTGTCAGACTTAAAATTAACAGTAATTGCAGCAGTATCCATTTTCTTTTCATTCCGTAGCTTTATTTATTCTCCGGTCATTGCGAGTCCCGTGTAACGGGACGAAGCAATCCGTGGTTTTATTTATTCTCCGGTCATTGCGAGTCCCGCTAAGCGGGACGAAGCAATCCGTTGCTTTTAGTAAAATTTATCTTACCGCCTCCCTGCCCTTTTGTCTCTCCGTTTACCGGTTCTCCTTGTTCTCTTTTTCAAAAAATCCCTCATATTCCAGATTAAAGATATCAATAATACTGCCAGAAAAGCATAAAGGGTGATATTATCAACCAGCATTGCATTTACATCGAGTCCGGTCAGCCGGTCTGTAAGGTACTTTATGTAAGATGACGGGAGACCCGTATTTCCGAGTTTTTCAAGAACGGCGAAGTGCCAGTCGGTCAGAGGGCAATAACCCATAGTCCCGGTTATCAGCCCCAAAAACAACCAGGAAGAACCTGTCAGTACAAGAGTCACCATGTTCAATACCCTTGTTTTTTTCCAGATCCAGCCAAAGAGATTGAAGAAAATAAGTGAGGTGTGAAAAACCACAAAGAACATGTCAAGTATGCGGTAAACCATTATTAAGCTTTTTGATCTCTGCAAATTTCGTTAAAAAAATGATAAAGTCTCCAGGGCTGACAATCAATGTTATAAGGAGAGCCTGATTATATATTGTTCATTTCCAACAATATATTAAAAAAGTTTGTAACAATTTCTTAATTGCTCCTTAACCCCGCTGAAACAGTATCGCCATACCTTCGCCACGGAAAAGAGAATATAAACTTATATCTGATAATCAAATTTTAAAATCATGAAGAAAATCTTTTTTTTATTGCTGATCAGCGTGGTTATTCTTGCCGGTTGCGAGAAGGAGTATGAAAAACCGGTAATTACCCCTCCCGGGCTGATTAATGTGGAAATAAATAAATCAGCCGATGTTGTCTTTGCATTTACTGCTGAAGCCGGTTACAAAACAGCATCAGTGATTGCCACTGGGGGATCTGCCAGTGTTACAACAATGCCGTCTGCCGGCTCAACATCCGGTTCGGTGGTTGTTACCTTCTCAGCATCAAGAGAATCAGGTGCAGGTTCGGTTGTTCTGACTTTAACTGATGTTAACGACAATGCAGGGCAGGCAACGGGAGTATTAAACGTTACAGCTGTTCCAACAATATCTGTTACACAGAACATAAGCTCGAATACCACATGGGAGACCGGCAAGGTATATATTCTTGAAGGCCGTATTGCCGTGATTGACGGAGTTACACTCACAATTGAGCCAGGGGTGGTTATCAAAGGCCGTGAAGGGACAGGGTCAAATGCAACTGCTCTGCTGGTTGCGCGTGGTGGTAAACTGATTGCAGAAGGAACTGCGTCCTCCCCTATCATATTTACGAGTATTGCAGACCTGATCCTGCCGGGAGAAATTTCCAGCCCTAATCTTGAGCCGACCGTTCCCGGTCTGTGGGGCGGGGTTTTAGTACTCGGAAAAGCGCCCATTTCAGCATCCTCAAATGAGATGCAGATTGAAGGGATACCCGTATCTGACCTTAACGGCCGCTATGGTGGAACTGATCCGCTTGATGATTCAGGAATCATAAAATATTTATCGATACGCCACGGAGGTGCAAACATCGGCGAAGGCAACGAGATCAATGGCTTAACACTCGGCGGTGTCGGATCAGGTACAATTATTGAGAATGTTGAAGTGATTGCCAACGATGATGATGGCATAGAATGGTTTGGAGGTACGGTTAACGTTAAGAATGCGCTTGTCTGGAACCCACAAGATGATGCCATAGATACAGATCAGTCATGGGCCGGAACTCTCGATAATTTCATAGTTATCTGCGGTTCGGGCACCGATCATGCTCTTGAGATTGATGGTCCTGAAGGTACCATGCCGGCAGCCCATACCGTAAAAAATGGCTCGATTAAGGGAAGTCTGGTTGCTGAACCTGGTGATTTCAGGGACGGAGCAAGAGGGGCCTTTGAGAACATTTACTTCTTCAATTTCCCCGATCCTTCAACCAGCAGTGGCCGTGGAGATCTGACTCTTAGCGGTACAGCAACCCAAAGCAATTTCGCCGCCGGAATTCTGAGCTTTAACAACCTTCAGATAACTCCTGCCCCGGGGGTCGCTTTAACATCCATTTTCCTGAATGGAACTCACGTCCACGCCACTGAAGTGACCCCGGCCACCAGAACAGTCGGAGCCGACAAGTCAGTCTTTGCAGGCTGGACATGGGCCGATGCGGGGAACCAGCTAAATGATTTTTAAACCAATATTATCTGTTATGCAATTGTTAAAGTATTTTTTCGCGGGACTTCTTTCAATATTAACCCTGAGCCTCTATTCCCAGGGCGGTTTTATAAGGGGGACTGTATATGATGACACAAGGGGTGAACCCCTGATCGGAGCTGCCATAGTTGTTGAAGGAACAACCAGGGGAGGATTTGCCGATCTCGATGGTAAGTTCAGCATAAGCCTTGAGCCAGGTAGTTATAACCTTAAGATCTCTTTTGTCTCTTATGAGACACTGGTAATAAATGATGTAAAAGTGGCTGCTGACAGAGTTACACTACTTGACAACCTGCGTCTCATTGAAGCTGCCCATGGACTCTCCGAGGTAGTAGTATCAGCCAGCATGGCACGGAATACGGAGGCAGCCATTTTTACCGTGAGAATGAAATCACCAACAGTTATCGATGGGATATCTGCTGCCGGATTCAGAAAAATCGGCGACTCCGACGCTGCCTCAACCATGAAGCGTGTTACTGGAGTAACTGTGGAGGGTGGCAAATACGTCTATGTGCGTGGGCTAGGCGACAGATATACTAAAACCATAGTGAACGGAGTGGATATTCCCGGCCTCGACCCCGACCGCAATACAATGCAGATGGATATATTTCCAACAAATGTGATTGATAACATAATGGTCCATAAATCTTTCAGCGCGGAGTTACCTGCCGATTTCACAGGCGGAGTTATCGACATTGCTACTAAAGACTTTCCCGAGCAGAAAAAGGTATCATTCTCATTAAGCACTGCCTTCAATCCCGATTTTCACTTAAGAAATGACTTTCTGACATATCCTGGCGGTAAATATGATTTTCTTGGTTTTGATGACGGAACCCGTGCAATCCCGGCAACAACAAATATTCCCTTCTTTGCCGGTGTAATAGGCGATCCGAATGGTGAGGCCGGCATCCGTTACAGGGAGATCCTCGAAAGTTTTAACCCGACAATGGCTGCCATAAGGCAAAACAGCTTTGTCGATTATAATCTTGGCACAACTATAGGGAACCAGATCCCCCTGAAGAAGTTCACTCTTGGATATAACGTCGGATTTTCATACAAGAGCAATACAGAGTTCTACCAGAATGCTGAATACGGCAGATATGGCTTATCATCCAACCCTGATATCAACGAGCTGGATGTGAGGGAGTTTCAGATAGGTGATTTCGGGGTGAAGAGTGTATTAATGAGCGGAATGGCAGGAGTCGCGTTAAAAACCCGGCAGTCAAAATACCGGTTTAACCTGCTTCATTTGCAAAATGGTGAATCAAAGGCAGGAATATTTGATTATGAGGGTTCGGAAAAAGGAAGTAATTTCACTGGCCTTCAGCATAACCTTGAATACAACCAGCGTTCCCTTACCAACATTCTGTTAGACGGGAAACATATATTCAATGATTCAAAATTTGAGGTGGTCTGGAAAGTTTCACCAACTATATCCGCAATTAAAGATCCGGATACCAGGTTTGTCAGGTATGTTACAGAAAATCAAACATTAAGAATAAATACTGAAGGTGGTTTTCCTGAAAGGATCTGGAGGGATCTGTCGGAAATGAATATTGCCGGCGTCCTGCACGTTTCCAAAGACTTTAATCTTAATGGCAATAAATCGAGGTTCAATATGGGAGGAGCATATACCTGGAAGCATCGTGAGTTTATTATCAGGAAATACGCGTTTAATATCAGGAATGTTCCCCTTACCGGCGATCCGAATGAGATATTCCGGCCTGAGAACCTTTGGCCGCTGAACGGAACTGAGACCATGTTCGGGACAACTTATGAAGCTCATTTTATGCCATCAAACCCTAACCAGTTTGATGCAAAATCATCCAATCTGGCAGGTTATATTTCAACTGAACTGTGTGTGTCAAAGAACCTTAAAACTATTCTGGGCGTCAGGCTTGAGAAATTCAGCCAGTTTTACACGGGTCAGGACCAGCTCGGTATCAATGTTCTGAATAATGATAAGGTACTTGACAATGTAAACCTTTTCCCCTCAGTAAACATAATCTACAATGTTTCTGCCCGCCAGAATATAAGATTGTCGTATGCAAAAACCATTGCAAGGCCCTCTTTCAAAGAATTATCCTACGCGGAGATCGCCGACCCGGTAAGCAACAGAACATTTATCGGTGGAATGTTCAGGGATGCCAACGAAGCTATAGGTGTCGAATACTGGGATGGTAATCTTGTAAGTACCTTTATCCATAATCTTGATATCAGATGGGAAATGTTCCGGTCAAACGGACAAATGATCTCACTGAGTGGATTCAGTAAGAAGTTCATACGCCCAATTGAAATTGTCCAGTATGCCACTCAGACCGGGTCGTTTCAGCCACGCAATGTTGGCGACGGACAGGTATTCGGAGCAGAAGTGGAACTCCGGCAGAATTTCAGCATGATAAGCTCAACGCTAAAGAATTTCAGCCTCTCAACCAATTTTGCCGTTACAAAGTCCGGTATCGGGTTAAGCAAGACTGAATTACAATCGAGGATAGAAAATGCACGAAACGGCCAGACAATAGGAAAAAGCAGAGTGATGGCAGGACAGGCTCCATATATCATTAATGCCGGACTAACATATGATGGCGGAGAGGATGGGTTCTGGAAAGGTTTTGAGGCAGGGTTGTTTTACAACGTACAGGGCATCACACTTCAATATGTTGGTATCGCTGACCTTCCTGATATTTATACACTACCTTTTCATAGTCTCAATTTCAACGCCAATAAAAGTTTTGGAAAGGAAAACAGAACCCAGCTTGGGATTAAAATAGACAACCTGCTGAACGATAAGAAAGAATCTGTTTTCAGGTCATTTAATGTTACAGATCCTTTTTTCACAAAACTTGAACCCGGAATCACCTTCCACCTCCGTATGAGCTATGCCCTGTTTTGATACCATTATTTGCTAATTACTTGTAATTTTACACAATATTGAAGTTCATACCTGAGTGAAGATTAAACCATACTAACAAAAAGCACATGGACAAAAAAGGAATAAGGATCCTGATTGTTGACGATGAGGAAGATCTATGCGAGATCCTTCAGTACAATCTCAGCAATGAAGGTTATCAGACAGAGGTTGCCCATTCGGCCGAAGAGGCAATGAAAAGGTCTCTGGATAAATTCGACCTGATCCTGCTGGATGTTATGATGGGAGCTATGTCGGGGTTCAGATTTGCCGACACCCTTCGCAAGGAGCTGGATAATAACGTCCCTATCATCTTCCTGACTGCCAGGGACAAAGAAAACGACATTCTAACCGGATTCAGCCTGGGCGCCGATGACTACATTGCGAAACCCTTCTCTGTCAATGAACTGACAGCCAGGATCAAGGCAGTCCTTAAGCGGTCAGAGAAAGAAAAAAACAAAATGCAAGCCATTGTCAAATTCGGGGATATCGAACTCGACACAATGAGGAAACGAGTGATCATCAATGATGAAAAGGTTGATCTCACAAAGAAGGAGTATGAAATACTCAAGCTTCTGCTTGAAAATCAGGTCAGGGTATTCTCCAGGGAAGATCTTCTCAAGAGAGTCTGGGGAAACGACGTGATTGTAACGGAACGGACTGTCGATGTGAACATAACAAGGTTGAGGACAAAACTCGGCAATTACGGCCGATTACTCAGGAATAAGACAGGGTACGGGTATTTCCTTGAATTCTGAAACTGATAAGATGATATTTGGAAAATCATTCCGGAACAATCTGTTTCTTTATTATTCAATTGTATTTCTGTTATTTACAGTACTTATCCTGCTTTATCTTTACAAGAGAGAAAAGGATTATCGCATTGAAGCTCTCAATGATGAACTTAACAATATTACCCTTCTGACAGATAATTATATAAAAGTAAACAGCATTGATAAAAGCAGGGATTACCGGAAATTGGATTCACTGATCAGCCTGATCCCTCAGTCTAACCTCCGGATTACTATCGTAAGTCTTTCCGGTGATGTCCTTTTCGACAGTTTCGTGCATGAATGGACCAAAATGGAAAACCACCTGGAAAGACCGGAAATAACTGAGTCACTCAAAGCTCCGTTCGGAACTGCCATCAGGGGTTCCGAAACAACAGGCCAGGCATATTATTACTATGCCCGGAACCTTGAAAGATATTTTATTAGGTCAGCCCTCGTTTATGATGTCACCATCGCAAACTTCCTGAAAGCAAAAAAATTCTTTCTCCTGGTGATATTCCTGTCCTTTATTTCGATTTGGCTTATTATGTTACTGATTACCAACAAGCTGAGCGAATCAATCACTAAACTTAAGGATTTTGCATTAAGGGTGGGGAATAATGAACCATTTGATTTCAGGACGAAGTTTCCGAAAAACGAGATAGGAATAATTGGTGAAGAGATTATGACAATCTATAATAAACTCCTTCAGACCAAGAATGACCTTGCCATTGAAAAAGAAAAGTTCTTCAATCATCTTGATGCTCTTAATGAAGGAGTGGCATTTTTCTCCCAGGACAAGAAAAAGATCTTCAATAACGATCATTTTGTCCATTTCCTGAATATGATTTCGGGTGATCTGAGGATCTTCACTTCAGATTTCAGTGAGATTACCGAATTATCACAGGTTACTGATTTTGTTGACAAACATTCAGAATCGGAGATTTCCGTAACGGATCTGCCAAAAATGGAATACCAGGTAAATAAGGACGGCAGATTTTTCAGGGTTCAGTGTGTTATTTTCAAGGACAGGAGCTTTGAAGTTATTATCAGCGACATAACCAAAATAGGGAAGAACAAGCTGATTAAGCAGCAAATGACTTCAAATATATCTCACGAGCTGAAAACCCCTGTTTCGTCGGTTAAAGGGTATATCGAAACCCTTCTCAACGATCCTGCCATTGAGCCTGAGAAACAAAAATATTTTCTTGAAAAGGCGCTGGCGCAGGCAGACAGGCTGACAGGGCTGATCAACGATATTTCTGAACTTAACAGGATAGAAGAGGCTGCTGCATCATTCAACATTGAAAAGGTAAAGATCAAAAAGATAATAAGGGAAGTGAGGGATAATTTCAAATCGGCGATTGAAGCGAGGAAGATGAAGGTTGAAATTGAGGTGGGCAGCGAGGTTACCGTAAAAGGGAACAAGTCGCTCATACTATCCGTCTTCCAGAACCTGACTGAAAATGCCATCAATTATGCCGGTGATGATTCAACAATCAGAGTGCTGGTTTATAATGAGGATAAGAAATTCTACCACTTCTCCTTCTCGGACGATGGTGTCGGAATCCCCGAGGAACATTTAAACAGGGTATTTGAAAGGTTCTACAGGATTGATTCAGGACGTTCGAGGAAAAGCGGTGGTACCGGTCTCGGCCTGGCAATTGTTAAAAATGCTATCCTGCTTCATAGAGGAGAAATACTTGTTAGGAATAAGACAAGTGGCGGGACTGAGTTCCTGTTTTCCCTACCGAAATAAAAGCCTCCGTGGCCCTCTGTGACATCCTTCGTGCCCTCTGAGTACCGTATTATGTCTCCGTCAGGTCTCAGTTGTTTAGATACAGGAGCTTCTGTTTCTTCACGGAGACGCTCCCAATTATTGCTGAATCAGCGAGCCCTGAAGCATGAAGATCGCTAAGGAGTGCAGAAGTCCGATCTTCAGGAACGCTCATCAGCAGTCCGCCTGAGGTCTGAGCATCACATGCAATCATTTTAAGGTTATAATCGAGATCTGGTGCAAAAAGCGTGTTTTCCGTTGTATAGTCGAGGTTCCGGAACGCTGCACCGGGTATGCATCCATCTTCCGAAAGCCTGTAGGTGTTTCCTATAAGAGGGACTTGTTTCATAGAGATATTCAGGCTCACACCACTGGCTGAGGCCATCTTAATGGCATGACCGGCGAGTCCGAAGCCGGTAATATCGGTTGCACCCCTGATTTTGTATTTTTTCATCATCTCTGCTGCCGATCTGTTGAGAAGCTTCATCTGCCGTTTCGCTTCTTCCACATCGTCAGGCGATGCGATACCCAGTCTCTGGCCGGCGAGTATAATACCGGTTCCGACTGGCTTCGTAAGTACCAGGTAATCATCGGGTCTGACACCGGCGTTGGTTATAATCTTTTCCGGATGAATGTAACCAACAACTGCCAGTCCGTATTTCGGAGGGAAGTCATCGATTGTATGCCCTCCAATTATTCTTACTCCGGCTTCGGCAGCCTTATCATAGCCCCCTCTCAGTATTCCGGCATATGCTTCCATGGGCAGCTTCGCGGATGGGAACATCATGATGTTCAAAGCAACAACGGGATCACCTCCCATGGCATAAACATCACTGATGGAGTTGGCTGCAGCAATCTGTCCGAATTCATAAGGGTCGCTGCACACAGGAGGGAAGAAATCTGTTGTAAGCACAAGCGCCAGAGTGTCGTTCACCCTGTAAATACCTGCGTCATCATGCGTATCAATATTCACAAGAATATCCGGATCGTCAGGCAGGGGAAGAAATTTTAGTATTTCCTCAAGCTGCCGCGGGGATATCTTGGCAGAACAGCCGCCATTTTCAACCATCTGAAGAAGATCAATTTCCATTGTCAGAATAAGATAATTGTCAGGGCCGGATTATCTTTCCTGCAGAGGCCATAGCCTGTGCAATAACAAACATGTTGCTTAAAATGCCTGTCGTGGTTTTTCCTTCCAGCTTATAATAATTAACACAGGTCGCGCAGACAAGCAACTCCACGCCCATTTTCTCAAGGTCCTTCAGATTCTCAACGACGGGAGATTCTTCAGAAACAAGGATGACACCCTTATTGTAGAAAATTATTTTCTCAGGAAGGAGATCCAAGTCCTTTACCGCCTTAATGAAGTTTCCCGCAAGGAGATGTCCGAGTTCATCAGCTCCCTCCCCCATCCGATCGGAGCTGAAGACAATTATAAAATCACCCTTCGGGAAAGTGTCCGGAGAAGTGCTGCAATAATCCTGCGGTTTGGTAAAGGAACCTGTTTCACTCCGCCGGGTAATTCTTAAAGTCCATTTACCCTTCTCCTCCGATACCGAGAAATCTGTGTAATTATCTGTAAGAAACCTGGAAAGATTATTGTAAGAGGTCAGGTTATCAGTAATCACCTCAATTACTTCCTCTGACCCGGCTTCCCTGAGCGCTCTTCTGGTTGCAATCAGCGGCGCCGGGCACTTCTGTCCGCAGGTGTCAACTATTATCATAAACGGATTAAAATTTCCCAAAAGTACAAAAGAAAAGCTGAAAACTGTAATGAATCTTTTATTATTGGGTGCTGGTTACTGCCCGCCGTCGCCAAGGCTTTGGCGGGTAAAAGTTGCTGGTTGACTGATTACTGATTACTGATTACCCGCTGACAAATAAGATTAAATAACTATTTTTGAATTCTTATTACTAAAATCATGAAACAACGTTTTTTAAGTTCTGTTTTACTCTGTTTAATAGGTTTTCCACTCTTTTTGTCTGGTCAGGATAAGGTTGATAAGCAGTCCCTTACCGGATCGTGGCTTGGGAGGATCGAAGTGTCGCCAATCTCGCTGAGGATCGTTTTCAACCTGTCGGTGGTCGGGAACGACAGTCTTGTGGCAACCATGGACAGTCCCGACCAGGGTGTAAAGAATATAAAACTCGGGCCGGTTACTCTTACCGGAAATAATATCAATATCTCGGCCGGTGCAATGCTTGCGGAATACAATGGCACGATAAAGAATGATACACTTATCGAGGGCACATGGTCGCAGGCCGGCAGAACCTTTCCCATGAATATTACCCGACTGTTATCTTCCTTTACCCTGAACAGGCCCCAGGAGCCCAGGCCGCCCTTCCCATACTTATCAGAGGATGTTACCTTTGCCAACGGCAAGTCTGACATACGACTTGCCGGAACACTTACCATTCCCAGGGGCACCGGACCATTCACCGCAGTAATTCTGATAACCGGGTCAGGTTCCCAGAACAGGGATGAGGAACTGTTGGGGCATAAACCATTTCTGGTTATTGCCGATCACCTTACACGAAACGGTATTGCCGTACTCCGCTACGATGACAGAGGCGTGGGCCAGTCGCAGGGCTCTCCTTTTAATGCTACCTCGGCTGACCTGGCGACCGATGCCGAAGCTGGTTTTAACTATCTCAGGACCCGGAGCGAAATAAACTCTGGAAAAATAGGTCTGGCAGGTCACAGCGAAGGTGGGTTTATTGCTCCCATTGTTGCCTCCGCCAATCCCGATGTTGCCTTTATCATTACCCTGGCCGGACCTGGTGTGACAGGAGAATCATTGCTTCACAGGCAGAACAGGGACATCAGTACTATAATGGGGCTCGATGAGAAACAGATCAGGGATAATATTTCCACCAATAAGAAATTGTTTGCTGTTATTAAAAAAGAGACCGACAATGACAAGGCAGAGGAAAAAGTAATGGCGACTTATAGAAAGATCCTTAAAAAAAGGAAGGTCCCGGCTGAAGATATTGAAAAGAATGTCAGGGAACTGAGTGTTTCTTTTGGCAAGTCATCTTACACATGGCTGAGATATTTTATGGTAACCGATCCCGCACCTTTCTGGAAAAAAGTTAGATGCCCTGTACTGGCGCTGAACGGGGAAAATGATTTACAGGTTGCTGCTGACATCAATCTTCCTGCCATCAGGAAAGCATTGAATGCCGGAGGGAACCGGAATGTAACAATTATCAGCCAGCCGCGGCTAAACCATCTCTTTCAGGAAAGCGAAACAGGATTGCCCTCTGAATACGGAGAAATTGAAGAGACTTTCTCTCCAGGGGTCCTGAAGATCATGACTGACTGGATCCTGGGCCTGAACTGATCTCTGCGAGCTTTTTAAGAATGATCCTCCCCCTGGCTTCGATACCTGCTGAGCCTTCACCCTTCAGCATATTTACCGAAACTGCAAGCTCGTTGGCAAGATCAGGGTATATTACCGCAAGCCTGTACAGGATCTCCATTGAATAAGCTTTTATTGCAATTGCCGAGAAACCTGAATTAAGGGCATTGAAACAGTGGTCAGCAAGCAGACCATGATGATCAGGACGTAGTTCCTGCAGATCAGATAACGACAGAATCCTCAGGAATGAGCGCCGGGTACTTTCATTCTCCAGCTGGTTAAGCCTTTCAACAATCCCCGACAAGTGAGGTTTGATCATCGTGGGAAACCTGTCGAACAGTTTTGAGAGTGTCCACGAGGCACGAAATGCAAGTTTACTGTCGGTACTGTAGGAGTATGAGAGCAGTTTCAGGAAGAGACCAGGGTTTTCAGATGCAGATGTCACAATCCACTCTACCTCCTTTATGCTTATCATGTTGAATATCATATCCCGGAGTTCTGTGTCCTCAACCTGAGGATCAGCATTTTCCTGTACAGACAGTTCTGCCTCGTTACTCCCATCGATGGCAGAGAGGTATTGCCGGACAACATGAAGATCGGCTTCACAGAAATCTATTGAAGCAAGATCACCGGGCATTACCCATCTGAAGGAGATATGCTCCGACAGTACCGGTGTTTCATCGAGAGTATCGCAAATATAGGGGATCAGTCTGATCTGCTTGTGACCATAATCATACGAAACCGGCTCAAGCCTGGCCGAGGTGACTATGCTCATTGACAACTCTTCATCAATTTCCCTTATAATACAATCCTCCTCACCCTCACCGGGGCCAATCTTCCCTCCCGGGAATTCCCATTTAAAAGGATGACCGGTTTTTTCACCCCTCTGAACAACAAGTACCTCATTGTCCTCATTCCTTATAATTGCACATGTAACGCTTATCATAACCCGTAGTCAGGTTAAAAGATCTTCATAGAGCGGGATATAGTCAAGAACCCTATATTCCTTCAGTTCGTTATCGTACCGGGCTGCAAAGTGGTGCATTCCGTTAGTCATGACAAGGTAAGGCACTTTAAACTGCATGTTGTAGCGGATGACCTGATCAAACACTTCATCGTCCAGTTCTATATTGTCCGATTTGCATTCAATGATCATAACAGGTTCTCCCTTGCGGTTATGCACTAAAATATCTGCCCTCCTCTTAAGCTGGTTGTAAATGAAATAATGCTCAATGGCAATAAGTCCGGGCGGATAATTTCCGCGGTCGATCAGATACTGTACAAAATTCTGCCGGACCCATTCCTCATCGGTAAGCCTGACATATTTCTTCCTCAGGGGATCAAAGATCAGCCGCAGGCCATCCCTGGTAATTATTCTGAATGAATATTCCGGCAGGCTTAACTCTTTCAACTTTGTTTTGTACTTTTAAAACCTGTAAATTAAATAAAAATATGAAAACGAAGGAGGAAATAGTAAATAACTGGCTGCCGCGATATACCGGGAAGAGCATTGATTCTTTCGGCAAATATTTCCTTCTGACAAATTTTCTCTATTATATCGACCTGTTCGCCAGATGGCATAATGTTGAGATTGAAGGAAAGACCAAGAACTTGCCGAGCGCCACTTCCGACGGCATAACCATCATGAATTTCGGCATGGGGAGCCCGAATGCGGCAACGGCAATGGATCTTCTCAGCGCTGTTGCCCCGGAAGCGGTTCTGTTCCTGGGAAAATGCGGCGGGCTTAAAAAGAAGAATAAGCTGGGAGACCTTATTCTGCCCATTGCCGCGATCAGAAGTGACGGTACATCAAATGATTACCTTCCACTCGAAGTTCCTGCCTTACCTGCTTTTCAACTGCAAAGCGCTATCTCTGCATCAATAATCAAGCATAAGAAAGAGTATTATACCGGCACTGTATATACCACCAACAGAAGAGTCTGGGAATATGACGACAGGTTCAAGAAATACCTTGTCAAGACGAGAGCCATGGCGATTGATATGGAAACTGCGACAATCTTTACTGTAGGTTTTGCCAATGAGATCCCTACCGGCGCCCTGCTGCTGGTCTCGGATCAGCCGATGATATCAACCGGCATCAAGACCGAGGCAAGCGACCGCAAAGTAACAAACAAATTTGTTGAGACGCACCTGCGTATCGGTATCGATGCATTGAGAGAGATCAAGGACAATAGAATGTCGGTAAAACACCTGAGGTTCTGACGATGGCAATAACTTACGAAGAAATAATTTCTGACCTGAAAAAAAGGATCTTCAAGCCGGTATACTTTCTTGCCGGAGAGGAGCCTTATTATATTGACATCATCACTGACTACATAGAGGATAAGGTGCTCCCTGATGCCGAGAAAGCTTTTAATCAGATCGTTATATATGGAGATGATACAACCATATATGAAATAATTGAGATCGCCCGCAGATTTCCGATGATGGCCACTCACCAGGTCGTCATCGTAAAGGAGGCCCAGTCGTTAAAGAAGATCGATGAGCTTGCTGTTTACCTTGAGAAGCCCTTGTCATCTACGATACTTGTTTTCAACTACAAATACAAAACTTTAGACAGACGGACGAAATTCTTCAGAACACTCGAGAGTCAGGCAGTCTATTTTGAATCACCCCGACTGCGGGATTACCAGATCCCCGGCTGGATAGAAAGATATCTGATGACCAGGGGCATCAAGGCGGATCCCAAGGCAAGCGATATGCTGACGGACTATCTGGGGACAGACCTTCATAAAATTGTAAATGAGCTCGACAAGCTGATAATCACCCTTCCGCGGGAGAAACCAGTGATCACCACAGCCCTGATCGAGAAGAATATCGGCATCAGCAAGGATTTTAACAATTTCGAGCTGCAGAAGGCAATAGGTGAAAAGAACATACTGAAAGCCAACATGATAATCCGCTATTTCGCCAACAACCCGAAGGATAATCCCATAACCCTCACTCTTGCTTCTCTCTTTGGTTTTTTCAGCAAACTTCTGACATACCATTATCTTACCGACAAATCAAAAAACAATGTAGCGGCGGCGCTAAAAGTAAATCCATATTTTGTAAAGGACTATGAATCTGCTGCAATGAAATACAGCGTTTCCAAAACGGTTCAGATCATCAGCTTTCTGCGGACTTACGACATGAGGTCAAAAGGTTTCGGAGATCCGGGTACACAGGATGGAGATCTTCTTAAAGAATTGATATACAAGATTCTGCATATCTAAAGCAAAACTCTCCGGTTAATTCATTTCAGGTGATTCGGGAAAATCGGCCCACATCCTGTATTTGTTCTTAAAGCTTCTGAGCACCCTTTTCCAGGTATCAACGCCCCTGTTGTTCATGACGACACCCGGGTTGACCTTGAGGATGACCCACGAGTTTTCTTTAAGTTCACGTTCCAGCTGGCCCGCTGACCATCCTGAATAGCCGAGGAAGAACCTGATTTGTGATTGCTTTATTGATCCTGAACGGATAAGCTTCCTTATTGTATCAATATCGCCTCCCCAGGAAATATCATCGTCAACACCGACGCTTCCCGGAATACGGTCCCCAAGGCTGTGGAGATAATGCAGAGTATCAGGTGCTACCGGCCCCCCCATGTTGAGGTTCTCATTCCAGCTGTCAAACCCTGCTATGGCATCCGAGATCTTAAGGTCGAGCTTCTTGTTGAGAATAAAACCCACCGATCCCTCAGGAGTATGATCCGTAAGATAAACAATGCTTCTGTTAAAAAATGTATCCGGAAGGAAAGGTTCGGAAATAAGAACCTTGCCTTTCTCCGGGATCTTGTCCTCAGGCAGTATGGTGAATAAATCAAGTTCCGGTTTCATCCATTCAGTTTAACCGTTACAATTTACGCAAAATTAATATTCCTGAAACTAAACTTTAATGATTTAGCCTGATTAATTCATAAACTTTGTGAACCTTAGTGTAATCCTTTGAGTCCCTTTGTGGTTAAGGTTTTTTTACCACTAAGTGTCACAAAGGAAAACTCAAAGTAACACAAAGGTAAACAATAGGTTAGTAATAAATATGAATAGTAAAGGTTAGAAAAAAAGTGACCTGCTATTAATAATTGGGTTGGAAGTCGGAAGACTGATGCAAGAATAGTTTTCGACTCTCCCCTTCTCCCCCTCTCCCCTTCTTTCCTTCCGTCTTCTTTTGAAAAAAATAACCAAAAACAACATTTCAATTAAATATTATCATAATTTTGCCCCCGTTTTGTTATATCAGCTATGAAAAAAAGCACTTTACGATTAGTTGGGAGAAAAGCAGTTCTGAGGATACGCGACAGGATGTGTGAAACACCTGAGGAATTGCTGTCGAGTGTAAAGTTCAGGCTGGTCCTGGATCATTATCTTAAGCATCTCAGCTCACGGAACTCACCCCTGCTCGGAGTTTTTAACGGAACAGGGATTGATGAGAAAAGTGTTGACGATCTGGTGAAAACCCTTATCCTTCTGGTCAAAAATCAGAACAGAATAATCCCGCATATCTTTGAGGGATCCGCCAGGTTTCTGCATGACCTTCAGCTTTTAAACAATTTTGTCGAAGCCCTTTACGATTACTGGAGGCATTTTGACCGGTTCATAATTAATGATTCGGAAGGTGACCGCCTGGATAAGAGGCCTTACCGTACCTTCAATGAAACCATTGAGCATCTGACTCATCTTATCAGAACTGTTTACCGTCATGTTCAGGAAAACATTACCGGCAGTCGCCCTAATGTTTACCGTCAGGTTCCTGCCGGAGCAGAGATCGCAGCCATTTCATTACCTGTAAGGATCCCTTTTCCGCATATGAAATACGGGAAGCTGAACTCGGTCCCAATGATCAGGCAGATGCTAATCTACCCGCCACTGGTCATACAGCAGCCGATGAACAAGCGGACAGGGGAATTCAGGAAAGTGAGCGTTAATCCGCTCGAAATAATTGATCTAAATCCGGATGACTGGTTATGTTATCCCGTCAGGGCAGGGAAACTGCTTATTCTGGTCTATTTCCACCTTAGCTTTTATGAACTGGGGTTTTCTTTATGTAACCTATTTCAGCTTGCCAGCGACTCAGACCTCGAAAAGAGTCCGGACGCAGTCTTTGTTTACGGAGCGCAGGGTGGCGGGCTTGATTCACTTTCTGACTTTCCCACTGTTTTCCACGAGGATGAAGAAAACGGGATATTTGTCGGAGCTGTACCGGGAAGGGAGGAATTCGGTTATTTCGGATACCTGAAGAAAATGGTTCTCACTCTTCATAACTCCCATGTGATAAGATCCGGGAACATGCCCTTCCATGGCGCGATGGTAAAAATCCTTCTGCAGGGTGACAAGGAGGCAACAATCCTGATGATCGGAGATACCGGAGCAGGAAAGTCCGAGACACTCGAAGCCTTCCGTGTTCTGGGAGAAAGCCAGATTCGGGAAATGACCATTATTGCAGACGACATGGGCTCAATTGAGATCGACCCATCAGAATTACCTGTTGGCTATGGAACAGAAACCGGCGCATTCCTTCGTCTGGATGATCTGCAACCAGGATATGCTTACGGCCACCTCGACAGATCAATCATAATGAATCCCAGTCAGGTCAATGCCAGGATAGTAATTCCCGTGACCCGCTATGAAACCATAATCAAAGGGCACCGGATCGATTATATTCTCTATGCCAATAATTACGAGGAGATTGATGACGAACACCCCGTTATTGAAAGATTTGACAATCCCGAAAAGGCTCTTGATATTTTCCGCGCCGGTGTGGTAATGAGCAAAGGCACAACAACGTCGAGCGGGCTTGTCCACTCCTATTTCGCGAATATCTTCGGCCCCCCCGAGTATAAGGAACTGCATGATGCAATTGCAGCGAGATTCTTCGAAAATTTCTTCAGGAATGATGTCTTTGTCGGGCAGATGAGAACCAGGCTTGGAATCCCGGGTCACGAAACCTCCGGCCCGAGAGAAGCTGCGACTGAGTTACTTAGGATCATAGCGACCGGGTTTCACCGTGAATGATTCAAGCCTCTTTCATTATTTCATAAACCGCATCGAAAATATCCTCAGCGTTCGGTTTTGAAAAATAGTCGCCGTCGGTTGTATACGCGGGACGATGCTCTTTGGCTGTAAGGGTTCGTGGGGGAGAATCAAGAAAATACCATGCTCCCTGTTTCTCGAGTACTTCCTGCATCATATAGGCTGTTGTACCTCCCGGAACATCCTCATCAATAAACAGGACCCTGCTCGTCTTTTTAACGGATTCCAGAATAATATGGTTGCGGTCAAAAGGAACGAGTGTCTGCACATCGATAAGTTCCGCAGAGATGTTATGCCGGGTCAGCTGGTTCACGGCTTCAGCAGCTATCCTTACCGTTGAACCATAGGTAACGATGGTTATATCAGTTCCCTCGCTCAGTATCTCAGGTATCCCGAGCTGAATACGGTATTCGCCGATGTTGTCAGGCATCTTCTCCTTGAGCCGGTATCCGTTAAGAGGCTCAATTACTATTGCAGGGTCCATACCCTCGAGCAGGGTATTATAGAATCCGGCTGCCCTTGTCATGTCCCTCGGGGTACAGACGTATACTCCCCTGGCTGAATTGATCAGCATGCTCATTGGTGATCCGGAGTGCCAGATACCTTCCAGACGGTGCCCGCGGGTACTGATAATGACCGGTGCTGACATCCTGCCGGCAGTCCTGTAATGCGTGGTGGCAAGATCATCGCTGAGGGTCTGCAGGGCATACATAAGGTAATCGAGATACTGGATCTCAGCTATTGGTCTCATACCTCTGAGTGCAAGCCCGATACCCTGTCCGAGAATGGTGGTTTCCCTGATACCGGTGTCGGTTATCCTGATCTCCCCGTATTTCTTCTGTAAGCCCTCGAGCGACTGGTTCACTCCTCCTATGTTCCCGGTATCTTCGCCAAAGGTAACGAGCAGGGGATATTTGGCAAAAAGCCTGTCATAATTGTCCCTGAGTATCTGTCTTCCCGGGACTTCGGGGGAGTTAGCGGACCAGCGTGGTGCAATTGGTTCGACATTAAGAGCCGAGGCCGGAGTTTCATTATAAAGAAACGTATTGTAGCTTTTTGCCGCGTCTTCATAATTGCGCCTGAGCCACCCCATCAGTTCCTCTCTCAGGTTGTCGGACAGGAGACAGGAATTACAGATATTCCTCAATATCTTCCTGGCTGCCATGAAGTTGTCTTTTCTGATTGGTGCAAGGACCTTTTTAAGATCATCGGTTATCTCATCCACAGTGGCCTCTTTAGCTTCCTCAGAACATTTGCATTTCCGGTCTCCTATTATTTTTGCCAGGGCATCCCGTTCGACTCTTATAGGATTCTGGAACAATCCCCAGCTCTTCTTCCGGGCCTCTTTTGCCTCCGCTTCGGCTTCAGCCGCAATCCTGTCCATTTCATCGGGAGTGGCGATCTTCTCGCTTATGATCCATTCCCTCATTTTCCGTATCGGATCAAATTCCTCTTCCCACTTAAGCCTGTCGCTGGTTTTATACCTCTCGTGCGATCCTGAGGTTGAATGACCAAGCGGCTGGGTCACCTCCTCGATATGGAACACAACGGGTATATGATCTTTGCGGCAGATGGCTGTCCCCTCCTCATACATCCTGATCAGCCCGGGATAATCCCAGCCTTTTCCTTTATAGATCAGAATACCCGGGTTACCTGGCTCCGTTTCAAAACCCCTCAGAATATCCGAAATACTGCCTTTAGTAGTCTGGTATTTCTTCGGAACAGATATACCATATCCGTCATCATAGACGGAAAGAGCCATAGGAACCTGCAAAACGCCCGCGGCGTTTATAGTTTCCCAGAAATGCCCCTCTGAAGTGCTGGCATCGCCGATGGAACCGAAAGCAACCTCATTTCCCTTCAAAGAGAATGTTTTGAACTGATGAAGCTCCTTATTCTGGCGGAACAGTTTTGAGGCATAAGCCAGACCCAGCAGCCTGGGCATCTGTCCGGCTGTGGGAGAAATATCGGACGAAGAGTTCTTCTGTTTTGTCAGATCTCTCCACGATCCGTCGGGGTTGACATTCGGCACAGAGAAATGGTTGTTGAAAACCCTTCCTCCGCTGCCCGGATTAATATCCCTGTCGGTATTGCCGTAGAGCTGGTGAAAAAACTCAACTGCATCAAAGAGGCTCATAGCCATCATCCATGTCTGATCCCTGTAATAACCTGATCTCCAGTCTCCATCCTTAAACTGCTTCGCCATCGCGATCTGGGTTATTTCCTTTCCATCGCCGAAAATTCCGAATTTTGCTTTTCCGGATAACACTTCACGCCGGCCAATAATACTCAGGTTACGGCTCAGGCTGGCAAGCCTGAAATCAGCAAGTATAAGCTCTTTATCCGCAACAGGCTTTACAGGATTGGTCTTCTGATTCATTTATCTGAGGATTTTTTAACAATAATCAAATATTAAACAAAATATTGCCCGGGTTGTTTAATTTTAAACTCCGGCAAGTATTAACTTTGGGAAGTCCCGTCGGTTAAAACACCGGATAATTGTAAAGGTACAATTTGTAAAAGAAGAATAGATCTTATGTTCATAAAACTCATAATATTAAGCGCATTAATGGTCCTCCTTGCAGTTGCCGGCCTGGGGATCAGAATCTTACTCAGACCTAAGGGCAGATTCCCGGAGACACATGTCGGCAAAAATGCGGAGATGAGAAAGCTGGGCATATCATGTGCCAGGAACACGGATGTGGGATGCGTCACCCCGGATGGTATGCCAGGGTGTGCGTGCGGGAGGAGTGAGTTGTAATTGCGGATTGCGGATTGCGGATTGCGGATTTTGGCGATTGAAGTGAGGTATTCAGTAATCGGTAATCAGTAATCAGTTAGTCGGTAGTATGCTCATAGCACTATTAAGGGTTCTCTGCGATGTAGTTTCCCAGATTGCCGGTATACCAGGTGCGGAAATTTCCGGCCTCATCAGAGAATATAAGATAAGCATCAAACTGGGTATTCCTTATTAAGAATTCCCGGGCCCGTTCTATACCCATTACCATGCAGGCAGTCGCAATGCCATCCGCCAGTGCGCAGTTTTCAGCTATTATGGTGGCGCTCAGAAGCCTGTCTCTCACAGGATAACCACTTACAGGATCGATGGTGTGCGAGTATTTAACGCCCTCTTCAATAATGAATTTTCTGTAGTTGCCTGACGTGGCCAGCGATCTGTCGCTGATCCTGATTACTGCCTGCATATTATAACCCGGGATCAGGTTATTATCCTCCGGCCTGTCGATGCCTATCCTCCAGTATGCACCGTTCCTTAAGCCTTTGGTCCTCACCTCTCCCCCTATTTCAATCAGATAGCTGTCAATCTTTTTTTCATTGAAAAAACCGGCAATAACATCCACGGAGTAACCCTGTGCAATTGCATTGAAATCCATGATGATGCCCGGATCAGCTTTCACAATGCGCCCGTCCACCAGTTCAACCTTGTTCATCCCGACCAGTCTGATAAGTGAGTCCCGTTTTGTTTCTGTGAAATTTTTCTGAGCATCAGGGCCAAATCCCCAGGCCTTGACGAGCGGACCAATGGTAACATCAAAAGCTCCTCCGGTGAGTGATGAAATCTCCTTTGACTGGCGGAATACTTCAGAAAAGTACTCATCAACGATCACATCCTCATTCCTGTTGATCCTGGAAACGATTGAAGAATCCTGATACAGCGACAATGACATGTCAAAATCAAGCAGGATCTTTTCAACCTCATTTTGCAGGATCCGGGGATCGAGCTTCCGGTTGTTCTGATAAATTATGCTGTAGGTCGTGCCTTGTGTAAAACCCCTGAAATCAGAATATGGGAACTCCCTGTTTTTGCAGGAAGAGACGAACAGCAGGAGAGCCGCAATTAGAAAGGATAATGTGCAGGGGTACCGGTTCATCAGATTCCAAAATCATCAAATGAGACATTTTCTTCAGGTACACCGAGGCTATGAAGCATATTAACCACCGCATTATTCATAGCGGGCGGACCGCAGAAATAGTATTCGATATCCTCGGGCTCCTCGTGTTTGCCAAGGTAGTTGTCATATAGCACCCTGTGAATGAAACCGGTATATCCTGTCCAGTTGTCTTCCGGAAGAGGTTCAGACATCGCCAGATTAAAGGTGAAGTTTGGGAATTTTTTTTCTATCGCCCGGAATTCCTCCTCATAAAAAACTTCTCTGAGCGACCTTGCTCCATACCAGTATGAGACTTTACGGCCGGTTTTCAATGTATGGAACAGGTGAAATATATGTGATCTGAGAGGGGCCATCCCCGCTCCGCCCCCGATATAGACCATTTCATTCGTGGTGTTCTTGATATGGAATTCGCCGTACGGACCTGAGATCATGACTTTATCTCCGGGTTTTCTCGAGAAAATATATGAAGAACAAATTCCCGGAGGCACCCTCAGAAACTGTTTCTTTACATTGTCCCATGGAGGTGTTGCAATACGGATATTCAGTTTTATCAGGTTCTTTTCCGCAGGATAGTTTGCCATTGAATAAGCACGGTATGTTTCCTCGTTGTTGTTAATGCCGAGATCCCACATTTTATACTCATCCCAGTCATTTTTAAACTCGTCCTCAATTATAAACTCCCTGAACGACAGTTTATATTTAGGAACATCTATCTGGATATACCCGCCCGGGTCAAAATTGAGTTCCTCTCCGTCGGGCAGTCTTACCACAAATTCCTTGATGAATGTTGCAACATTCCTGTTTGATACAACTTCACATTCCCATTTTTTTATTCCCAGCACGGATTCTGGAAGGAGAATCGAGAGACTCTCCCTGATTTTGACCTGGCAGGCCAGCCGCCAGTTGTTTAACTGTTCCCGGCGTGTAAAGAACCCTGTTTCAGTTGGGAGGATAGATCCTCCTCCCTGAACGATCTGGCATTTGCAGAGTCCGCATGTGCCGCCACCACCGCACGCAGAGGGAAGGAATATGTTATTATAGGAAAGGGTGGAAAGAAGATTCGATCCGGTTGATACACTCAGCTGGCGGTCGTTGATTTCAAGAGTAACCTCTCCCCCCGGTGTCAGCTTATCCCTGGCATAAAGCAGCAGAACCACCAGAAGCAGAATAATTAAAAGGAAGACGACTACACTGTAAAGAATTGTGCTTAATGTTGAAATAGCTAAGATCATATCCCTGTGTGTTCAATTAGAGTTTAATACCCATAAATCCCATAAATGCGATTGCCATAAGGCCTGTAAGTATGAAAGTTATTCCCAAGCCTTTAAGCGGATCCGGCACATTGCTGTAGCGCAGTTTTTCCCTTATAGCAGCAATGCTTACGATAGCCAGGAGCCAGCCGATGCCCGACCCGAGGCCGAATGCCGTTGCTTCCGCCAGGTTATGGTATTCCCGCTCCTGCATGAAGAGCGACGCACCAAGGATTGCACAGTTAACGGCTATAAGAGGAAGGAAGATCCCCAGGGAATTATAGAGGGGCGGGCTGACTTTTTCAATTACCATTTCAACAAGCTGAACCATGGCGGCTATCACAGCAATAAAGACAATGAAAGTAAGGAAGCTCAGGTCAACGTCTGCGAATCCTTCTCCAAGCCACGACAGAGCGCCCTTCTTAAGGATATAGTTTTCAATAAGGAAGTTAACCGGGATGGTTATCAGTATGACGAATATCACTGCCAGCCCCAGTCCAAGAGATGTCTTCACGGTTTTTGACACTGCAAGGTATGAACACATACCAAGGAAGAATGCAAAAACCATGTTTTCGACAAAAATTGACTTTACGAATATGTTAAGCAGATTTTCCATACTTCCTTTTTCTAATGTTTCTCAACAAGACTTTTATCGCGGCTCCGGTGCACCCAGATGATAAGACCCACAACAATAAGCGCCATAGGCGGCAGTATCATCATCCCGTTATCTTCATATCCGATTGAGTAGGCGCCAAGTTTTTCCATTACCGGGTAATCCATCAGTGTACCCGATCCGAGAAGTTCCCGGAAGAAGGCAACGATAACCAGTATCAGTCCGTACCCTGCACCATTGCCGAGTCCGTCAAGGAAGGCCTTCCATGGCCTGTTCGCCATGGCGAACCCCTCAAGGCGGCCCATTATGATACAATTGGTGATGATCAGGCCCACAAAAACTGAGAGCTGTTTGCTCACGTCAAAGGCATATGCTTTCAGTACCTGGTCAACAAGTATTACCAGAGATGCGATCACCACAAGCTGAACGATGATCCTTATTCTTTCCGGTATCTGTTTTCTGAGTGCGGCAATAACCACGCTTGATATTGCGATGACAAAAACCACCGAAACAGCCATTACCAGGGCTGGCTTAAGCTTAACCGTTATTGCCAGTGCAGAACAGATGCCAAGCACCTGTACGGTGATGGGATTGTTCCTTCCCAGCGGTTCGGTAAGCAGTTTTACATTTTTTGTCGAGAACAATGGTTCTCTTTCCCGTTTGCTCATATCTTAATTCCTGTTTCTTAATAAAAAACCATCATACCTGATCAGGCAGTCTGACAACATTTCCTCCAGCGCCTTGCTGGTAATTGTGCCGCCCGAGATCGCATCAACGCCGTGGGGATTGTCAGGAGTAGTTCCGCCCTTGATAACCCCTATTGAGATGAATTTATCTCCGTCGTAGATTCTTTTCCCCCTGAACATGTCCTCAAAATCGGCAGTATTGATCTCAGCCCCCAGTCCGGGTGTCTCGCTCTTATGATCGAAGGTAACTCCATAGATAGTGCTCATATCGGACCTGAGGGATACATAACCCCATATCGGACCCCATAAGCCTTTCCCTTCTACCGGGATGATAATCACCTTTTCGCCATCGTCGGGCAGGGCGCTGAAGACCGGCAGGTACTGCTTCTCGAGAGGTTTTTTCTGCTCATTCCTGACGACCACGCTGAAAGCATCTATCCCCGGGATTTCTTCTCCATTGTGATCGAGGACAAATGACTCTTTCACATATTTAGCGTATAGTTCTTCCGCATCCCTTTTATCAGCCGGCACACCGATCGATTCCAGCATGCTTCTCTTCTTTTCGATCTCGAGGTTCCTGCTCTGAAGAGGCTGAAGCAACGTAGCCGCAAGCGAAAGAAGGGTAGCTACAATGATCACCATAACCGTGGAGAATATGAAGATATATGTATTGCTGAACTGTTTCATAACTTTACCTGTTGTTTAATGCGACTCTGTTCCGTTTAAGCCTCCTTTTGATATTTGACTGGATAACATAGTGATCGATAAGCGGAGCGAAAACGTTCATCAGAAGGATGGCCAGCATGACTCCCTCAGGATAGGCGGGGTTGAGCACCCTGAAAATGATTGAGAATATCCCGATCAACAACCCGTATATCCATTTGCCTCTCTCAGTCTGTGCCCCGCTGACGGGATCAGTGGCCATAAAGACCGCTCCGAATGCAAAGCCTCCCATCACGAAATGGTAATATACAGGGAGTTCCATGTAGGGGTTCACGGCAATAAGGTTTAAGAGCAAACCCATTCCCAGCGCCCCTGCAAAAACACTTACAATTACCTTCCAGCTGCCTATTCCTGTAGCAACAAGTATAAAAGCCCCTATCAGGATAGCAATAGTTGAAGTCTCGCCTACCGATCCGGGGATAGTTCCGATAAACATTTCGAGGAAGGAGGGGAGCCGGTCAGTCTCCCAGGCGGCCGAAAGGGCCATGGGGGTAGCTCCCGAAAATCCGTCAATTACCTGCTGTCCACCTTTAAGCCCGGCAATCCAGACCTCATCACCTGTCATCCATCCGGGATAACTGAAAAACAGGAAGGCACGTGCAGTCAGGGCCGGATTAAGGATGTTCATGCCCGGGCCCCCAAAGATCTCAACTCCGATAATCACGGCAAAAGCTGTTGCAAGGGCAAGCATCCAGAGCGGCACGTCAACAGGCATAATGAGCGGTATAAGCAAGCCTGTTACCAGGAACCCCTCATTAATCTCATGCCCGCGTATCTGAGCCGCGGTGAATTCTATTCCCAGGCCCACTACGTAACTCACTACTATCAGTGGCAGGATCTTAAGGAACCCGAACCAGAAATTCTGGAGAATGCCTGCTTCTATCCCTGTTGCCCTGAAATGCTGCAGTCCGGTGTTATAGGCTCCGAACAGGAGGGCCGGGATAAGCGCAACAACAACCACTATCATGGTGCGCTTCATGTCGTTGGCATCCCTTACATGTGATCCCTTATGAGTAACTTTGTTGGGAACGAAAATGAAAGATTCGAAACCCTCAAATACCGACCGCAGCTTAGCCAGCTTTCCACCTTCAGTGAAATGCGGCTTGAGCGTATCCAACTTTTTTCTTAGGAAGTTCATATAATTAAGTAAGACAGGTTTCTAATTCATTTCCCTGATCATAAGCTCCAGCCCGTTCCTCACAATCGACTGTATCTCAATTTTCGACGGGCAGATAAATTCGCACAGAGCCAGATCCTCTTCAGCCACCTCATAGATCCCCAGGTTCTCCATCAGGTCAATATCCCCGGTAATGATGGCTTTCAGCAATTGCATGGGGTAAATGTCCATGGGAAGAACCTTTTCGTAATGTCCGGTAAGGACAAAAGCCCTCTCACCCCCGTGAAAATTAGTATCAAGCCTGTACTCCTTCCTCGGAAAGAAGCCAGATGCAAACACTCTGTTGAAGCTGTACTTGTTGAATCCGGGGAGAGCCCATCCGAAAAACTCGTAGTAATTTCCCTCAGGAATGACGGTTACCTGCGAATCATAAAATCCGAGATAACCATCAGATTCAA
This sequence comes from Bacteroidales bacterium, assembly GCA_019429325.1. Taxonomy (GTDB): domain Bacteria; phylum Bacteroidota; class Bacteroidia; order Bacteroidales; family VadinHA17; genus LD21. Next base: position 43,636 of record JAHYJA010000003.1, read on the forward strand.
TCTTCGATCCCGTCAAAACGTTGCCGCTGATGAACCTCAGGTCGCCAGGTTTAACATTCTCCTTTACCATCGGTGCAACCGAACCACCCGGCAGGATCCTGTAATATTGCGGATTCCTCACCTCCGAACCGGTCAGGGCTACCATCCTTTCAGGATTGTATACCCCATCATCAAACAACCTGCCGATGGCATAAACGTCCTGGAAATTTACAAACCACACTTTTTCACCTTTGTTCACCGGATCGAGATGATGGATATGAACACCGACATTGCCGGCAGGATGAGGCCCGGTGAACCAGGAAATTTCCACACCGTCAATTTTCCTGAATAATTCTGAGCCCTGATCCTTCCCGTTCAGGACCAGCTTTACCTTCCCCTCCGTAAGCCTGCTCAGAGCTGCAATACCGGTATTGAAATACGAGCCTGTGGAATTTTGTGCAATGTATTGATAATCAGGAGCAAGTGGTGATGTATCAAAACCGGAAATAAACACGGATTTTGGCACATCCGCAGGATTCGCCACAATATGATAGGGACGCTGCCTTATGGCAGGCCACAAGCCCGAATTAAGGAGGTGACCGATGATCTTCTCACGGCTGAAGTCTTCCCTTTTTATTCGTCCAAAATCAATAAAATCCTTCCCTTTCTTTTCAACCACTATTTCAAGCAGTCTCCTGCGGTCTCCTCTTACAATATCTTTTACCTCACCGCTTACGGGTGATGTGAATTTGATTGACGGGTTAACCTTATTCATAAAGAGGGGCGATCCGGCCCTGACTTTATCGCCGGGCTTTACGCACAGTTTTGGAACCAGGCCCGGGAAATCAACAGGTTTAACTCCAAAAAACAGAGGATAAACCTCGCCGGCAAGTATCTTTTCCGGCTTGCCCGGAATTTTCAGATCCAATCCTCTCTTCAGCTTTTTAATTACGGCCATTTCTAAAAAGATATTGTGATAAATTTTCTGCAATTAAAGTATCCTGGTCTTAGGTATGGTAAAGAACTACAAAAGTAAAAATACCTGACAATATTTTCAGAAAAGTACCTGTTATGTATATACAATTTTGCACTATTTTTGTCAACAATCTACTAAACTGTCACTTCATGCACTCGTTTCTTGTAATATTGCTGTCATTTTTCTGTCAGTTGTCCGGCCAGTACAATGATCAGCAATCTTTCAGCGATAAGGTCTTCGATGGAAAAATAAGGAGTGTACAATTGTATAAGGATGGATGGAACCTTTCCTATCCGGTGATGAAGCTGAACGACAGGGAGAGGCTTATTCTGCATTTCGACCTGCTGGCAGATCAGGCAGAAACTTACTATTACACATTTATTCACTGTGATAAGGACTGGAACAGATCCGACCTGTCCGTTAGCAGTTACATTGAGGGATTCGATGAGAACCAGATAGAGGATTTCAGGTCATCATTCAACACAACTGTAAACTATATTCACTATGAGCTCGCTTTTCCGAACGAGCGGGTACGTCTTAATCTGTCGGGAAATTATGTGATTGTCGTGTATCCCGGCTTCAATCCTGACAAGCCAGTCCTTACCCGAAGGTTCATGGTAACTGAAGATGCTGCAGGAATAACCGCTGACCTGCGGAGGCCGCAGATGACTGAAGACAACAACAGGAACCAGCAGGTGCATTTCACAGTCAGCTTCACAGGCCTCACAATTATTGATCCCTACCGGAACATTTACGCGTCCATCCTTCAGAATGGAAGATGGGACCGGGCCAGGACAAACCTGAAAGCTGACCTGACAGGAAATAATGAGCTGAAATATAATTCACTGTCCGACAAGAACATATTTCCCGGGGGGAACGAATTCAGATACTTTGATATACGAAGCATAAGGTACAAATCTGAATTTATCAGCAGAATAGACTATGTGTTTCCCAATTACAATATTTTGCTTCACCCTTCAGAGAACAGGGAGTTCAAACCTTATTTTTACTCCCAGGATTTCAACGGAAAATATGTGATTGCTGTTCAGGAAGGACAGAATCACAATACAGATGCCGACTACGTTAATGTGTTTTTTACCCTGCCGTCAAAATTCATGCTGTCGGGCGGAGGGGTATATGTAACGGGAGCATTTAACAACTGGAATCAGGATAGCGGGAACCTGATGCGTTACAATCATGATAATCAGGCATATGAATGCTCAATAATGCTCAAACAGGGCTGGTATAACTTTGAATACGCTTATCTGAAAGAGGGGACCACCGATGGCAGATCGGATATGTTTGAAGGCAGTCATTATCAGACTGAGAACGACTACCTGATCCTCATTTATTACAGGAATCCCCGTGACCGTTACGACCGCGTAATCGGTTCAGTTGTAGCAAATACCTTAAACCGTATATCGGGTTAATGAGCGGGATGATCATCTATCCCATATTGCATCAATATTGTGTGCTTCAGTGTTTTTGTTATTTCAGACATATACTCTTCAACAGCCCTTACCGAACCGGGCAGAGTGTAGACAAGAGAATTGCCAATAATGCCGGCTACTCCTCCGCTAAGCAGGGCATTTGGTTTGACTGACCCGTATTTGACCCTGATAAACTCCATTATACCGGGAATTGCTTTTTTCATAAGTGGGGCAAGCGTTTCGACAGTTATGTCCCTCGGCCCGATGCCTGTTCCGCCTGTAGTGAAGATTAAATTGAATTCATTCCCGGCCTTTAAAAGCATATTTCGCAAAGTTCCGGCATCATCAGGGATTATGACACTACTGATCTTAAATCTCCAGTCAATTGAAGTGAAGTATTCAGAAATCTTTTCACAAACCGCGGGACCGCTCCGGTCCTCATATCTCCCGTCAGATGCCCGGTCGCTCAGAGTAACGACAAGGATCTCAAATCTTTCAGGTAATTTCATTCTTTGATTTTTTCCAAAAGTGATATATTGTCAATAACCATCTTCCGGTCGACCGCCTTGCACATGTCATAGAGTGTCAGCAACGCAACCGCGACAGAGGTAAGGGCCTCCATCTCCGCGCCTGTTCTCCCGGTGGTGACAACCTCGCTCTCAGCCACTATCCCGGCGCTGTCTGCTTTCAGGTCGAGCCTTATGTAATCGAGAAGTATGTTATGACAAAGGGGGATTAGTCCCGATGTCATTTTAGCAGCATTGATCCCTGCGATCTGTGCTACCGTAAGTACATCCCCTTTCTTAAGATTATTGCCGGCTATCAGTTTCAGTGTTTCAGCCGAAAGGCTTATATGCCCGGTTGCCCTGGCTCTCCTCTTCTGGATTCCCTTATGTCCGACATCAACCATCGAGGCCCTGCCGGAGTTATCAGTATGTGTCAGTTTCTTCATTTTTTGTCAGCCTCCTATATTATAGAATTCACCTGTGTTGTTGTTTGCTCCGGCTTCCGGTTTATTTTCGATTGCCAGCCTGAGGGCTTTTTCATAACCAAGCTCCCTTATATCGAATTCTGCCGGGCTGAAGAGACAAGGCTTGAGCTTACCCTGTGCCGTAAGCCTCAAACGATTGCAAATCAGGCAGTTTCCGCCTGTCCCCCCATCCACAACTGAAAAAAATCCCCGGCAAAGGTCCATCTGGCGAATATATCTTATTGCCAGATTCTTTTCCCTGCAAAATTCAGCTACTTCCCTGGCATCTTTCTCGTTCCGCGACTCCTTTACGACACAGTTGATCTTAACCGGGAACAAGCCTGCATCCGTGGCAGCCCCGATACCCCTCAGAACATCCTTAACCCTCCCGTTTCTTGTGATATATCTGTACCTCCGGGGGTCGATGGCATCGAGACTTACATTAACTCTCTGAAGTCCTGCTTGTTTGAGCTCAATTGCATAATTTCCGAGCAGTATCCCGTTGGTAGTCATCGAAAGATCGGTGATTCCGCTGATTCCGGCAATCATTCCTACAAGGGCCACAATATTTTTTCTGACAAGAGGTTCCCCGCCTGTTATCCTTACCCTGGAAATCCCATTACTGACAGCGACACGGGTGAACTCCGTAATTTCATCAAATGAGAGTATATCTTCGTGTCTCAGCAGTTTTACTCCTTCCTCCGGCATGCAGTATCTGCATCTCAGGTTACACCTGTCGGTGACTGAAATACGGAGATAGTCTATATTTCTGTTAAATCTGTCGAACATTTACGATCTCCCCTTTTTTAATGCTTAATTTCCCGGCAGGCACCTGCATTATGCCATCGGCATGGGTCAGGGATGCAATGTGTGCCGATCCGTGGAATTCTACGGGAGTTACAGATCCCCTTTTATCAATTATTACCGGGATGCATGCCATGCGGTCAGCAGACTTTCGTGAGTAATCAACTCCTGCCGGGAGGGCTATATCCGCGATGCCGGTGCGACATCCCATCATCCTCAGGATCAGCGGGCGGACAAGCAGTTCAAACTGTATGAAGGATGACACCGGGTTGCCCGGCAGGCCAAAAACGAGTGCCGCGGGATGAGCTCCGAATGTGGTTGGTTTTCCCGGTTGAACGGCTACCCTGGTAAAGAGTATTTTCACCCCGGCCCTCTCCATCACCATCGGCACAAAATCAAATTCTCCCATTGAAACGCCCCCGGTGATAATAACTATATCATTTTCGATTATTGCCTTTTCAACTATTCTGTATGTTTCTTCTTTATCGTCAGAGGCAATCCCGTAAAAGGCCGGGACAGCTCCTGCCCTTACGGCCTGTGCGGTGAGCTGATAAGAATTGCTGTCCCTAATCTGTCCGGGAGCAGGTTTATCTGCAGGAACCACAAGTTCGTTTCCTGAGCTTATGACTGCCAGTGCCGGTCTCTTTCTTGCCAGTACCCGTGTGCAACCCGCTGCAGCCATCACCGCGATATCCTGAGGTTTGATAAGCGTACCGGCCTCCAGTACCTGATCTCCGGCCCTGATATCCTCGCCCCGCAACGAAATATTGTTCTTCCCTGACGATCCTCTGAAAATTATTCTGCCCGAAGGAAGAATTTCCGTATCTTCAACCATAACAACCATATCGCATTCTGCAGGGACCACACTCCCTGTCATAATCTTTGAGCATTGCCTTCTGCCGACAGGTACTTCCGGCATTTTGCCGGCAGGAATTGTTTCGACGACCTCAAGTTCCGAACCGATGTCTTCCCTTCTGCAGGCGTAACCGTCAACCGCGGACCTGTTAAAGGGAGGCATGTCGATGTCGCTCAGAACATTTTCAGCCAGAACCCTTCCTGTTGAGCTGTCAAAGAGGATTTCCTCCACACCCGTTTCAAAGGCAGAATCCGTGACTATTCTCAGCGCCTCTTCAAACTGTATCATAGGTGAGTCTGTTATACTTTTCATAATTATATACGTTCGTCCAGTACTACGGCCGCCCGGGCAGGGAAAGTTATCCAGACGTCAGACAATTCCCTTGCTTCAAGTTGTTCAAATTCTTCCTGCCTGACATCAACAAAAAATTTCTCACCGGCATCAACCAGGAGTTCCATCCCATAAACGCAGGGGATAATGTCAGTTATGGTTCCCATAAAGCAGTTGTCATGTTCCCCGCCAGGTTTTTCCCTGAAGACTTTCACATCATCGCTCCGTATAATGATGAGGCCCTCACCTGAATGATCGTCCCCCTCTATGTTGAAAACCAGTTTATTAGGGCAGATGGCTTTCCATTTTCCTCTTTCCCGGGTGAACCGTACCCTGAAAAAATTTCTGATACCCGCATATCGCGCTACGAACTTGTTGACCGGTTTTCTGAAGACCTCGGCAGGCAAACCCTCCTGAATTATTCTTCCGTTATGGATAACTCCCGCCCTGGAAGCCAGATTCACAGCTTCCCTGTAATCGTGAGTAACATGTATTATGGTATGTCCGTCCCTGTTAAGCTTCCTCAGTATACCCTTTATGTCGTCTCTCAGGCTTGCATCTACTGAAGCCATTGGTTCATCAAGGAGCAGGAGCCGGGGTGATGTGATGAGTGTGCGAGCCAGAGCCACCCTCTGCAGTTCTCCTCCTGACAGGTTTTGTGTGTTGCGGTTCAGGAGATGATCTATGTTCATTCCGGCCGCAATGCCTTTAACTGCTGTGAATATTGCCTTTCTTCCGGTTTTCCTGGCCATCAGCGGGTATGCTATATTGCCGTATACCGTCATATTGGGAAATATTGCATAATCCTGAAACACCAGGCCTGTATTTCGTTTCTGAATCTTCCGTTGCGTAATATCCTCATTATCAAGCCAAATATTTCCTGAATCCGGGAATGTCAGGCCGGCAATGAGCTCAAGTAGCAATGTCTTTCCTGATCCTGACCGCCCCAGGAGTACATAATACTCGCCTTCCCTGATATTGAGGTTTATGTCTGACAGAGCAAACTGGCCAAATCTCTTGTTAATATTTTCAAGCCTCAGCATCATCGGTGATTTGAGTTATTTTTTTTCTTCGCGCCACTATGCGGAGCATTATGAAAACCATAAGGGCAACCAGTATAAAGAGCACTGAAGCCGGGCGCGAATAGCTCAGTCCATATGAGCTGAACCTTTCATATATCAGCACCGGCGCTATCATCGGGTGGTAGGCAACAATAACCACCGCTCCGAACTCACTCATTCCCCTGGCGAACATCATTACAAATCCGGTAATAATGCTCTGCCGGGCGAGAGGTATTGATATTGTAAAAAAGACCCTCGAACGGCTTGCCCCAAGATTAAGCCCCGCTTTCTCGAGTTTTTCAGGTACGGCAGCAAAGCCGTCGCGGGCAGAGTTAATAAAGAAGGGCAGGCTGACAAAGGCCATAGCAAGGGCAATTCCCGCGGGGTTGTTTATAAGGTTCAGTCCCATTGCATCGGCTGCCCTGCCCAGTGCTCCGTCGCGTGAGATAAATCCCAGAATCGCAATCCCCGCCGCGGTATGTGGCAATACCACAGGCAGATCGATAATGCCCTGCACCACATTTTTAAGGGGGAAGTTACGCCGTGCCATAAACCATGCCAGCGGAACAGCGCCAAGGGCAGAAATGAAAGTAGCGGCAAATGAGACCCAGAGAGTCAGCCAGATGCTCTGCTGAACCTCCCTGTCGCCTGCTGTCTCAAAGAAGTCGGACGGAGCTGTGTGAATGAACAACCCTGCCAGGGGAGCCAGGATGAACAACAATACAAGCGAAGATAATATGAGCAGAATCCAGTTAAAAGGGTTATATCTTATCATCAGACTATAGTGCCGTTTTTGCTGTATCAAAATATTTCTTAAGCTGTTCCGGTATAAGGCCGGGAGTATCGGTTACAGGAGGGACCAGCGGTTCCTGTCCGCAATCCCTGAATATCTTCTCTCCTTCCAGGCTCAGCAGGAAGTCAATGAAACTGATTGCTTCCTCTTTCATCGGGGCATCCCTCAGGATTGTCAGGCTGTAATTGATATAATCACCCTTCACCTGCATCCTCTGGCCGGGGCTTCTTCCGGCTATACCGACCGATACAGATCCGTAGAGATCGTTCCTGTCCGGATCGGAGAGGTTAATCTCTGAAGGCAGTTCAATGAATCTGAATCCATGTTGTATCGCAACTGATTTATACTGAAACATATAATCAATGGCTTTCGACTCTGCGAGTGCGATCAGGTCCACCTCTTTCGGACGAATATAATTTTTGTTCTTATTCAAAATCTTTTCTGTCAATCCCGGTTCACCATAATAGATCTCTGCAAGCTTTACTGCAAGCACCGATCTGTAACCGCAAGGATCGGAATCCGGATCCGACCGTCCGTATATAACATCATCCCTGAGCAGGATATCAGTCCAGTTTCCTGAGTTTATTACTGATGAATACTCTGATCTGTCAGTGAAGGCTATAACTATCTCGTTGGTAGCAAATTTTATGCTCCAGTCAGCATATTCGGGAATAAGAAGTTCGTCTATAACAAAATAATCAGCGGAGGCCATTATATCGCATGATTTCTTCAGTTCAGTGATCTTGCGGGCACTAACAAGGCTTCCTGCAGACTCCAGGAGAATGTTAATGTCCGGATGACTCTTCCGGTACTCCTCCGCCAGCTTTCTGAACGGAACTGAAAGGCTGCCGGCGTGGAAGATTATCACGTTCCGTTTCCCACGGCTCTGATTGTTGCAGCCGGACAGCAATAAAAATATAAAAGTCAAAATCAGGATTATCAGACCTGCCCATCTTATTCTATTGTTCACCAGTATATTAAATTAATGATGTAAAATTGAACCGGCTTTATCAAAGGTAGAATTTATTAATAATCTGCACCATGACAATAATCAATAAGTTAAGCCTTGCCTTAATAATGAAGCATAACCCGGAAGTCAGAATAAAGGAATGTTTCAAATAACAATATTTGTAAATATCTTTATGGCAGAAAATTAACTGACAATGAGGTTACCGGATATCCAGGACCATCTTCGCAGGTACAGGGTTGGTATTGCAGGTGCCGGAGGGCTCGGTTCAAACTGCGCGGCCGCTCTTGCCAGGTGTGGTGTCGGGACGCTGGTAATCTCCGATTTTGACCGGATAGAGGAGGGCAATCTAAGTCGCCAGTACTACTTCACCGATCAGGTGGGCATGATGAAAACAACAGCCCTGAAAGAGAATCTTGCCCGTATCAATCCTGAGGTATTTGTGATCATCTACCAGAAAAAACTTGACCCTGAGAATATCCCTGTAATATTTTCCGGCTGTGACGTTATTGTTGAGGCATTCGACAAAGCAGAAATGAAAGAGATGCTCATTGAAACAGTTCAGACATTAATGCCGGGAATACCTCTGGTTGTGGGTTCAGGACTGGCCGGATGGGGAATGAGCAATGAGATAAGATGCAGGAAGGTCGATGATACATTTTATGTTTGCGGTGATGAATCATCCGAGACAACCGATGAGATGCCCCCGATGGCTCCCCGCGTTGGCATGGTGGCCAGTATGCAGGCAAATGTTGTGATTGAGATCCTGATGGAGATGAATTAAAAAGCAAAGTTCCGAATGAAGATATTACTGAACAACAAAACGGAGGAGTTCGATAAAGATACCATGTCTGTATCTGAAATGCTTGAAATCAAAAAATTCTCTTTCCGCATGAGGATAGTAAAAATTAACGGGCTCTTCATCCCGAAGGAAAAGTACGACTCAGCATTTATTAAGGATGGAGACAATGTCCAGATGCTTTATCTTATGAGCGGCGGATAAAAAAAAAGTTGTAGGTTTGCATTATTATGTTAAGGCCAAAGTTCATAGACCGTATACCACCTGTTTTAAGGAACAAATACCTTCTGACATCGGTTATATTTATCCTCTGGCTTCTGTTTTTCGACTCAAATAACCTGATTGCCAGATACAAGGAACTGCGGAACCTCAATAAACTACGTGCAGACAGGGAGTATTATGCAAACCGGATTGAGGAAGAGCGCCGCAAGCTGCACGAGTTGAAGACCGACAACCGTAATCTTGAGAAGTACGCCAGGGAACAGTACCGTATGAAGAGGGCCGATGAAGATCTTTATATCGTTGTAACTGCGGCGGAAGACAGAAAGATCAGGAAAAGGACTTATTGACTGTCGTATTCAAGAGTCCGGCAAATCATCAGAAGCCCTGCCGGATCATCAGGAACTGATTTTATTCCCAGGCTGTGAAGCAATTCACGGGCAGATTCAGTAACCGGTACTCTGCTGAGAATATTCATATGAACAAAATTCAGATATTTTACTGTCCTGAACATATTGAACCAGTTGAAAAATCTTTTTTTGAATGACTGCAAACCGGAAGTATTGGTTTTTATTTCCTTAATCCGCCCGCTCCACTCTTTTTCAGCAATGAACGCCCTTACCCCGGATGGGACTTCGCTGTAAATAAAACTGTTCTCTTCTGTGCCATTATTGAAGGCTCTGTCTATGATACCGAATAATGCCCTGAGTTCCCTGAATCCCCGGAAATTATAAGTAAGAAGGTCCTTCTGATTTTCGCTGACAATTCTTGCGACCACCGGGCCCGTGCCGAAAGGCACCCTGCCGGATGGCCGGGGTGACGGATAGAC
>JAHYJA010000144.1 GCA_019429325.1 Bacteroidales bacterium
TTAAATAGCCTTTTCTAGTACCGGAAACGGCAATATAATATATTTTCTGTTTAACCAAAAAAGGAACTCCGACCGGCAAAAAGGTAGTTGTGTAAATATACCTTTTGCAACAACCCCGTAACAGAAGGCATTAAATATTGTTCGGATCCCTGGCTTTGCCCGGAACTAGATGCTTATGCAGGATTATTTGATCCTGATGTACTTTTCAGTCCAGTTCAGTCGCGGATCGGGCTTGCCGGTATTATCGACCGGAAAGATATGCAGAAGTGTATCATTCGTTATTTCCAGCCAGATTTTGTTCTTCCGGCCTTCGTATGCCTTGTCGAAATGATATAGGATATCTTCTTCATAGATGTTCCCGGTGAGGGTAAAGGTCCCTACACCAAATCTGTAGGTGGTTGTGGTATCCACCCTGTAGCGTCCCACAAAGGAAAAATGCTTGTCAGACCATGTCTTGATCTGATCTATAGCATATCTGTCGGAAAAATAATTTGTTACTTTCCCGCTTTCCATTCTCTGCATCTGAACCATTTGCCATGAGCCTGTGAGTATTTGATCATCCTTTCTGCCACAGCTTCCGGTCATCAACATAATAATCAGACCTAAACAGATAACTTTTTTCATAGCTGAAGATTTAAATTACTGATCTGTATATATTACCTCCTGAAATTCAAAGTTACGCCTTAATGATATAAAAGTCAAGTTTATTCTGTCGGAGTTCCCAGCCCTTGAAAGTAAATCCTGCATTAATTAACTCAAGTTGCCGGGTACTGCCTGTCCTTAGGTTAATTAATCCTCGGGCAGGACTTAAAAATCGGAAATAAGTGTGTAATTTAACGGTGCATTAAGACCCTGCACTGGCTCACAAAAATTAACTTTATCCGCAACCTGGAAAAATGGAACTGGCAATACTTAAAGACATAGTACTGATCTTTGCCTTATCCACACTTGTAAACCTTGTTTTTACGAGATTCAGGATCCCTACCGTTGTCGGATATCTCCTGACCGGCATAATAGCAGGGCCCCATCTGCTATCACTTGTTTCAGCAGGGCATCAGATAGAACTTATTGCCGAAATCGGGGTTGTTCTCCTGCTTTTCACAATCGGAATGGAGTTTTCCCTGAAACACCTTTTGAAAATCAGGAGGATAGTTTTCTTTGGCGGGTTTTTGCAGGTATTCTTTACGGCGGGGGTTTTTGTGCTTGCTACCCATTTCTATGGTATTGACTGGAAAGCCGCTGCATTTTTCGGGTTCCTTCTGGCATTAAGCAGCTCGGCTCTGGTATTGAAGCTCCTGCAGGAGAGATCGGAGCTCACCTCGAATTACGGACGGACAGTACTGGGGATACTCATCTTCCAGGACCTGATGGTAGTGCCACTGATCCTCTTTAGTAATCTCCTGGCCGGCAACCCGGTAAATGTCCCGGTCGAATTGCTGATCATGTCGCTGAAAGTAATATTCATACTCGGGCTGGTTTATGCAGGCAACAAGTGGCTCCTTCCGAAGTTGCTTCACCTGATCGCCATGACAAAAAACCAGGAGCTCTTCATCATGAGTATTTTCCTGATCTGTTTTGCAGTGGCACTGCTGACCTCAAAACTGGGCATGTCTCTTGCACTGGGGGCGTTCCTGGCGGGACTGATGATTTCCGATTCGGAATACAGCCACAACGCCTTCGGCAACTTCCTCCCAATCAAGGATGTATTCGCAAGCTTCTTCTTCGTTTCTATCGGAATGCTTGTTGAGATCTCCTTTATAATTGAAAACTACAAACTGGTTCTTATCAGTGTTTTAATGGTGATAATTCTGAAATGCCTGATAGCCGGGGGAGCGGGCTTTATACTGGGACATACCCTCAAAGGGACTGTGCTGATAGGACTCGCGTTGAGCCAGGTGGGTGAATTTTCGTTCATCCTTGCCAAAATAGGATTCAACAATTCAATATTGTCTGACTACTTCTACCACCTTTTTCTGGCAATAGCCGTTATAACAATGGCTCTTACACCTCTGTTGTTTTATATTTCCGTTCCGCTTTCGAATTTTTTGCTCAAACTGCCGCTTCCGGGCTTCCTGATAAACGGGCTTTTCCCGCTACAAGAGATTGAAATACCCGATTTCAGCAACCATCTCGTAATAATAGGCAAAGATGCCAGCGCCATCAAATTGTCCATGATGGCAAAATACAACAACCTGAGGCATGTTTCAGTAATATTTGACCCGTCGCTTGCAAAAGAAAAAATGAACGAGGGCGACCTTGTGGTTTACGGCGATGCCACAAACGAACCTGTATTGAAAAAGGCGTATGCTGATAAAGCTGATATTGTGGTGATCTCAGTAGGGAAAATTGTACCCTGTATGGCAATTGTCGAAAAAGTAAGACAGCTGAATAAAAATGCCTACATCCTGGTAAGGGCTCCGCGAATTGCCAATATCGAACAGCTTTACAGGATAGGTGCTGACCAGGTGCTGGCCGAGAAGCTCGAGATAGCCATTGATCTGCTGAACAGGATCCTGGTAAAAAGACTGGTGCCACAGAATGAAGTCAACAGGATTCTTACACGGATAAGAAACATAAACCTCGGGGTATTCAGCGAAAAGGACAAGGCAGGCAAGAGTTCCATCCTGGATGAGTTTTCGAACATCAATATTACTGCCGTAAAGGTTGAACCTGACTCAGCGGCGGAAGGAAGATCACTTATCGAGATTGATCTTCGTAAAACGACAGGTGTAACGGTACTGGCGATAAGAAGGGAGAACGAAGTAATAGAACATCCGGTACCGGAAACTATTCTGAACAAAGACGACATTGCCTACCTTCTGGGAAACCCCGAACAGATAAATTTTGCATCGGAACTTCTTCTGCAGAAACCCAAACAGTAAAAGTGGCTGATCAAAAAGACCTGATCATTAAACCGCAAAGGACGCTATGTAAAAGCGCAAAGGACGCAAAGGTTTATTTCTTTGCGCCCTCTGCGGCAACTTTGCGCTCTTAGCGGTTAAAAATGTCTTCTGGTACAGCGCCTTTTACTATGATTACGACAGCAGGGTCTCCCAGCTCCGGTTGTAAGCTATTATTTTATTAACTCAACAACAGCATACCTTGAGATCTTCCAGAACTCATCCGGATTTTTTATCTCTATCCCGGCAATCATGTTTTCCCCTTCAGCTATGATCTCATATGATCCTGAGGGATGATTGGTTATAAGCTTTGCATTCTTTGAATTAACAGGGATAAGCCTGGTTTCGGTAATGTCTACTTTCGTAAAGAGACTATCGGGCGAATCCTCAATCAGAGCCTCTCTTTTCCCCAATCCGAGAAATCCTCCCTCTTTTGTCAGGATACCCTTTTCCTTCAGGTCCTTGTATGTGCCGTAAACAAGGTAAGCCTTGTTCATCTCTTCAATCTGACTGCTGATAGTCTCGGTCTGCTGAGTAACTGTTACCTGCAGATCTGTCATCTGGTTATTGAGCTGTCCGATCTCAAAATCTTTTTCGACCAACGCCAGTTTCAATCCGGATATTTCATCCTCGCGCTGTACAATTGAAGCCTCGAGGCTGGCAATCATATTCTGCAAACCGGAAATCTCCGTGCCCGATTTTTTTAACTGGGCACTCAGCTGGGCGATCCTCTTTTTGTTATTCTCAAGCAAAGTATTGATAAGCCTGATGTCTTCCAGGATCTGCTCCTTTCTCTCCTTTGAGAATTCAACATCGGATGACTTCAGAGTGATCAGATCCTCCTTTTGCTTAATCACATTAAGGTCCTTCTCAATCTGATCAAAGGTCGTCAGCCATGAATTGATGGTCGAATCCCTCGTGATCAGCTGGAGCTCAAATGTGTTTCTTTCCTCCTCCATGAGCGCGATCTGCCTGTTATGCTCGCGGTTATAAGCCGAATAAACAAATATCCCGGCGGCAACAATTAATACAACACTTATGGCCGCAGTGATCAGGGATCCTCTGGTAAGTCCTTCTTTTTTGGCTTTCTTAACGTTTTCCCTCATGGTAATTTTTTCATCCATGAAAACAGGTTCATTTTTTTCATCATTTTTCATTGTTGGTCCTCCCTTATTAAGTTTATAAACTGGTAATTCTGCTCTTTCAAGATTTAACAGTTCATTGCAAAGGAGATGCCTGAAATTTCAGTGGTGTATAATCTGTTAATATTGTGTATATTAGCTTCTCAGCAGAAAGAGTCTGAATTGTCATTTTAAGACAATCATTCTCATTTTGAGAAAAAGCAGCAGATCAGAAGGCCAGGTTTTGGTCCGGCAGGCCCTGTCTGATAAAGTAACGTTCTGCTCAGTCCTGTGCTTTTTCTTCCTTCAGGATGCGATAGATCGTGGATATTCCGATATCCAGTTCCCGGGCTGCCTTTCTGACATCGTTGTTGTGTTTGTTCAGGATGGCTTTGATGATCTTCCGTTCATATTCCCGCAGGGTAAGTTCTTCGCTGGTCAACGGTGACATTGTTGATCCATTGTCAAGTATAATGTCAGCAGGCTCAATGACATCCTTTTCAGAGAGTGTTACGGCGAGCTCAATAACTGATTTTAATTCCCTGACATTCCCGGGAAAATGATAGCTCATCAGTTTCTTTTGTGATTGTTCTGACAATTTTTTTGCAGGAACATTATTGTCTGAGCAAAAACCGGCGATAAAGTGGCGTGCAAGTATCAGAACATCATTTGCCCGTCTGCGTAATGGCGGCAATTCAATGGGCAAGCCTAACAGTCTGTAATACAGATCCTCCCTGAAATTTCCCTTATTCACCTCATCTTTCAGGTTTTTATTGGTGGCCACGATGATACGGCAGTCGGTCTTAACCGGTTTGTTACTTCCTATACGCACAATTTCTTTCTCCTGCAAAGCCCGCAATAACTTAGCCTGCACATTCAGTTCCATCTCCCCTATTTCATCGAGGAAAAGAGTGCCTCCGTCAGCTTCTTCAAACCTGCCTGTCCGGCGGTATGTGGCGCCCGTAAAGGCTCCCTTCTCATGGCCAAACAACTCGCTTTCGATAAGTTCAGAAGGAATTGCTGAAATATTCACCGGGACAAAAGCTCCGTCCCTGCGCTTTGAATTGTAGTGAATTGCTTTTGCAACGAGCTCTTTCCCGGTGCCTGTCTCTCCGGTTATTGTAACGTTGATGTTGGTGCCAACGGCTTTTTCAATCAATTCGTAAACCCCTTTTATTGCGGGGCTCTCCCCAAGAATTGTCCGACCAAAGCTGTATTTCTTCCGTACCTCTTTACGAAGGGCGCTTATCTCCCTTTTCAGACCTATACCATTCCTTATATTCTGCACCGTTATCATCAGGCGCTCCTTTATGTCCTCCGATTTGGTAATGTAGTCATATGCCCCCATCTTTAACAGCGAGACGACCGTCTCAATGTCTCCCTGTTCGGAGATAAGGATTACCTGTATATCAGGATTCTCCTCCCGAACCCTTCTGAGTATTTCAAGTCCTGTCATATCCGGAAGTTTGAAATCGAGAGTAACGATGTCCGGAGATTCGCCGAGAGCGTTCAGAAAATCCTTGCCGTTTTGAAAACTCTTTACTTCATAATCAGGATTCAGACTGAGTGTGTGCACCAGAAGCCTGTTATACCACTCGCTGTCTTCTACAACAAATATTTTTACTGGGTTTTCAATCATAAAACTGATTCCGGGTTAAAATTCATCGGTTTATTGCAAAATAATAAATATGGTTCAATCTGAATGAGGATCTCCGAATTCTTTAATCTGATTTAAAAGCTGTTCCCGGATTTTTTCAAATATCCTTAAGGATTCCTTTACCAGTCCTTCAGTCTTCCCCTTATCAGCTTTGTTCCTGATACTTTCGCCTATACCGGCGAGCAGTCTGCTCAGTTCATCTGCACCGATGTGCCGGCAGGGCGGCAATAATCTATGCGAGATGTCCGCCACCGATTCCCACTCATCCGACATGCCGGCCTCATGCATCTCTCTCAATCCCCTGTCGGTGGTTTCAATGAAGGTAATAAGCATCTGCCTCACAAATTGCCTGTCACCTCCTGAGATATGATACAGATTATCAAGGTTTAAATAGGTCCGGGAACTTATTTCTGATACGCCGCCCGACTCGTCTGAAACCTGCCGGGAACTGGCGCCTGTAACCGAAAGTATTGTGTTCAGCAACATCTCTTCAGTAAAAGGTTTCGGCAGGAAAGCGTTCATTCCGGCATCTTTATATACTTTCCAGTTCTCATGTACCGGGGTTGCTGAAATGCAAATGACGGGCATCTCGGTTGATTTTATACCCAGTTCCTCCCTGATATACCTGGTTGTTTTTACTCCGTCCATCCCGGGCATCCTGATGTCCATGAAAAGCAAATTGAATTTCCGGCTTCTGACCTTCTCCAGGGCTTCCGCCCCGCTTGAAGCCTCACTGTATCCTGCATTCCATCTGTTAAGTATTGCCTTAAAAAGCAGGCGGTTGTATTCCTCATCATCAACTACAAGTATCTTAAGATCTCTGATAAACCCGGGTATTATCAGGTCGGACCCTGCTTCTCTCCTGATCTTCTCCTTCTCTCCGGTCAGGAAGGGTATCACGCAGGTTATCCTGGTTCCCTCATTCTTTTTGCTCTTGCATTCAATTGAGCCATTCTGCAGTTCCACAAGTTTTTTTACAATTGACAGCCCCAGTCCCGTTCCTCCGTATCTTCGTGCCGTGCTCATCTCCTCCTGTGCAAAATCCTCAAAAATGTAATTCAGTTTATTCTCATCTATCCCGATGCCGGTATCGATGAACTCCAGCACAAGGTCGATCTCATCCTCTTTTTTTCTGACAGCCCTGACTCCAAAATGGACACTGCCTCCGCTTGTGAATTTAACAGAATTACTGACCAGATTTATCATGATCTGCTTTAGCCGGTAAGGATCACCCAGCAGAACCGGCGGTGTTCCGGGTTCGAGAGAATAACTCAATACGGTATTGTTTTTTCCGGCCGGCAGGTCAAATAAAGTATATACGTCCGCAAGCATCTGATTTATACTGAAATGTACCTTTTCCAGCTCCATTTTCCCATCCTGCAGTTTCGATAGATCGAGGATATCATTTATTATCCTTGAAAGATGATCCGATGATGATTTTATAATCCTCAGTTTGCCGGCGATATCCTCATCAAACGGCTCATGCAGAAGTTGTTCGGTAAATCCGGAAATTGCCGTCACAGGGGTTCTGATCTCATGACTCATGTTGGCAACGAACATTTCCTTTGTTCTTGCCAGGTTCTCAGCTTCAGCTTTGGATCTTTCGAGGGCAGCCTGATAGGCAGCCGATCTCCGTGCATAGCTGACAATAATAAAAACTACAGCTATTGCCAGGAGTGTTCCCAGAACTGTGAAGAGAGCGAGCCAGCGATATGTCCTCCCTGCAAGCAGGTCAGCATCTGCAGCTTTGGCTTCAATGATCCCGGTGATTTCATTCTCCATTTTTGAGATCAGGTCATAGAATTGCTCCCTGATCTCACCTCCGGTTCTTGCTAACTGCGACTCCCGGGTCCTTAGTTGCTCCTTTATAATCTGGTCCTGCTGGGCCAGCGAATCAAGATCATAAAGAAGTGCCTGTTCGTCCAGCAGGCTCGTGCTGCTGCGGCTGAAAACCCGCCGGAGGATCCCTTTTTCCACCCTCTGCTCAACTACTGAGGCATCAATTAGCTTATCCGTTAATTGCTTGAGATAATCAATGACCTTGTAATGACGGTTAAGTATCAGCAATTCGTTCCAGTTAACAATATTCTCCTCGATAAGCCGGCTTATTTTTTCGGTCTGTTCCAGCAATACTGAATCATTCATGCATTCTGCACGTAGCCGGTTGACTTTTTCATCTATATTGGATATAATGTTGTAGTATGGTTGAAGATCCCGATTGTTGCTGGTTACGGAATAGATGCGGATACTGTTTTCCGCTTTTTCCAGGTCCATTGAAATATCCCTGATAATCAGAAACCTGCGATCGGGAGTTACATCAACCCTTATTGAGGATACAATTGAAGACAGGTTCAGGTAGGATAAGTATCCTGCTGCGGCCAGCATCCACAGATGGGCCATCCGCTGTGACAATTTTTCCATCTGTCACGATTCTTTCTGCGGAAA
>JAHYJA010000145.1 GCA_019429325.1 Bacteroidales bacterium
GACCTGCATGACGAATGAGTGAATTAATTGATTGAAAATGAGAAGTATTATCAGCATATTCTTTTTTATGGCAGGTTGTCTTGCCTCGGTAGCTCAGGTGAATGAGGCTGAGTGGCCGCTATTCAGGGGCGGGGCGGATCTGTCGGGAAGAACGGATTTTGAGTTTCCCTCCTCCCCTGCCCTTCTTTGGAGCGTCTCTACCGGAGCAAGGACAAAATCTTCTCCTGTTGTAAGCAACGGAACAATCTACTTCGGCAACGACAAGGGAATAGTGACCGCAATAACTACCGAAGGCAGGGTTAAATGGAGGTATGAAGCAGGCAGGATCATTGAGGCCCCTCCCCTTGTTCACGACAATAAGGTGATCTTTGGTGACAATTACGGTGTGCTCCGGGCGGTAAACGCGGAAACAGGCAAGCTGCTATGGACCTATGCCACTGAGAACCAGATTTCGGGATCGGCAAATGTCTGGAGGATCGGAAACAGGGCCGGTATCATTGTAGGAAGCTATGATTTTTACCTTCATTGCGTTGATCCTGACAATGGGAAGCTCCTGTGGAAAATTGAGACTGACAACTACGTAAACGGAACTCCCGGCATTTCTGGCAACAGGATAATCTTCGGCGGCTGCGACGGAGTGGTCAGGGTGGTGGATCCTCTTACAGGCAAACAGCGCGATACTATCAATATCGGAGTATATCTGGCATCCTCCCCTTCCATCTCCGGCGACCAGGTTTTTCTGGGCGATTACGACGGAACTGTCTATTCACTTAATCTCAGGACAAGAAGAGTGGACTGGAGAGTTTCTGCAGGAAGTGAAGCAGCGCCGATAATGTCGATACCGGGAATAAGCAGAAACGAGGTTCTGATTGGAAGCGACGACAAACACCTTTATTGTTTCAACATTCCCGACGGGAATCTGAAATGGCGGTTCCGGACCAACGGAAGGATCACCGGATCGCCTGTGGTGTCACCTGCCAGGGTTTTATTCACCAGCACTGACGGGTTTGTTTATATGCTCAGCCTTCAGAATGGCTCAAAAACATGGAGCTTCAATGCCGGCGCCCCGGTAAGCAGTTCACCTGCCGTTACCCGCGACAGGTTCTATATCCTCACTGAAGATGGGCGCTTACTCGCATTTGGAATTAAAGGAAAGAAATGAAGATAGTTTATCTTATAACAGGATCGGGAGGTTCATTCTACTGCGGCAATTGTTACCGCGACATGCTTTATTTATGGGCCATACGCAAGGTGCCGGGGATCACGGCCGCGGCAATCCCTCTGTATCTCCCGCCTCCGAAGACCGGTCCGGTAAGCGAGTTCGATCCCAATGTTTTTTTCGGCGCCATTTCCATGTATGTCAGGGAAAAGATCCCTTTCATGAGAAAGATGCCCGATTTCATGGATAAGCTTCTGGATACCGGACCCATGCTAAGGTTTGCGGCCCATAAAGCCGGAACAACACGCCCTGAGGGTATGGAGGATCTGACACTTAACATGATAAGCGGCGAAAACGCCTTCCGTGAGAAGGAGGTTGACAGGCTTATCAGTTACCTGATCCAGACAGGCAAGCCCGACATCATCCACCTCTCAAACGCGCTTATTGTGGGTCTCGCCCATCACCTGAAAAAGAAAATGGATGTGAAGGTTATCTGCTCGCTGCTGAACGAGGATGACTGGATAGATGAAATGGCTGAGCCATACCGGGGTATGGCATGGAAACTGATAGCAAAGGAGGCGGTGAATGTCGATGCCTTTATCACTCCAAGCAGGTATTACAAGGATCATTTTATCAGACAAACAGGGCTGGCCGGTGACAATATCCATGTTGTCCCCCTGGGGCTTGATGTTTTCCAGGAAAGTCCTGAAAAGGAGAATATTCACTCACCATCAATCGGCTATTTCTGCAGGATAAATAAGATGAACGGCTTTGACAAGATGGTGGACGCATTCATAAAGATAAAATCTGAAAACAGTATACCCGGACTTACTCTTCATGTATGCGGCGGTTTTACAGGCGACGACAAGCCTTTCATAAAAAAACAGGTGAAGAAAATCGCCGGAGAGGGTTATAAGGAATCAGTCAGGATCTATCCTGAATTTGAAGGTGACAAGAAACAGGAATTCTTCAGGAACATCGACCTGATGAGTGTCCCGGTGAGAAAACATGACGGCTATGGCCTCTACATCCTTGAAGCCAATGCGGAAGGCGTGCCGGTGGTTCAGCCCGACACCGGTGCATTTGCCGAAATAGTTGAAATGACAGGAGGCGGTGTGATTTATTCTCCCGACACTCCGGAAGAACTTGCCAGGGTTATTACCAGGATGTTTAAGGACAAAGAGAATCTGGCCAGACTGGGAAATGCAGGCAGGAAGGGTGTAAGGGAAAAACTGTCGCTGGCTGAGATGTCGGCAGGACTTGCCAGGGTATATGGTTCAGTAAAAAAGTAGATAGCAGCGGGATGCTGTTCATAATAAGACCATTATGCTAAGAATAAATAGTATCACAAAATCATATCATCAGCGGGGAACAGTACTGAAGGAGCTCAGCCTCCATCTAATGGAGGGTGACTCAATGTCGGTAATCGGGCCATCCGGTTCGGGTAAGACAACCCTTCTGAATATAATCGGTCTTCTCGACAAGCCTGATTCAGGTGAAATCCTGTTCCGGGGAGAGCCCTTGCTGAATTATTCTCCTGACGAGTCAGCGCGTTACAGGAACAGGAACCTGGGATTTGTCTTCCAGGACCATCTTCTGTTGCCCTATCTGACTGTTAGGGAAAACATTTTGCTTCCGTTGCTTGCTTCAGATCTTTCAGCTTCTGATTTCGGCGAAAAGGAGCAACATGCCATTAAGCTGATGGAAAGGACAGGCATATCAGATCTGGGAGAGAAGTATCCATTTCAGATATCAGGGGGTGAAGCTCAGAGGGCAACCCTGGTAAGGTCGCTGGTGAACAAACCTTCCCTCCTTCTTGCCGATGAACCTACGGGATCGCTTGATAAGAACAATGCCATAATTCTGGGTGAACTTCTTCTGGAAATGAACCGGGAGCTGGGAGTGACAATTATCCTTGCCACACACTCGCACGACCTGGCAGAAAAGATGGCAATCCGGATGGAACTTGTCAGCGGGGCGCTTGAAGAAGTGAAGGGCAAGGCAAAATAGCATACAGGTGAAACCAGGCACCGGACATATCATTCTCAGAACACTGTTATTCTACAGGTCGTCTGTAATATCACAGATACTGATAATAATGCTTCTTTCGGCAGTTATTTCGGGATCGCTTATGACAGGCAATTCCGTCCGTTACAGCCTGAAAAGATCATCTTCTGAGAGGCTGGGCAATACCGGCATTGTCGTGAACTCGGGAATGAGGTACTTTGATCCTTCGGTAAGTGAGAGGTTCAGCCGTCATTCAGCCGCCGGAAGCACCGGCATCCTGGAGATGAAGGGCTATTGCCAGAACTTCGCCACGGGCGGGAGCGCATTCAATGTAAACATTATTGGTATTGATCCATCGTTCTTCGCGTTCCATGGCGATCAGGATCTGCTCATCGGGGAAGGATCTGTTGCAATAAACAGCAAGCTGGCAGAGCTCCTGGGATTAAATGAGGGAGATGATATAACAATCCGTTTTGACGATATCTCCGACATACCGGCCGATGCTCCCTTTGCTCCTGAGAAGGGACCGGGAACATCGATGGTTCTGACGGTTGGAAAGGTTTTGTCTTCCGGCCGGGCTGGCAATTTCTCTCTTGGCATAAGTCAGATAACACCCCTCAATATTTTCATCAACCGGTCGGATATCATCACTGAGGATGGCGAGCCACCCGCAATAAACAGACTGCTTGTTGAAGGAAGCCGGGATATTTCTGTAAGCGATGTTTATACTGCACTGAAAGAAGTGCTGACGCCGGAAGATATAGGACTTAAGATACGGCTTTCAGAAATGACAGGCAGTTATGAGATTATTACCGCGAGGATTTTTCTTGACGAATCTCTTATAGATGAGATTAAGGGTGTATTGCCCCTGGCAGAGCCTGTGATCACCTACATGGGCAACAGGTTTGTCGCCGGGAATAACATGGCTCCCTACTCATTTATTTCAGGTTTGCCTTCCTCTCTCTTCGCGGATTTACCGAATGGTAATGGAATAATCATCAACCAATGGCTTGCGGATGATCTTAATGCCGCACCGGGCGATACCATTGAAGTAAGGTGGTATTCACCCGATATAGACAACAGGCTTACAGAGGCATCAGGGAGATTTATTGTCAGCAATGTTGCAGGCATGGCTGATCAGGTAGCTGATCCGTTGCTGATGCCTGAATTCCCGGGAATATCCGGAAGTGAATCATGTTCCGACTGGGATGCAGGCGTGCCGATCGACATGAAACTTATCAGGCAGGTTGATGAAGATTACTGGAGCAGGTACAAGGGCACACCCAAAGCCGTCATAAGTTATGAAAAGGGCAGGGAGCTATGGGGAAGCAATTATGGTCCCGCAACCTCACTGAGGTTTCCTCCGGTGATCACCGGACCTGAGATCAGATCAGCTCTTGAAGGCTCCCTTGATCCCTACAGGACAGGCTTTACGATCACCGACATACAGGCAGAATCGATAAGGGCCGCCAGTCAGGGAACTGATTTCAGTACGCTGTTCCTTAGCCTGGGCTTCTTTATTATACTTTCATCTGTCATACTGCTTGTTCTGGTGCTCTCCACTTACCTCGACTCACGGAAAGCTCAGGTCAGGACGTTTTTTGCCCTCGGGTTCACCGACAGGTATATCGGGAAGATGCTGATATATGAAGCCGGTGTGGTGGCTTTTGCCGGAGCACTTGCCGGCATTGCGGCAGGTGTCCTCTTCAATCTTATGATAATTAAAGCACTGAATTCGGTCTGGTCGGGAGCGGTACAGACAGATACCCTGGTTGCAGGAATGGCATTTTACCCTGTTTTAGGGGGGTTTAGCGCAACCCTTATTGTTACGCTGATCATAATATCAATCAGGATAAGAAGCTTCCTGAAGGGCTTTAAAAAGGCTGAAACAGGCATTTACATTGGGCATTCATCCAGGCTGAACCTGATTTTACTTATTCTGTGTTCAGTTCCTGCACTGATTCTACTGGTTTTATCGGTTGTTACAGAGGAATTCTCAGTACCCTTTTCGTTTGCCTCAGGGGCGTTATTTTTCCTCTCACTGATCTTTTTGTTCCGCCAGATGCTTCTCAGGAGGCCCCGGATGGTTGCTTCTGGAGCTGAAAGAGGCAGAAATATTTTAACGACCCTTTACAATTCCTTCAATCCTTCCCATGCAACGACGCCTATGCTGTTTATTGCGGCAGGCATTTTCGCGATCATGATCACCGGGGTAAACAAGTTAAGCATCAACGACAGGATGCTTGAATCGTCGGGTGGCACAGGTGGTTATCTGCTCTGGAGTGAACTGGCAGTTCCGGTGAAGGAGGATCTTAACAGCAGAGCCGGCAGGATTGAGTTCGGGCTTGATGATGAAGAACTGAGCGGATTATCATTCGTGCATGCGCGAAGGTCGCAGGGCGACGATGCAAGCTGTCTCAATCTTAATAATGTAGCAGCACCTCCCCTTCTAGGGATCGATCCCCGGCAATTTGTCGATAAAGGAGCATTCTCCTTTGCAACTAAACTGAAGAGCGCAGGAAGGGTGAATCCATGGGAACTGCTCGATACTCCTGCAGGAGATAATATCATATACGGAATTGCTGATCAGACTGTTATGCAATGGGGTCTTAAGATCAGAACAGGTGATACCATTGTTATCAGGGCGGAGAACGGGGAGCCTTTAAGCATTGTGATTGCCGGGGGACTTAAGGCATCAGTGTTTCAGGGTTATGTCTTAACAGGATTCCGGGATTTCAACAGGTATTTCCCATCAGTTTCGGGGAGTCAGATATTGCTTGCAGACGGGGATCCTGAAATGGCAGCGGCATACAAGGAGGTCCTTGAATCGCGGTTCATCAACTATGGTATCCGGGTGGAGACAACCGCGGAGCGGCTTTCTTCATTCTTTGGGGTTAATAATACATATCTTACAGTCTTCTCTTTCCTTGGCACCATAGGGATGGTTCTCGGCATTGCAGGACTTGGATTTATAATGCTTCGCAACTACAGTCGCCGCAGGCAGGAGTTCGCACTTATGATGGCTGCCGGCTTCACTCCTCGTGGGATAAGGAGCATGATCATGCGCGATCAGCTGCGCATCCTGGTGGCCGGGATCATCACCGGAGCCGTACCGGCCCTTATAGCCACTCTGCCGTCACTCAGGTCAGGCACCGATATTCCCTGGATGCTTTTCGTTCTCATGATGATCTCGATATTCACGGTCGGTGTGATCTCTCTCCTTGTTGCAGTCCGCCGGATTGAGGCTCGCTCGCTTATCACCTCGCTAAGAAAGGAATAGCTGCAACGAGCTCTATTTTCTCCCGGCTGCAATCAGCTGACTCTGGGTCCTGAAATAAATCATCCCGTCGGTTATGGCCGGGGCTGTCATGCAAATGTCTCCCAGGGATATTTCTGCAAGAAGGTTGAATTTATCACCATCCTGTATAATGTAGAGAATTCCCTCCTCGTCGACGATATAGATCCTGCCGTCGGATGCCACAGGTGAAGCTACAAAGCTCTTAGTATTACCAAGCTTGCCGTTATAGATCTCCTTGCCGGTAAAGGGATCGAGGCAGTTCACCATGCCGTTCCAGTTCACATTGTAAAGGCGGTTCCGGTAAAGGAGAAGGGTATGCATGTAGGATCCTCCCCTCGGGATATACCAGGCAATACCGGAATTGGAAGTCTCACCCTCTTTAAGTGTAATATCACCTGAAGCGTTTGTCCTGACAGCCATTATCGGCGAGCTACGGCCATGGGCACTGTTGAAATAGATCAGCCCATCACCCAATATCGGTGTAGGTATCTGGATATCGCCGCCCCCGGACATCCTCCATATCTCCTTTCCGGTTATGAAGTCATATCCACCCCGGTGTTTATAACCGTTCACCGCCACGTATTTCCTTCCGCTATGTTCGTAGATACTGGGAGTGCACCAGCCCGGATATTCATCTCTTTCCATCTTCCAGAGCTCTTTGCCCGTTTTAAGGTCGTAGGCGGCCACAAAGGAGTTTTCGAGCACATCGCACTGTATAACGAGAACACCTTCGTGGATTACCGGGGAGCTTGCAAACCTTCGGAGCCGAAAAAAGCGACCACATAATTGCCGTCGGTGGCAACTGTAGAGTTGGCATGGGTTGACTTGGGATGACGTTTTACTTTAGGTATACCTTTGTATGATGTTCTTTCCCAGATTATTTCCCCCGTGTTCTTATCGATGCAGTAGATTATCCATTCATGTACCGATTCATCTTTTACCGAAGCGACATCGCCAAAGATGCCGGGTTTAAAGCCTTCCCTGTCCTATTCACTTACAGCGGTTGTGATAAAGAGTCTGTCTCCCCATATCACAGGGCTTGAGATTCCCAGTCCCGGGACGGGTGTTTTCCATCTGATATTGAGGTTTTTCTCAATGTTGAAACTCTCCGGGAGGTTTGCATTGTCGAGCACTCCGGAGGCCATATGGCCGCGGTATCCGGGCCATTGGCGCTGAGGGTTTACCTGGGACAGAAGGCAGGTGGTTGTGAGAAGGATGAACAAAGTGGGGACGAGGATGTGGGATCGTTTCATAATTGCTGGTTTGCCTTTATTGGGTATTAGGTTATCGGTGATCGGTGACCGGTAATCGGTAAGTCTAAAACTTCAGGTTGTAGCCGAGACTGATGATGTTGATGTCGGCTAATTTGGGCAGGTAATCGCGCTCGAACATATATTCGAGATCCACGGCGTGGGTTTTATTGAATTTATATTCGAGTCCGGCAGTAAACCTGTTTTTGCCTATTACCTTCGATTTGTCGGAGAATACCGGCATGAAGGTTTCAAATTCCAGATACGGATTCACGGGGAACGAGGGTGTCCGGTACATTGTTGTTACTTTCATCCTTACCTGGTACCTTGGAAGAACGTATTCTTCATTCTTAAAATATGTCCTGCGCTGTTCCTGGAACCTCAGCCTGCCCCTTAGGGTAAACCTCCC
>JAHYJA010000146.1 GCA_019429325.1 Bacteroidales bacterium
GCCTTAACTTTCCTGTCCTTACCATTTATCTTTACAAAAAATCCTTCAGTAGCCCAGGATGGCACACGTACATTAAGGTCAAACCTGCCATTACCATCAATGGTTAACAGTGTGTGGTCTTCCTTCGGGTAAGCTGTTGCTTGAGTTACGGTTATATTCCTGTCCGTCCACTTTAATGTCGAAGGCACATATAGATTCACATACAGAGCCCGGTTGTCCGCACTTCTGAAATAAATAGAGTTTTGAAACTTCGTATTGCTCTCGAGAGCAGTACCGTTACAACAGCTGAAACCTGTCATACCGGGATTACCAAACTGTTTAAGAGAACCGGGTCGCAGAGGCACGTGATAGGTATTTGCAGGGCTGTGCTCTGCAACAGAAGCAAGAATATGATTGTACAGCCCTCGCTCGTAATAATCCATATACACTGCACGCTGATCAAAGAGAAACAGGCCCCTGGTTAATTTCAGCATATTGTATGTAGCACAGGTTTCATTCTGCCCTCCGGCCGCGAAACCGTTTTCATAAAGAGTTGCCGGCTGGGCAGTGAAGCATTCCGGATTATCAGGATTGCGTGCTCCTGCAACTCCTCCGATACAGTACATATAATCATTAGTGGCCATATTCCAGAAATTATCAGCTATATGATAATATTCCGGATCATTTGAATCACGATATATTTCAAGCGCCCCCATAATTTGAGGTATGTGCTGGTTGGCGTGTAACCCACGGAACATATCTACGTTCCTGGCCAGTCCGTGAGAATGTTCAGCATCACCATAGAACACCCTTATGTTATCAAATAATCGTGCAGCTTCCATGTAACCAGGCTCGCCTGTAATCCGGCAGAGTCTTGCCATAGCTTCGTTCATGCCTCCGAACTCTCCTGCGATGTATCTGTTCCACATGCTTATAAGTGTCTCGGCTGGCAACTGACTCAGACGGGCATATACCCAGTCACCCATACCTTTTACAATTTCAAGCGCCTTTTCATTGCCACTGATTTCGTAAATATCCATCAAACCGGCCAGTATTTTATGCAGAGTATAGTATGGCGCCCATATTTGAGCATCAGTCCGTCCGTATGTAGCGCCTTTTTCCAGCATGATAAACTGGTCCGGCGGATAAGCACTGATAAATCCTATACCCCAGTTCCAGTAATCCGCCCGGATACCTTCAACAGTCAGATCTGAATCAAAGCCTGATTTACCCTGACCCGGTGGCACAGATGCCGGGTCTGACACATATTCTCCTCCGGTTGTTCGTGGCTTTCCTGACATGTTTGATAGTTCATACAGTGTATTCACCATATATTCCATTTTATCAGCAAAATTTGCCTGGAGCGAGGCATCATAACCGGTACCCGCATAAGCCTGGGCTATAGCTGTCAGATAATGCCCTGTAGCATGACCGCGCAATTTGGTTTGTTGACTGTCCCAACCCCCCAGTGCTTGAGCTCCCTCAGGCTGTTCCTGCCCGAAGGCATTACGAAACATATATAGGAAATTGTCCGGATTTGTATTGGCAAGTCCCGTTAAAAATTTATTGCGGTTCTCGATAAATTTCGTGTCGTGGTCATGAAGATCGGTCGTTAATATAACCTGATCAAGACTAAAGGTTTCCAGTGTCCGATCGGGTGTGGCACGGGACCCCGCATCTTTAACCGTAACAAACGCCTTTGGTTGTATGTCTGATCCGGCAACCTTTCCTGTTACTGTATAAGTGCCAGAAGTAAGCACCTGACTATTATCCTCGGGTGAAGGCCAGAGCACTCTTACATCGGGTCCTTTGCGATTATTGATGTAAACGCCCTTAACATATCGTGGCAATTTTGGAAGATACCCGACTACGGTTTCAACCTGTATATCCGGAACACTGGTCAGAAATTGATTGTACAACTGAGAAGTTGCCTCTGGAAACACCGGAAGATTTCGATCTGCCTTAGCTCTTCCGTCCGGAATCTGATCGCCGCCCTGTGCATAAACTGAAGTTGTTGATAAAGAACTAAAAATTAGCATAAATCCAATCAAAAGTTTGCTTGTTCTCATTATTAAATTCATTTTAGGTGTTTAGAAGGGGGGCGTAATTTTAGTCTGGTTTCATAGGGGTGCAGAACACGTGGTATATAGTATTGCAACCTTTAGATTTATTTAGGTGGTTCACCAATAATCGGAGGAACACCATACTTTGCCGTGCGGTTATCTATGATCACACCCGACCAGTTCAGGCCGAATGCAAAGTCATACGTGTTGCCGTCGCTGTCAGTATGGCATTCCATATCCCGCGGCACATCCTCGAATTGCGCCTCCACGGTTTCCATATTCGCAGGCATTTGAAGCGGCAGCAGCCCGGACGGCTCAACCTGACCGGCAATAATCTCAAGGAATGCTTTGTCGGGCAGAAAAGCTGACCTGTCACCGCCAAATCCCACAAGGATTGCATCGACCTCCCTCTCAAGTTCCCTGAACACCATTGGGTTTGACACGTCCAGGGCAACAATTACCTTTTTCGCGGCAGATACGGTATTCAGTACGAGATCCAGATCACTTTCATTCCTGATAATTGCGGTCTTGCCGAAATATGAGCGATTCTCCTTTTTTAGTGTCTTTAAATCGCCATAACCATCAGGCGATGTCTCGGTCACTTCGATCATATCTCCGCCGAGAGACTCCAAACGTACGAATTCTGAGTTTGCGGTGTAGGTACGATATTGCAGTGAAATTGGCAGATATGTATATTTGTTGCCGTCAGTCGTAATGCCTCCGAAGCCCATGTATGTAGGATTCCCGTTTTGAGGACTGGTTATTCTCACAAGAGCGAAATCACACCTTGCTATTTGCGCGGCAGAAGCACGTATGATATCTTTTGGCGATACTGTGCGATTGCCCTTCTCATCTGCCGGTCCTGTAAGTTTTGTGGCCAGCGCGTCAGTAACGACATTGAAGTACTCTCCGGCTGCTTTGAGATTGAATGCCGGATTGGCAGATGCGGGTCTGGCTCCCCGCCCGGAAGTCGCCGGCGAATAGACCATAGGGATATACACGGTCGGTTTTTCTGCTCCTGCTGATGCCCGGCGAATAATGCCTCCACTGTTCTTCAGCATAACTATAGATCTGAGCATCGCCTGGTAGCCCCGGGCGTTGTGCTCCGCATTGTTTGGAACCGTTTCGGCTTTCTCAATGCTGAGATATGGATTGTCAACTATCCCGATGTTGAAGTGTGTCCTCAAAATTCTTTCCGTCGAGTGCCGCATTATCTCGTTCATTGCTTCTTCTCCGGGCTTCTTAACCCCAAGTTCATAGGCTTCCATAGCCAGATCCACGCTTTCCCTGCCGTTCCGGCCCTCCCCACCGTAGGCATCACATCCGGCTTCCAGGATCGCAAGCATACATTCTGCCGGGGTCAGATCTTCCATACCGAAATTCTTGCCTGTAATGATCCCGAAGTCCGTCAGGATATAGCCATCCCAGCCATACATCCCTCTCAACACGGTGTTAATTTTGTATTTACTGTAGCTTGAGGCAACGCGCTCTCCGCCAACCGGTGAGCCATCTGCTTCAATACCTACGGAAAAGTTGGTCATGGCAGCCGTTACCTTTTTAGTCCTGCCCGGCAAGTCCATGCATGCAGCAAACGGCAGGGTATGAGTCCAGAACTGCCCCCCCGGGAATACGTTGTATGCCCCGTCACGCGTATGCGATTCGCGTCCGCCTTCTGCAGCTCCGTCTCCGGGCCAGTGCTTCATCTGGTTGTTTACGCTGTGTTCACCCCAGCCCAGATCATTACCGTCCTCGTCGTAGGTGGATTGCCATCCGTTAATTACGGCCCTGGCCATATCCATCGACAGGGCAGGGTCTTCGCCAAACGTACCGGAGATCCGTTTCCAGCGCGGTTCCGTAGCCAGGTCCATCTGTGTCGCAACCTGCATGGAAATTCCCATAGCCCGCCACTCTTCAGACATCAGTTGTCCGTATTCGGCTCCGGTCTCAGGATCAAACGTTGCCGCCATTGCTAGGTTGCTTGGCCACTCGGATACGTCTCCTGATCTTGGGTCAGCTATCCAGACCGCGGGAATACAGACAATATTTTCAAGGCTCTCGATGTATTCCTGTACCATGTTGTTCCATGAAGCCTTTACTCTCCCTGAGGTATTCGAGCCGGCTGCCCGCAACTGTCTGTAACCCAGGTCCAGGGCACTCTTAATTGTATTATCCAGTGCATCAGCATTGACACTCCCCATGCCGAACGGATTCATCTTCATGCCCATCATCTGCTCGACAGGAATCTCGTCAACCATGGCTGCCGCTCTAGTGTCAGAGTCAACGCGCCAGTCTTCAAACAGATCCAGCATGTTGTTCCTGTTGAGATCTTTGAACGCGTATCCGTCGGACTGGAGTAGCTGAAGCCCGGAACTCTTTGAATATCCGAGGGTAGCCCCGCCTTCATTCGTTACCATAGCCCAGCCATCCGGAGTCAGTGTTTCCGCCCACCTTACTTTACCCGATCCGAGACGGTCAGGCTTTCTCGGATAATCTTTTGTATTACAGGAGTTAAATAAAGCAGCAACACCTGCTACTAATACCAGTATAAACAAGGTTCTTACTGATGAAGAAATGTCTTTAAATGAGTTCATTGGGTTACCTCCATTCATTTTTTAAAATAATAATTATTCGTCGCTTTTTAACCTTTCCAATCCTTGGTTATTACTAATCTATTGTTGGCCTTTGTGTTACTTGTGGGAAAAACCTTAATTACAAGACTGCAAAGGATTACATAGGTTCACAATGTTTAAGAATTGATCAGGTTAAAAATAGTGAAATTTCCTTAAGTCAGACTCAACATGATGCGGATACTGAATATCGGTGATACCGGCATTAAGTCGCCCGAGATAAATGCCGATAAAACTGTAACATTCAGATATATGGCACCTGATGCCAAAGAAATGAAGATCTCAGGACTAAGCTCGATTCATTAGGCATGAAGTATGAATATATGGAAACCGATGGCGGCCACATCTGGAAGAACTGGCGTGTTTACCTGACTGAATTTATGTCTCAATTATTTTAAGTTAGACATCATAATGGTCTTTTTTGACAGGGTAAGTTTGGAAGATAATGTATTCTAAGCGCAAAAACCATGACGACTTGTCCCGATTTATCGGGAAGCCTATTAAACATACCGTCCGTGTTGCACTAAATCCCACCCCAAAAAAGGGGGTGGGATAGCTTTCACAGAAAAAGTTCTATATTTGTGTAATAAAGTTCTTTTTGAGCGTTAGATCAGTCGTCAATCTTCCCTACCTATCTTGCTGTAAATCAAGCAGCTATTCCACTAAAACCGTTGATAAGTACATAGAAAGAAAGCACGTGCATGGATTTAGAGCAACGTGAGACTTCATGCTGGGCATTACATGCCACATGAAGTCCTCTTTATTAGTTGCTGGGCTGTTTTAATTTTAGGGTAACAAGATTATAGCTTGTGCTTCGTCCACCCGAAGGATTTTTTTGAAGAATGTTCTTATTTAAGAGGTCTTGAATATCTCTGAGTGCAGTATCTTGAGAACATTTCGCAATTTTTGCCCACTTTGAAGTAGTCAATTGACCAAAAAAGTTATCTAATAATTTGTTTATCAGCAGGATTTGTCTGCTGTTAAGAGTTTCGGAAGAATATTTTATCCAAAACTTGTGCTTATAGAGAACTTTTGAAAGAATTTTATCTGACGAATAAAGAGCATCTGTCAGGCATTTTAAATACCAAACTAACCATTCAGTTATATCAAGAGTCCCTTTCTGAGTTTTTTCAAGAATGTTATAATAATCTTTACTCTCGGCTCTTATTTGTGAAGACATACTATAAAACCGTTGCGGTGTTTCGTCTGATCTGGCAAGTAACATTTCTGATAAGGCACGGGCAATTCTACCGTTGCCATCTTCAAAGGGATGTATTGTAATAAACCACAGATGAGATATAGCAGATTTTAATATTAAATCCTGGTCAGTTTCTTTATTAAACCATGAAATATATGATTTCATTTCTTTTCTAATCTCTCTTGCAGGTGGAGCTTCAAAATGTACTTTCTCTTTTCCCAAAGCACCTGAAACAACTTGCATAGGACCGGTTGAATCATCTCTCCAATTACCAACAATAATTTTATACATACCACTTCGACCTGAAGGAAACAACGCTGAATGCCAGCCAAATAATCTATCTGTCGTTAATGTCTTTTTATAGTTCTGGGTTGCGTCTAACATCATTTCGACTACTCCGTCTACATTTCGGTCAGATGGTACAAGTCCAGATACCTCAATTCCTAACCTTCTTGCTATTGAGGATCGAACCTGGTCAAGGTCTAGAATCTGACCTTCAATTTCTGATGTTTTAATTACTTCAGTAGTCAAGGTTTCCAAAACAGCCTCATTTCTAAGCTTAAATCCTAAAGTTTCCATCTTTCCTACCAGCTTTCCCTGCAAGTGTCTAACATTAGAATGTGGCAATAAAATGGACTTGCTGTCCCATTTAAACTTCGGCCAATCAGATTGTTGGTAAATATAAATTTTCATTCTCCGCAATATTTGCGGTAAATATATAAATTAATCTCCGCAATTAAAAATAATATCCGCAAAATATGCGGTGATTAGTAAGTATTTTCTCCGCATCGATGTGCTGCGCCTGGCAACTAACGGCCCGACAATATGGAGGGCCGAGCGTTAAGTCCCGACATGTTATGTCAGGATAGCGAAGGAGGCCAGATACAAAGTTTGTTGAGCATTACGCGTGTCGCGCCGCGCCCCGGCGAATCCGCCAGCTGGCGGAGAAGTCGGGGGTACAAGGTTGATCGGAGCCACGAATTTATCCCCGGTTACAAAGTTGTTTGCGGGCACTGGTCCGCCAGCCGGCGGATCGCGGTACAAACTATCTCGGAGCCGGAAAATTGTCAAGGTGCAGGATTTTGATTACGGGCAGCTGAGCGAGTCAGGGTGCAACGGCCATTACCAATTTGTCATGGGTGCAGGAGCAAAAGCAAAAACTGTGACGAGCTTATTAATTATACCGTCCGTGTTATGGTTAGTTCTAATTTTTAAACTATCACGGCACAACTAATTTGTCTCGGCAAATAGTTTTATATTGTTTGAACAGATTATGTTATTTTATTAAAGTTAGATATCAATTTAATAGGATTCTGAGTAATTGTCACTTAATCAAGATAATCTCCCGTTTGGAGTTCAATTATTATCCTTCACACAACGGACAGAATAGCCATTTGGTTTCTTAAAAGATCCTATTGCCGCGTCATCTCCAATGTTTTTCAATCTAAAATCCCATGCGAATCTCTCATCAATCATGGAGGAAGAAGTCCACCAGTAGCCTCTGGATCCAATACTCGCGTATGACCCATCCCCAAAATATCTACTGCCCCCTGGGAGAGCAGTAAAGCCGGTTTCGTTCGATGCGCCTTCATTGGGGCTTAGCCAATGCATAAATCCAGATTCTTTTAATTTACCTCCAGCCACGTATTCTCCTCCTAAATAATCTATCAGTATTGTCCATTCTTCCTTAGAAGGAACATGCCAGCCAACAGGACAAAGATAGGAAATATTTACTGCCCACCAATTATAAAGTGCGCCATAACTATCTTTATAACTTGGGTCATTGTCATACCAACAAAATGCAGCAGATATTGTAGAAGCCCATTGCGCATTATCAGTAACTAATGGGATAGAAACTCCATTGT
Source organism: Bacteroidales bacterium (assembly GCA_019429325.1). Lineage (GTDB taxonomy): Bacteria > Bacteroidota > Bacteroidia > Bacteroidales > VadinHA17 > LD21. Next base: position 7,733 of record JAHYJA010000146.1, read on the forward strand.
TGTATTTAGTGGTTTTCAGGTTTTCTGCAAACCAAACCTGAGTACCGATAACTACTGTGTCATATTTATTGCCATCACCATCGGTTGGTATTCCAGAATTTTTGTCCCTTTCACAACTATTGAGAATCAAGAATCCAAGAATAGTCAGTGATATAAATGAGTATTTAATTATCTTATACATAGTCAGTAGAATTTATAAAAAATATTTTAAGTTTTAATTTTGTAGCCATAAATATTTAGCTTGTTGCTTGTCAGTGTTGTAACTAATCAGTGCCTTGAGTTTGGAGTGCCTAAAGTGCCTAAAGTTAATGTTTATGATCGGCTATGACACTCAACGCTTGTAACACATTTTGATTATTTTTTACAGCTGTGTCAATAATAGATC
>JAHYJA010000147.1 GCA_019429325.1 Bacteroidales bacterium
CAAACCGGGACCAGTACCTTTTCATAATGTTATCGGTGTTATCCGCGGAACCCGGTATCCCGATCAGTACGTTATGATGGGCGGTCATCTCGATGCCTTTGATGTGGCAACCGGTGGTGTCGACGATGGTTCGGGTGTCTCCCCCGTAATGGAGGCTGCCCGTCTGATTATGGCTGCAGGAGGCAAGCCCGAACGTACTATACTGGCATGCCTCTGGGCTGCCGAGGAGTTTGGACTGGTGGGCTCCAGGCACTGGGTGGAAACCAATAAGGAAAAACTTCCGCGTATATCAAACTATTTCAACAGGGACGGGGGGCCGACAGTAGCTTCCGGATTGACTGTACCAGATGCCATGTATGATGATTTTGAGATGGTCTGCAAACCTTTGAACAGGATCAACCCCGATTTCCCGTTTACTCTTGCCAGGCGCACACAGCCGGCACGGCCGAAGCCGGTTACAGCCGGCGGCTCCGATCATGCATGGTTTGCAATAAACGGTGTGCCGGCACTGTCGTTCGATGCACCCGACAGCAAAGGGTATAACTTTAATTATATGGAGATCTGGCACACAGAAAGGGATACTTACGACAAAAGCATACCGGAGTACCAGGAACACACTTCAGTTGTAACTGCCGTGGTGGTTTACGGACTGGCTAATCTAAAAAGAATACTTTCAAGGGATGGACTCTATTCCGATTAGTAAATATTTCGTAAATTGAAGGGAATTTAATAAATAACCAGAGGTAGCAGCAATGAACAGTTTTGACGAGCTTGTTTTGAAAACCCGGTCGTACAGGAGGTTCGACGAATCGCACAGACTGAATGATGAGATCCTCAGAGAACTTGCAGGACTTGCCAGGTTGTCCGCCTCAGCGGCAAACAGGCAACCTCTACGGTTCCTTCTGTATTCCAGCCGCGAAGATTGTGAAAGGATCTTTCCGTCAACCGCCTGGGCAGGCTACCTTAAGGATTGGGACGGACCGGTGCCGGGTGAAAGGCCATCAGGTTATATTATCATTCTCGGTGATACAGATATCACAGGAAATTTTATGGTCGATCACGGAATAGCCGCGCAGAGCATTATGCTTGGAGCTACCGCCAGGGGACTGGGAGGCTGTATGATAGCGTCGATAAAACGAGACGATTTGCGTAAGGAGCTTGGTATTCCGGACCGGTACGAGATACTACTGGTCCTTGCCCTGGGTAAGCCTGTGGAAAATGTTATCATTGAGGATATTAAGGACGGCGACATCAGATACTGGAGAGACAGCGCCGGCAATCATTATGTTCCTAAAAGGCGTCTTGACGATCTGATACTGAAACTCTGAGACGGTTTTCGGTGATGAAGAAAATTAATGTCATATTTCTTCTGACATTTCTTGTTTGCCAGACCATCTGTTCCCAGACGGAGAAGGGTACCGGAGTGAGATTTGTGTTTCATGGCATCGTAATGGATGCCTCAACCCTCAATCCAATTCCCGGTTCCCAGATATTTATCAACAGGTCGTTCCATTCTGTCAGTGAAAAAGACGGTACTTTCGCGCTTAATGTCAGGAGGTATGACACCGTTCTCTTCTCGGTTCTTGGGTACAAGCCTGTTTCATTCAGTGTAAGCGATACCCTTATGGGAAGGGAGTTCAATACCGGTATCTTTATGCAAACCGACACTCTGGCAATTGGTGAGGTAATAATTCTCCCCAGGTATGCAAACCTGAAATCAGATATCCTTTATGCCAGGCCTGAGCAGAAAACCGAGATTGACAATGCCAGGTTTAATGTTGCAGTCTCGGCTTATCAGGGGCTTCATAGTCAGGGTTCAATCGGTGATGCTACCACCAACTACGCTTCACTTCGTTACGCTAAATCCGCGCCTACGCTCCCCGCTATCCCTTATAGAATATCGCTTTAATAATATGGCTTGCCATTTTGGGATTCTCCTTTAACCGTCGCGTGGAGTATCCGAACCACTCTTTCCCGAAGGGAACATACACCCTCATGTTATGGCCCTTGCTTACAACAGAGTCGCGCAGCCGTGGTGTTACGCCGTATAACATCTGAAACTCATAAAATTCCTTCGGTACCTTATATTTTTCGATCAGCCTGTACGCCCCTTCGATAAGAGGCTTATCGTGTGTGGCAATACCGGCAAATATTCTGTTACTGAACATGAATTCGAGGTCCTCAAGAAAATGCTGGTTAATTTCCTCGTATTTTTTGAAAGCAATCTCCTCAGGTTCTACGTATATCCCCTTGCATAACCTGAAGCTCAGAGGAAATTCAGGATCATTGAGCTCCGCCAGGCTCACCAGATCGCTCATTGTTCTTCTGAGATATGCCTGAAGCACCAGCCCGACGTTTCCGGGAAATTCCGCCCTCAGTTTACGGAATAATTCTATTTCGGGATCGGTGCATGGCGAATCCTCCATATCAATCCTTATAAAAGCGTTCAATGAGGTTGCCCTGGCGACTATTTCACGTATGTGGCCATAGCAGACATCCTTGTCAGGGAGAAGCCCGAAACTTGTCGGCTTAAGACTAAAATTGCCATCTATTCCCGTCTTTGTGGCTACATCTATCAGATGAAGGTACTCCTTCTTATTGCTTTCAGCCTCATCAAGAGTCTTTATAAACTCCCCGAGAACATCAATAGTAACCTTTATATTCTTGTTGTTCAGCTCTTTTGATACGCGCATGGCATCGTCGACAGTCTCTCCCGAGATATATGGCCTTGAAAAGATCCAGACAAATTTTCTGGGAAACCAGGGCAATATTGCCGCTATGAATTTGTTAATCATTTTACCGGTAGGGTTTAAATATTAATTTTTGCGCAATTTCAGACAAATTCCTTTATAAAATTAAAAACGCTAATAAAATAGTTGCTTCCCGGTTTTTAAATGACGTTTGTCACACGAACCGGATGATTTAACACATGGTTTCCGGGTTTTGACAAAAAATATCAGGTTGATGCAACCATTTGATTTCATGGAGTGTCTTCAAATTGACCTCTGCCAGGAATGACGGGCGATCTTCAGATAATAGAGGGATGCGCCAGGCATAACAGCAAGGCGCAGAAGTTATTGTACGATAAATACTCGGGTTTTCTTCTGGGTATCTGTATGCGGTATGCTTCCGACAGATCTGAAGCTGAGGATATTTTGCAGGAGACTTTTCTGAAGATTTTTTTCAGTATCGGCGATTACTCAGGAACAGGTTCTTTTACAGGCTGGTTGAGAAGAGTGGCAGTCAATACCGCTATTACTCACTATCATAAAAACCTTAAGCACAGGTATCACATGGATATTGATGAGTATGTTTCGGCGGAGGCCGGATCTTCCGGGTTCGAGGAGGATTTTTATACTGCCGATGAGCTTTACAACATACTGAACGGACTGCCTGCCGGTTACAGGATGGTGTTCAACCTTTATGCCGTTGAAGGATACAGGCATAAGGAGATAGCCGGATTCCTGAAGATTGATACAAGTACATCAAAATCTCAGTACAGCAGGGCCAGGGCATTGATACGGGAGAAACTTGCGATTCTCAGAAAAATTAAAGACAGCTATACTGACAATGGCTGAAAGGAAAACAAATTGAATGACGATCTCGTGAAGGAGAACGGGGAAAATAGAAACGTAGAGGATCTGTTCAGGCAAAAGCTTGAAAATGCAGAGATTGTTCCGGACGCATCAGTCAAAAACCGACTGATGCGCAAGCTGGGCAGACGGGAATTCCTTCATTTTAATCCGGGAAGGTTTAATGTTTATTATCTCTGCGCTATAGTCACTGCTGCACTCGTAACCGCTCTGATCATTAATTCAGGATCCGGTGGCGACAGGGACAGGGAAACAGCGCCCCCTCTTCCCGCCGAAAGGACCATGCCTGATGTAACCCTCAACCTGACAGGTGCCGAAAAAAGCCAGGCGACCGGTAAAACAGAAGATATAGTATCAGAAGACGGTATTTTAGAAGGCATTACAGTTAATTCACAGGATGTCAGGCAATTGAACAGAAATAACATGACCCCTGTCACAGATCCGAATGTAAGTGAGCCGCCTAAAATAACCAGATATGAGACTCCCCTGTCGGTGCCGGGGGGCAAAATAATCCCGGATACAGACCTGACAAGAAATAACCTTCAGATTGTTAATATCCCCGGGAAAGCAATGTTTGTACCGTCGATCACCTCTGGCTGCATCCCGCTGAAAGTACAATTCAGGAATCAATCAGCTTCATCCGCTTCGCTGAGGTGGAGCTTTGGTGATGGAGGTTATTCGGGTGATAGGGATCCTGAGTGGATCTATGATATTGAGGGAGAATACAAAGTCATACTCAATATCGTTTATGAAGATGGCAGAAAGGAGGTATCATCTGCAATTATCACTGCATATCCGAAACCTGTGGCCCGTTTTGAGATTATCCAGGGCGATTTTTCAAATCCGGATAACGAGGTCCGGTTTATTAATTATTCAACAAATGCAGTGAAATATTTCTGGGAGTTTGGCGACGGACAGACTTCTGAAGTTATTGAACCTTATCACAAATATGCAAGACCGGGAAATTACAATATTAAACTGACTGTATATTCTGAACCGGGTTGTCAGGATTCCCAGACCGTCCTTAATGCCTTTTCGGGCTCGGGGAGTTTCATCGAATTCCCGAATGCATTTATTCCAAATCCCGGAGGGCCCACCGGAGGTCATTATTCCTACACAAGTGACCTGACTGCCAGCATCTTTCATCCTGTTTTCTCTGAGGTGGCAGAGTATCAGCTCAGAATTTTCAGCAAAAGAGGCATCCTGATTTTTGAGAGCAACGACATAAATATCGGATGGGACGGGTATCTGAACGGACAGCTGTGCGAACCAGGGGTATATATCTGGAAAGTGCGCGGAAAATTCCGGAACGGAGAATCGTTTACCCGGCTTGGTGATCTTACCCTTCTCAGGGACCAGTAACACTTCTCATTTCGAACCGTATTAATCTCCGTAATCTGCTTCAATCCGCAGTATAATCCCTTTTTTAACCGTTCGGGTAACTTAATTGTTCATAAACTTGTCACTTTTTGGGGAAAATTACGTAAAACAGGGTAATTAATTTGATTGCTATTGCCTACTTTCGTCAATGTAACCTAACTGTATAGATTTTGCTGAAGCGGATTAAATATTCTTTAATACTGTCAATCTTCTTTATTATAGATAGTTCAGGGCAGGATCCTACATTTTCGCAATTCTATGCCAATTCTCTTTACCTGGCACCTTCTTTTGCCGGTGCGACAGAAGAATACAGGGTTTCCATCAATTACAGAAACCAGTGGCCGGCAATACCCGGGGTGTTCCATACTTACAGTTTCTCATTTGACAAAGCACTGGTTAACTTCAACTCAGGTATAGGCGTACTGGCTACCTATGATGTTGCAGGTTCCGGTGACCTCAGCACGATGAACATCGGCCTGCTTTATTCCTACGACTTCAATATCACTGAGGACTGGCATATTCGTCCGGGCGTTACCTTCAAGTTTTATTATCTTGGACTTAATATTTACAAGCTGGTCTTCAGCAGTCAGATGACGGGAAGCGGAACTGTGCCCACTGTTTACCCCCCTCCGTTTGACAATGTGGCAGATGTTGATTTTGCCACATCGGCGCTGGTTTACAACGACAGGATATGGGCCGGGATCACTCTCGACCACCTGCTGGTACCGAAGCAGTCTTTCTATGGTGAAAATGCCAACCTTCCCGTAAAGGTAAATCTCTTCGGAGGGGTCCAGATGCTGAGGCGTACCAGGTTGAAACAAAAATACCAGGAGGTTTTGTCGATCGCGATGAATTTCCAGAAACAGGCAAAATTCTATCAGTCCGACCTTGGACTTTATTATTACAGAGATCCTCTTATTTTCGGCATCTGGTACCGTGGAATACCATTTGCCACTTCCCAGCCCGGCGATGCGATTATCGGCTTGCTGGGAATAAAAACCGATCAGCTGCATATCGGATACAGCTACGACTTTACCATTTCGAACCTAATCACCTCCACTCACGGAGCCCATGAGATCTCACTCGTCTATGAATTCAATTCCTTTACGCTCGGTGACCGCCGAAGAATGAGGGCTATCCCGTGCCCTGAATTCTGACGCTTTACGTTTTTACCCGTTAATTATCAAGACCTCCCTGCACTGCCCGGAGAGTAAATTTTCATCAGCCTGACAGTTAGTGATAATGAGTTATTTGCAATGAGTAATTATTAATTTGTTTATATTTGCGGCTTATAAACGTTTAAAAAATTTAAAAATCCCGATGAAGAAGCTATCTGTTATTCTGTTTGCTGCCCTCTTTCTGGCCGTGGCAGCGCTGTTCGTACTTCATTTTACTTCAAATAAAAGCAAACCAGCCACATATATTACCGAGGCAGGGGTCGAAATCCCGGAACAGGCTATCGCATATGTAAATATCGATACCATAATCTTCAATTTTGATATGTTTTTTGACAGGAGGGAGGATCTGCTCGGGAAACAGAAGAAAGCGGAGACTGAACTTACAACAAAAGGTACCAGGTACGAAAGAGATGCAAGGGATTTTCAGGAAAAGGTTAATAAAGGACTGGTCACAAGAGCCACAGCCGCTGAAATGGAGCAGGCCCTCCTTCAGCAGCAGCAGGAGCTTCTGAACCTTCGCGACAGGCTCCAGTCCGACCTGTATGAGGAGGAGCAGGTAATGAACAGGCAGATCCTTGAGTATATTACCAGATATCTTGAGGCTAACAGGTCAGAATATAATTACCAGTATATCCTTGGCAAGAGCTTCGGAAGCGTTGTACTTTACAGTAACGAAGCCCTCGATATAACAAGAAAGGTACTTGATGGTCTTAACAGGCAATACAAGACCGAGAAAAAGAAATAGGCCATGTCCTTCGCCTCAGAATGGCTTGATAAAAGGGCATTGTTCCCGGAGCTGATCAATGAGGCACCTGCCGGAGAGACAGGAATAATAGTTGTGATCCCGGCATACAATGAGCCCGGGATCGCTGAAGTGCTGAATTCCCTTAAAGCTTGTGAAGAACCTGATTGCAGGACGGAGATCCTGATAATAGTCAATTCACCCCTGCAGTTGAACACTGATCAGGAAGCTGACAAGGTAACACTTGCCGCCATAGAAAAATGGAAGAGTGACAATCATGATTATTTCTTCCGGCTCTATCCTTTATGCATCGACACTTCCCCATTCACCGGATGGGGAGTCGGGCTGGCAAGAAAGACCGGCATGGACGAGGCGGTAAGGCGATTCAATAAAACCGGCAGGCCCGAAGGTGTGATTGCCAGCCTCGATGCCGACTGCGTTGTTGAGAAGAACTACCTGACAGCCCTGTGCAACGAATTGCTTAAAAGAAAAGACAGATCAGGATGCTCTGTCAGTTTTGAGCATCAGCTTGCCGGCAGCCGGTATCCTGAGACTATTCTTAAAGCTGCAGCTCTTTATGAGTTACACATGAGATATTTTTATCAGGGACTGAAATATTCCGGATTCCCTGATGTTTTTCACACCATAGGCTCAGCTTTTGCAGTGAAGGCTCTTCCTTACGTCAGATCAGGAGGAATGAACCGGCGCCAGGCAGGCGAGGATTTCTGGTTTATTCAGAAACTCATCCCGGCCGGAGGATGGTTCAGCCTTAACACAACCAGAGTCTATCCGTCACCCCGGCCATCCGGCAGGGTGCCTTTCGGCACGGGCCCGGTGGTCGCAAGAATTGTCAGCGAAAACCAGAAAGACCTCCTTACATATAATTTCCTTGGATTCAGGGAACTCAGGGCATTATTCGGTATCATAGACAGAGCCTTCAATAATGGCACAGAAGAGAACAGTTTTATTTACAGCGATATCCCATCCGGAGTAAGGGCGTTCATTGCTGAAAAAGAGTGGAGCGGGCGGATTAAGGAAAT
>JAHYJA010000148.1 GCA_019429325.1 Bacteroidales bacterium
CGCAGTTTGGGACAAAGCACTCCTTCAACATAGCTGTAAGCGCGGGGATCGTCTTGTGGGAACTTTCAAGACAAACCTGTTTGTAAATAGCAGGGGCGTTGCATGCAACGCCCCTACTGAATTACTGATTAAAATTTTTTATTACTGAACAGCAGCCCTGAAGGCATCATCGCTGAAGAATTTTGCAAATTCCACGTCTGTCCTGGCATAAGCTTTCCATGCAGGATCAGCGGCCACAGCTTCGCGTAAATTGGTCAGCATATAATTTCTGTCGTCGAGACGGGCACCAACCACAGCCTTGAGGTATGAAACTCTGGAAGTTTTCGCCGTTCCCTGAATTGCATCCAGAGTTGCTTTAGCTCTGTTTACATCGCCTTTAAGCAACTGCGCATGGGCCAGATTATAATCAGATTCCGTGCCGTAATAATTAACAGCCTGGTCGTATTCACCCTTTGAAACAGCAATAACACCCAAGCCCCACCTCGATTCGGGTGTTGAAGCCGTCATCGAAGCATACTGCTCTTCAGCTTTTGCCAGTTCACCTTTTGCAAGGTATGCCATTCCGAGGTTATTCTTAACCACATCGTTGTTTTGAAGAGCCTTTGCCTTTTCGAAAGCAACAAGGGCATCATCGGGTTTGCCTAATGCCAGATATGTTAAACCGACGTTGTTATGTGCGCGGATGCATTTCGGGAAAAGGTCGGCAGCGGTCTGATAGAATTTAAGCTGTTCGTTAAGATCAGAGGTAAGAGTTGCCGAATAGAGCAGTTCCTCAAGATCAAGTACTTTAGGATCCGACCTCATCTGTGACAGGATCTGCTCATCGGTACGTCCGATCTTGTCAACATTGACCATCAGTTTTGACCTTCTCAGTCTCGGAAGAATATCTGTTTTAAGGGCTTCAAATGCATTTGACATATTGCGAATCTCCCTTTCCCTGACTGCAGGATCAGAATACATTGAAAGAACCCTAAGGATAAGCTCCTTATCAGGAATATTTGATTTCTCAACTTCAACCTTAAACCCTTCCCAGTCTTCGGGTGTTGTCATCGCATCAAAGAAACCTGCGCTCTGAGCGGCTTCAATTTTCTTGAATTCTGCCTGGATCAGTCTGTCGGCTGCAGTTCCCCTGTTGACCGAGAGCTTCTCATTGAGCTCAAACTTACCGTCTGGTGAAGCATAAGAGCTGGTAACGGCACTTTTAAATACCCTGTCGGGATCTTCATTTACCTTTCCTATGTACTGTTTAAGCGCAGTTACATCCTCGCCCTTAAGCTCACTGCTGCGGATATCTGACCTGTTGATCACGTAATGTATGTCGGCTAACTGTGTTTCCGGAATAATTCTCTGGAAATTATCCTTCATTATGACTGCCCTGCCATGCTTTTCTGTCAGCGTCGAAGTGGCGATGACACCATCGGCAAGTTTAACCGGGTCGAAATCCAGGCTCTGCGAACCCCTGGTGGCAGTGATCCTCAGCATCAGTTCAGATACTTTCATCGCCTCATTGTACGGAATTGAACTTGTGTAAGTGAAATTACCGCCAGAATAGCTTATTACTTTAGCGTTAGCCTGAACTTTCTCTCCCTGAAGCACTTCAACCCTGTCGTAGGCTGTTTCGCCTCCTGCATAGGTAAGCACCGGGGTAACCTGAAGAGTGGTTTTCTTATCGAAATATTTTTCCGGGAAGGTGCCTTTGACTGTAACACCAACCTGTCCTCCATGCGCCTCAAGTACTGTCGGAGTAACCTCATACTTGACCAGGTCAGCGTTTTTCTTCATCTTATTCAATCCGCTGCAGCCTGACATAACTGCTGCTGCCAGGATAAGGATAAAATAACCTCTGATTTTTTTCATAGTTTAAAATGTTATTTGTTTACGATTAGATCCATTTGACAATCAATGAACAATATATAATTTTTTTTCATTTCGTGCAAATTTAACAAAAAAAACAGTTACGGAACACGACAAAACAGAAAAATATTCAATGAACTTCATAACAAAACTGTAAATGTACGGGATATTTCCATGGAGAATGTTACATAATTACATTTATTTGTTGCATAAAACAACACCTTAAGGAATTAAGGTATCGACCGGATTCTGATAATCAATTCCGGTTGTGTTGGTTTTTTTACCTTGCAACATCTTACAGAATTACTTTATTGGATCCGCAGGTATATTCGCGGCTGAAGATGGTTTCGATGACTTTCTGGTAATGCTCCTCGTTTAAAACAAAATCGATATTATTGATATCGAGTATAAGATATCTGTTTTCGGGGTTCTGCCTGAAGAAGGCGAAGTAACTATCCTGAATTTTCTGAAGGTACTCCCCCGTGATCGATTGTTCATATTCCCTTCCCCTTTTTCTGATATTCTGCAACAATCTCTCAATATCAAGGTGGAGATAAACATAAATATCCGGTTTGGGAAGTGATCCGTAGATTATATAAAATATCTGCCGGTAAAGGTTGTATTCATCACCAGTCAGCGTTGCAGATGCGAACACGAGTGATTTCGTGAAATAATAATCGGCAACCCTGAAGGTGGTGAAAAGATCACCCGGTCTCAATTCCTCGTTAAGCTGCTTAAACCGGCTGGCAAGGAAAGACAATTCAAGCTGAAATGAATATTTCTCAGGCTCTTTATAAAACTTCGGAAGGAAAGGGTTTTCCGCAAAACGCTCGAGTATCAGACTGGCATTGTACTGACTGGCAATTTTTTCAGCAAGTGTTGTTTTACCAGCGCCTATATTGCCTTCAATTACCACATAGTTATATCTGATCTCCATTCTTTCATTTCTCATGCTCCTGTCTGGGAGGCCTGGGAAGGAGCACCTTCCTTGAAAGTTTGAGCTTACCGCTTTTCGGATCGATATCGATCAGTTTCACCTCAACCTCGTCGCCTTCCTTAAGAACCTCGTCAACAGTCCTGATTTTCTGCCAGTCGATCTCAGAAATATGCAATAGTCCGTCCTTGTTGGGAAGTATTTCGACGAAGGCACCGAACTGTACGATGGTCTTCACCTTTCCCTTGTAAACCTGCCCGACTTCCGGGACCGCAACGATTTTTCTGACCCACTCGAGTGCGGCTGTAATGGCTTCTTTGTTCTCGCCGAAGATATTGACATCCCCGTAACCGTTGATCTCCTCCACTATTATTGTGGTGCCGGTTTCGCGCTGTATTTCCTGGATGACTTTTCCGCCCGGACCGATCAGCGCTCCGATCATCTCTTTCGGTATGGTAAGCATTTCAATTCTCGGGGCATGGGGTTTCAGTTCCGGATGCGGCTCCGCTATGGTCTTCTGCATAATGTCAAGTATATGCAATCTTCCGGCCCTGGCCTGATTGAGTGCCTTTGTAAGGACTTCAAATGAGAGACCTTCTACCTTTATGTCCATCTGTGTTGCAGTGATCCCGTCGCGGGTGCCTGTTACCTTGAAGTCCATATCGCCGAGGTGATCCTCATCACCGAGAATATCTGAAAGGATTGCGTATTTATTTGTGCTACTGTCGGATATAAGTCCCATTGCAATACCTGAGACAGGCTTGCGGATCTTTATGCCGGCATCCATCAGTGCAAGTGTTCCTGCACAAACTGTTGCCATTGATGAGGAACCGTTCGATTCGAGTATATCGGACACTATTCTGATGGCATAAGGATTCTCCTCCTCAGTGGGCATCATGTTTTTAAGGGCCCTGTGGGCAAGATTGCCGTGTCCAATTTCCCTTCTGCTGATACCTCTGACCGGTCGTGCATCGCCTGTTGAGAAAGGCGGAAAGTTGTAATGAAGAGTAAATTTCTCTGTTCCCTGGTTCAGGACATCATCAATAATCTTTTCGTCGAGCTTTGTGCCAAGGGTTACTGTGGTGAGCGACTGCGTTTCACCGCGCGTGAAGAGTGCCGACCCGTGAGGAGCAGGAAGCGGATCAATCTCACATTCAATATTCCGTATCTCATCAGTTTTTCTTCCGTCGAGCCTTATGTTCTCGTCAAGGACAAGGCGTCTTGCAGCCTCCTTATGGACTTCGTGATAATAGTTTCTCGCAAGAGTTTCATTGATCTCATCCTCTTCGGTGAACTGAGCGAGGAAATCTGCAATAACTGCCTCAAAAGCCTCTTCCCTTTTATGCTTGTCGGTGATCAGGCTTCTGGCAACGGCATAGCACTTGTCGTAGGTCTCTTCCCAGACCTTCTTCTTAAGTTCCTCATCTTTCTCCTCGTGAGAATATTCGCGTTTTGCCGGGGAACCCACCTCTTCTGCAAATTCGATCTGAGCTTTACACTGTATCTTGATGGCTTCATGTGCAACCCTCAGGGCTTCAATCATTTCTGCTTCACTTACCTCTTTCATTTCACCCTCCACCATCAGGATGTTCTCATAGGTGGCACCCACCAAAAGGTCGATATCTGCCTCCTTCAGCTGTGTTACGGTGGGATTAACCACGAAATTGTTTTTGATCCTGGCTACCCGCACTTCTGAAATTGGTCCGTTAAAAGGGATGTCGGAGAGAGTAAGGGCTGCCGATGCCGCAAAACCTGCAAGAGCATCGGGTAATGTCTCAAGGTCAGCTGAGATAAGATTGATTGTAACAAATGTATCCGCATGGAAATCGTCAGGGAAAAGCGGCCTTAATGCCCTGTCAATTAGCCTGCATATCAGTATTTCATAGTCTGAGGGACGTGATTCCCTTTTAAGAAATCCTCCCGGGAACCGTCCCGATGATGCATATTTCTCTTTGTATTCAACTGAGAGAGGCATGTAGTCCGTATCTGCCTTAGCCTCCTTCGCAGCCACCACAGTGGCCAGTAACATGGTTTTGCCCATTTTTAAAAGTACCGATCCGTCAGCCTGCCTGGCCAGTTTGCCCGTTTCAAGGGTTATTGTTCTCCCGTCTCCGAGATCAATGATTTTCTCTTTAATTTTAAACATTTTAATAAATAATAGTGATTTTTTGAAAAGTTGAAATTACACAATTTTGATGATATGAAAAAAGGCAATTCAGAATTGCCTTTCTCCCTTTACTTACGTAATCTCAACGCTTTTATGATTGCACGATACCGTTCGATATCTTTTATCTTGAGGTAATCAAGCAGTTTTCTTCTTCTGCCCACGAGCTTGATAAGAGCCCTCTGCGTGCTGAAGTCTTTTTTATTCTTTTTCAGATGTTCGGTGAGATGGGAAATTCTGTAAGAAAAGAGCGCTATCTGCCCTTCTGCCGTACCCGTATCGATCTCCGACGTTCCAAATGTTTTAAAAAATTCCTGCTTTTTCTCAGCCGTTAAATACATATCCTTAATTAATATATTGTTTATCCAAATATAGATTGAGTCTCCAATTTTGGAACGCAAAAATAAGGCTTTTTTATGTAAATAATCAAACAATTTATTCTTTTTTTATTTTCCTGAGAAAAATTCTTACTATTCTAACGTTATTCCAAAAAAAATTATTGCTTCCTTTCAGTATATAGACGCTAATATAGGTCGCAAAGTTGCGTGGAATAGTGTTATTATTCAATAATTTATCAACAATTATCAACTGTTTATCAAAAGCCCGTCAAAAACAGGGCCGTTTTTTAAACCAGGGTTCGTTCCCGATTATTTTTTTGACGGTACAATGGAGCGATGGAGCGATGGAGCGATGGAGCGATGGAGCGATGGAGCGATGGAGCGATGGAGCGATGGAGCGATGGAGCGATGGAGCGACAAGGGATTTTTTCATCTCCTCTTCCCCCCTTCCCCCCATCTCCCTCTCATTCCTTCAGCCTCTACGTTCCAGGTACCTTGCTCTCAGCTCCCTGCTCCCCGCCATGAGCCCTCTTTCTTGTAACAATTTCGCCTTATAATTGTTATATTTGCACCCTGAAAAATTCTATGGTATGGCTGCTAATATGATTCTTGAGAAGCTTGAAGGAGTGAAACAGAGGTTTCAGGAAGTTGGTGAGCTTTTGAACAGCCCTGAAATACTCTCCGACATGAAGCGCTATGTGGGTCTGAACAGGGAATATAAGGAGCTTCAGCCAATCATCGAAGCTTATGAGAAGTACAAACTGACGCTTGCCAATATAACAAGTGCAAAGGAACTGCTTGCTGTTGAGAAGGATGAAGATATGCGGGAGATGGCCAAGTCGGAGCTTGAGGAGCTCACTTCCATTCTTCCCGGACTGGAGGAGGAGATAAAACTCCTGCTGATACCCTCTGACCCGGAGGACGACAAGAATGCAATAATTGAGATAAGGGCAGGCACAGGGGGAGATGAGGCAAGCATTTTTGCAGGCGACCTGTTAAGGATGTACACCAAGTTTTTTGAAATTAACGGCTGGGAGACCGAGATCAACCGCTTTACGGAAGGCACTGCCGGAGGCTACAAGGAGATTGTTATACGGGTTTCAGGCGATGGCGTTTATGGAATAATGAAATACGAATCGGGCGTTCACAGGGTACAGCGGGTGCCGCAGACAGAAGCCCAGGGGAGGGTTCATACATCAGCCGCCACGGTGGTTGTCCTGCCCGAAGCCGACGAGTTCGACGTCGAGGTAAAAAGTGAGGATATCCGCAAGGATACTTATTGTTCTTCCGGTCCGGGAGGTCAGTCAGTCAATACAACCTACTCAGCCATCAGGCTGACACATATTCCTACCGGCATTGTCGTTACCTGCCAGGATGAGAAGTCGCAGCTCAAGAACTACGACAAAGCCTTAAAAGAGCTGAGGACCAGACTTTACAACCTCGAGTATCAGAAATACCTCGATAAGGTGTCGAGCAGAAGAAAGACCATGGTTTCAACCGGCGACAGATCGGCCAAGATAAGGACCTACAACTACCCTCAGGGAAGAATGACCGACCACAGGATCAATCTGACACTCTATAACCTTCCTTCAATCCTCGACGGTAACATCAGGGATGTGATTGACAAGCTGCAAATGGCTGAAAATGCGGAACGCCTCAAAGAGAGCAATATTTAACAAACAGAAATGAACTATTCGGAGTTATTCAAAAAGATTACGGAAAAGAGATCCTTCCTTTGCATAGGTCTTGATTCAGAGATTGAAAAGATCCCCTCTTTCCTCCTGAAGTACAAGGATCCGGTATTCGAGTTCAATAAAAGGATAATAGACTCGACCCATCAATATGCCGTTGCTTACAAGCCAAACATTGCGTTTTACGAGTGCAACGGCGCAAAGGGATGGATAACGCTTGAATCCACTCTGAAATACATAAGGAAAAAGTATCCCGGCCTATTTGTTATTGCAGATGCGAAAAGGGGAGATATCGGCAATACCTCGAGGATGTATGCCAGAGCCTTCCTTGAAAATATGCCGTTTGACGCCGTAACAGTCGCACCCTATATGGGTGAGGATTCTGTAACGCCCTTCCTGTCAGTAAGTGACAGATGGGTTGTGCTTCTCGCGCTTACATCAAACAAGGGTGCTGATGATTTTCAGTATCATAACGAGGACGGCATAAAGCTGTTTGAAAGGGTATTGTCTGTCTCCAGGAAATGGGGCACAACTGATAATATGATGTATGTTGTCGGGGCAACCCGGGCCGGGATGCTGAAGGATATCCGGAAAATAGTGCCGGACCATTTTCTTCTTATCCCCGGTGTGGGGGCTCAGGGAGGAAGCCTTGAGGAGGTTGCGAGGTATGGATTGAATTCCAGGTGCGGCCTTCTGGTCAACTCATCACGCGGAATAATCTTCGCGGATGACACCCGCAGATTTGCCGCAACAGCAGGGGAGAAAGCGCAGGAGATCCAAAAGGAAATGGAGCAGTATCTTTCAGAAAGAAATCTGATATGATGATATAAGTCTTGCAGGTCTTGCAGGTCTTGCAGGTCGTGCAGGTCGTGCAGGTCGT
>JAHYJA010000149.1 GCA_019429325.1 Bacteroidales bacterium
TCTCTCTGAAGTGTTACCACGCGGGCTTTGCCGTAATTTTTCGTCCAGCCGATAACAGGTGTGCTGGTGGGCTCATCGGTGGTCAGCAGGGGGCTTACACCAGGCTCAACATAATAATCCTTGTAGGTTTCGTCAAAAATATCGAAATCCTTTACTCCTTTTGTTACCGGATGACGCTGATTCACAACCCTGACCCTGAAATGAAGATCATGAATATAGGATGAGGGCTGATACAGCTTCCCGTTGATTATAGTCTCTTTGTGAAAGTATTTACCTCCGATAATACTATAATATTCGGGCCAGTCGTCGAAGGCACAGATACTGTGATGAAGAGCCACAACAGGTTTTCCCTGGCTTATGCAGCCCGCAAAAGTCTCAGCCTGTTCATCCGTAATCTCTTGCCACATGTGGTAGAATACAAGGACATCATATTTATCCCTGTTTTCCGGGAGGAACTTATCGTATGCCCCTGGAAATTCTGCAACTTCCCATGTAATGCCAGGACCCAGGCTGGAAAGCATCTGGTTGAACTGTTCAACCTTATAGCCATGTCCTCCGGTGATGACCATAACCCGAACCGGCCTGGCTGGCGATGTGCATGCAGTCAATGCAAGCAACAATGCAGTAATAGCCAGAGCGGAAATGAATCTATTTTTGCGGTGACACATAATCTGTTCGGAGAACCCTGAACTCGGTTCTGCGGTTTATCTGGTGTGCGATCTCCTTCTGTTCTTCAGTCGGAAGAGTATTTATGAACTGTTCCGTAAGGGTTGTTCCGGTTTTAAGGAAGGGGTACTGCGAGTTGGTTTCCGTATCGACAACCTTCGGACTTGACTCCCCATAACCCTTTGGTGACAATCTTTCAGGCTCAATTCCCTTCAGTATCAGGTATTCAACCACCGACTGGGCTCTCTTCTGGGAAAGGTCAAGGTTATACTCCTCAGTATCGCGGGAATCGGTGTGTGACATAAGCTCGATGGTTACCTGCGGGTTATCGTTGAGCGTCTCGACAAGCCTGTCGAGCGACACCATCGACTCCGGCCTCAGATCCCATCTGCCAAAATCGTAGAAAATATTTGGCAGTTCAATAGGTGAATCAGTTGCTGTAAGGAGTATGGTTACCATGAAGTCCCTGCTCTTCTCCTGCCCTTTTGTGGTCTCTTTCTCCTTACCATTAAGGTAGCCCCTTTTTGAGGCAAGGAATATATAATCGACATCGGGTTTCAGTTCAAACCTGAAATCTCCTCCCGTTCCGGTTTCCGCCTGAAGATTGGTCCCGTCGCTTGCAATAAGCTGAACAACAGATTCAGCAATAGGCGCTCCTGTCTTTTCGTCCTTCACCAGTCCCGTGATATTAAACCTCAGAGGAGGCATCTCGAAGGAATAGAGTTCATCATTTCCCCTTCCCTTTCGTGTCGAGCTGAAGATTCCGCGCTCACTGCCTGCTTCGAAAGTAATACTGAAATCATCGGCGTTGCTGTTGATCGGCGACTTCATGTTCTGCACAACCCATGAGCCGTCGGGCTGAGGAACAGCCCTGAAGATATCCAGGCCTCCCATTCCTAAATGTCCGTCGGAAGCAAAATAGAGCCAGCCATTATCCCGGGAATAGGGGAACAGTTCATCGCCGCTTGTGTTGATATCGGGGCCGGCATTTCGGGGAGCCGGCCAGGGGTCACCCTGGTTTATCCTTGTCGAGATGTAAATATCTTTCCCCCCGTATCCGCCCGGTATGTCAGAAACGAAATAGAGAGAAAGGCCGTCGGCTGATATCGCAGGATGAGCCGCAACAAGGGTGTCTGAGAAGATGTCCACTTTAACGGGAGCACTCCAGCCGTCCCCTGTTCTCCTTGAATACATTATGATGCATCCTTTTTTCTCGCGTTTTCCGGCCTCACACCTGGTGAAATACAGGTCGCGAAAGTCTGATGATAGTGATGGGGTTCCTTCCTCAAATTCGCTGTTGATTACTGCAACCGGAACAGGAGTACTCCACTTGGATTTCTTGTCAAGACGTGTTTCGAAAATATCAGTAAAACCCTGACCGGTGGCACCGTGAGTCTTATTACCTGTGGCTTCGTCGCGGGAGGAGGTAAAGTAGAGCAGTCCGAAGTCGTCCCTGGCAAAGGCAGGACCGAAATCGGATGCCCGTGAGTTTATATCTCTCAATTCCTCTACCCTGTAGGCTTCGGGATTCCGGGTCCATTCCATAGCCAGTTCGCACGATCTTATACCCTGATCGGCTTTGGGATCCGAGGGTGCAATCTGCTTGTATTTCCTGAACTCGTCGATTGCCTGCTGATACTTCCCGTTCTTCTTAAGCGATTCTGCGAGCCACAATTGCGACTCCGGCCTTGATAAAGGGGATCTGACCGACTGCCTGTACCATGTTTCCGCGTTTCTCGGATCGTTGGTAAGGCGATAGCTCTCAGCTATCATGAAGATCAGTTCGGATCTCTCTTCCCGATCGCTTCTCCTTGTCTTTGAATAGGCACTCTTGAAATGGTCAATAGCCTGATAATACTCACCGGCTTCAAATGAACCGTATGCCCTTTCAGCCTTGCGTCTCTGGGAAAAGGAGTCGGGAATCAGTACTATGATAAAAAATATGATGAATGTTAATTGCTTCATGATCCGCTGTTCGATTCAATCGTAAAAATAATCAATTTAAAGGATTCTGAATAATTAACGTCCCGCAACGGCAAATATTATAAAAGGAGAGAGGTTGTCTTAAAAGTAAAAATCCGTTAACCGCTGAGATCGCAAAGGAAAAACGCCAAGAACGCAAAGAATTGATAATATGGCTCTTATCTTTGCGCCCTTCGCGTCGACTTTGCGTACTTTGCGGTTAGGACAGATTCTTGTGACAACCTCTGCTACGTTAACGTGTAAACAACAATTCCCGGTATTTTGGCAATGGCCATATTTCGTTATCGACGATCAGCTCCAGCTTGTCGATATGTACCCTGATCTGGTCGAGGTAAGGCTTGACATTCTTTTCATACTCGATCGCTTTAGTGTAAGCGTCTTCAATCTTATTAGCTTTCTTGCGCTCTTCAATCATATCGGCAACCAGCTTCTTAATCATGGTAATATGATCTGATATATTAACAATAAGCTCTTTGCGGGCACCTGCAAGTCTTTCAAACTCAAGTTCGTTAAATACTTCCCTCAGTCCCCTTACATTCTCGACAAGTGAAGTCATATAACGTATGGCTGTGGGTACAATATGGTTAATTGCCAGGTCGCCCAGGACCCTTGATTCGATCTGCACCTTTTTTGTGAATTTATCGTATTCAACCTCAACACGGCTGTTCAGTTCTTTTTCGGAAAAGATACCTGATTTCACGAGCACATCTTTTGACTTATCGGTTAAATAGAGGCTGATCGATTCAGGAACGCTTTTTACATTGCAGAGTCCGCGCTTTTCAGCTTCCCGGTGCCACTCCTCACTGTAATTGTCCCCCTCAAACAGAACCTTGCCGGATTCGTTTATGTATTTCTTAAGCACCTGGAATATTGCTTCGTCCTTGGTTCTGCCCTTCTTAATTATCAGATCGACCTCCTTTTTGAACCTCCTGAGCTGGTAAGCAAGGGCTGCATTGAGAGTTATCATAGGGGCGCTGCAATTAGCCGAAGAGCCTACTGCCCTGAATTCAAACCTGTTACCTGTAAAGGCAAAGGGTGAAGTCCGGTTGCGGTCGGTATTATCCAGCAGTATTTCAGGTATTTTCCCGATACCAAGCTTAAGCTCGGTCTTAAGGGCCGGTGTCATTTTCCTGTCAGTGACTTTCCGTGATATTTCATCCAGCATGCTTCGCAGGTATGATCCGAGAAAAACTGAAATAATTGCAGGAGGGGCCTCATGTCCTCCGAGACGATATGCATTGGTTTCATTCATAACCGATGCCCTTATGATCTCATTGCTGTCGTTCACAGCCTTTATGACATTTACAAGGAAAGTGAGGAACTGCAGGTTTGTCTTGGGATTTTTCCCCGGCGACAGCAGGTTGACGCCTGTGTTGGTACAGAGCGACCAGTTATTATGCTTTCCTGAACCATTTATTCCGGCAAAGGGTTTTTCATGGAACAGCACCCTGAATTTATGTTTACGGGCGATCCTTTTCATAATATCCATCAGAAGCTGGTTGTGATCCACCGCCAGGTTGACCTCCTCAAACACCGGGGCGCTCTCGAACTGGTTCGGGGCCACTTCGTTATGGCGTGTTTTAACAGGTATCCCGAGCTTATGAGCCTCATACTCAAAATCTTTGATAAAACACATTACCCGCTCCGGTATTGAACTGAAGTAATGATCGGAAAGCTGCTGGTCTTTTGAAGACTGATGGCCCATCAGTGTTCTGCTGGCAAGTACTACATCTGGTCTGGCATAATAGAGTGCCTCATCTATGAGGAAATACTCCTGCTCTACTCCCAGCGTGGCAAAGACCCGCGTAACATCCTTGTCAAAGAACTGGCAGATATCCACCGCGGCCTTGTCGAGCTCCGACAGAGTTTTGAGAAGCGGAGCCTTATAATCGAGTGCCTCGCCCGTGTATGAGACAAAGATCGTTGGGATACATAACGTGGTATCGACTATGAAGCAGGGTGATGAGACATCCCATGCGGTATAGCCTCTTGCCTCGAAGGTGTTCCTTATGCCTCCGCTCGGAAAGCTTGAAGCATCCGGTTCCGACTGAACCAGTACCTCGCCTGAAAAACTCTCAACGACATGCCCTCTGTCGCCCACTTCTATAAAACCATCGTGTTTTTCAGCAGTACCGTCGGTAAGAGGGTGGAACCAGTGTGTATAATGGGTGGCGCCTTTCTCAATTGCCCACGCCTTAAGCGCTGTGGCCACCTGGTCCGCTGCCTGCCGCGAAAGGGAGCTCCCCACCTCAATCGCATTCTTCACCTGCCTGAAGGCCTCCCTTGGAAGATAATGTTCCATTTTATGTATGTCAAACACGTCATCTCCGAAATACGCCGATATGTTCCCGGTCGGTATTTCGGTTTCAAGAGGTTCCCTGTTGAATACTTCTCTTAATGCACTAAATCTTAATTCTGCCATATCAGTAAAATTTTCTGACAAAAATATACTATTTTTTAATTTACCCTTCTATTTTTGCAGGTTGTTTTCATTTTTTCTCATTTTTTCTGAACACACCCCCTGTTTTTCGAATGAGAATTGCGGGTTTTTTGATATATTTTCCGCTTACACCCCCTATTTGAAAAGTTTCAGGATATAACATTGTTTTACTGACATTTATACAACTGACAACAAAATATTTCAAGACCCCGTAATTGACGGATTTTTGTTATATTTGTCGCCTGAATTAAAAACCGCATAGTATCCAGATTAAAAATCATAACTAATGTCGACACTTCAATTTTTAAGGGAAAGAGCCGGAGTACTGGTGGCCGTGGTAATAGGTGTTTCACTTCTTCTGTTTGTGGTGAGTGATTTTTTCGGCAGTGGGAGTGGTCAGCGAAGGCAGGCCAGGAAATATTACGAGATCGGCCAGATAAGCGGAGAGGAAATACTTTATCAGGATTATGAGCAAAGGGTTCAGAACCTTATGGAGATCTATAAGTTGTCGGGCACTGCAACCATTGATGAAGCCACGGCGGAATCGATCAGGGAACAGACCTGGCAGCAGATGGTTCGGGAAAGGATCCTCGACAGCCAGTATAAGAAGCTGGGTATCGGAGTAAGCACCGAAGAGGTCGACGAGCTTGTGCTGGGCAATAATCCACATCAGATTGTCCTTCAGTTGTTCACCGATCAGAGCACCGGGATGTTTAACAAATCATTTCTTGTCAATTTCCTTAAGCAGACAGAGGTTGATGAGACGGCAAAGAGGTACTGGCTCTTCTTCGAAAATGAGATTGTCAACGACAGGATGAACACAAAATATAACAGTTATGTATCAAAGGGTCTTTATGTGACCACCAGGCAGGCGGAGTTTGATATATTGCTTGCATCCGCGACAGTGGACTTCAGCTATGTCATGAAGAATTATGCTTCAGTTTCCGATTCTGCCGTAACTATAACCCGGAAAGAGATTGAGGCTTACTACGCCGCACATAAAAACAATTTCCGAAGGAATGCCCTGAGAAGCATTGAATATGTAAGTTTTGATGTTATCCCTTCAGAGGATGATATCAGCAACGCCGAGGAATGGATTAACAATATCCGGGAGGAGTTTGCCGAAGCTGCTGATCCTGTTCAGTTCATCAACCTCAATGCTGATTCGCGTCATATCGGGTTTTTTGTTACTCCTGATGCGGTGCCCGAAGAGCTTCAGGATTTTGTCAGGAGAGAGGATCTGAAGGAGGTCTTTGGTCCTTACAATGATGAAGGAACTCTTAAGATTGCCAGGCTGCTGTCAGTCGCCCAGAGGCCTGACTCGGTGCGCGCCCGGCATATCCTGCTTTCACCTGATCAGACACAGACTCTTGAAATGGTGAGGGCCCAGGCCGACAGTCTTATAAGACTTATCAGGTCGGGAACCTCTTTTGAGATACTGGCCATCACCAACTCTGTTGATCAGGGGTCATCACAGCTGGGGGGTGACCTTGGCTGGTTCCCGGAGGGAAGAATGGTGGTGCCGTTCAACAATGCATGTTTTTCAGCAACCAAAGGGGATATAGTAACTGCCGAAACAACCTTTGGTATACATATCATTGAAATACTGGATCAGTCAAGAAAATCGAAGAAATATAATATTGGCATCATTGATCGTAAGATCATTCCCGGGTCAGTAACCAATCAGAAGGCTTACAGCGAAGCCAGCCAGTTTGCCGGGACCAACAACACCTATGACAAGTTCAACAGTGCTGTTGCGGAGCTTGGCCTTAACAAGAGGGTTGCGAATGATATTGCTCCCCAGAATAAGGCTCTTCCGGGCCTCGACAATCCAAGAAGCCTTATTATTGCCCTGTTTCAGGCGCAGGAGGGAAAGATCGTTCTGGACAACAGTCAGCAGGCTGTCTTTGAGGTGGGCGATAAATATGTAGTTGCTTATTGTACCAGGGTTCAGGAGGAGGGCATTGCCCCGCTCAGGGTTGTTGAGAATGAGATCAGGCTTGAGATGATGAAGGACAAAAAAGCTGAAATTATTTCAGCCGAGTTTATTGCCAGGAATGAACCCGGAAACATGCTGGATGATATTGCGCGCTCGATGGGCTTATTGGTACAGGAAGCCACTCAGGTGAATTTCAGGTCGTTCAGTGTACCGGGTGCCGGCAACGAACCGGCTCTTATTGCCGCGTCAACTGTCGGTCAGCCCGGTGTTGTAACAGGACCGGTAAAGGGTGACAATGGTGTATACATGCTTACCGTCAACAGTGTCACATCATCAGAAGGTGAGGATCCTGGCTTGTTGCGTGACCGGCTGGCGTTAACCTATCAGATGAGGGGCACTTACGAAGCTTATGAAGCTTTGCGCAAGGGGGCCAACATTATTGACAGGAGGTACAAGTTCTACTAATAAAAGAAGAACCCCTCTGTCGCTTCGCGACATCTCCCCCGGAGGGGGAGAGAAATCCCGGATAATAAGTAAATACATTATAGAATGCAGGGATTTTTCCCCCCGCCGGGGGGAATCAAAAGGGGGGCAGGTTAAACAGAAAGGGCCGGATTAAAAAATCCGGCCCTTCTGTTTTAAGTCGGCGACGTCCTACTCTCCCGCGTATGCAGTACCATCGGCGCTGGCGGGCTTAACTTCTCTGTTCGGAA
>JAHYJA010000150.1 GCA_019429325.1 Bacteroidales bacterium
ATACCCGGCCGGACAAACGATCCTGCACGGGGCTTCACATTCCGCACGGTGCTCGGTCAGGAGCAGCGCGACCGCTTTCTTCCTGATCTCAGCTACTTCATCACCGGAAGTCACAATATCCATTCCATCCTGAACCAATGCAGAACATGATGGCAGAAATTTACCTGTATGTCTGTCTTTTATCATGCAGACCATGCACGATGTATAATGAGGTACACCATCTTTATGACAGAGAGTCGGGATTTCCCTGCCGGCTTTCCTGGCGGCCTCAAGGATGGTCGTACCCTCCGGTACCTCGCACCCGGTGTTATCGATCCTGATCTTAAGCATTGATATTGGGTGTTTCAATGGCACTTACCGGACAAACGATCCGGCAATTGTCGCATTTGGTACATAAACTGTGATCTATAACATGCTTTTCATAAGGAGTGTAAGGGATTGCATCCACGGGACACTGCTGGGAACAGATAGTGCAGCCGTTGCACCTGTCGGTAATGACATACTTAATCAGATCGCGGCATTTGCCGGTTGGACAGATCCCCCGGGTGTGGGCCTCATACTCCTCCCTAAAATATCTGATCCCGGTGATTACAGGATTGGGGGCTGTCTTTCCAAGTCCGCAGAGGCTTCCGTCCCTGACAGAACTGCACAGCTCTTCAAGCTCATTCAGATCAGCCAGTGTAGCGGTACCCTTGCTCAGGCGGTCGATTATATCGAGCATGACCTTTGTCCCTACGCGGCAGAAAGTGCATTTCCCGCATGACTGCTTATGTGTAAAGAGCAGGAAATATTTTGCCATATCAACCATGCAGTCGGTATCGTCGAGCACTACCAGTCCTCCTGACCCCATCATAGCCCCAAGTTTGTTAAGCTCCTCAAAATCAACCGGAGTGTCAGCCATACTTTCAGGGATACATCCGCCTGAAGGACCGCCGATCTGTACAGCCTTGAATTTATGGTTTCCTGCAACGCCTCCTCCTATCTTCTCTACAATATCCCTGATGGTTATCCCCATAGGCACTTCAATCAGCCCGCCCCTGGCTACCTTTCCCGCCAGCGCAAAAACTTTTGTGCCTTTGCTCGCCGGAGTGCCAACGGACCTGAAGGCTCCGGAACCGTTATTGAGTATCCATGGAACCGAAGCAAGGGTCTCCACATTATTTACAAGCGTCGGATGACCCCGGTATCCCTTTTCTGCAGGATATGGAGGCCTCAGATGCGGTGTTCCCCTCCTCCCTTCAAGGGAAGCGATCAGGGCTGTCTCCTCACCGCACACAAAAGCACCGGCACCCTCAAATATTGAAATATCAAAGGAAAACGATGAACCATAGATGTTTTTTCCCAGAATACCCTTCTCATAACATACCTCAATAGCGTGCCTGACCCTCGATACTGCAAGGGGATACTCGGCTCGGATATAGAAGATCCCGCTGGAGGCTCCTGTAGTAAATCCTGCAATTATCATTCCCTCGATTATCCTGTACGGAAACGATTCAAGTAGCATACGGTCCATAAAAGCCCCGGGATCACCCTCATCACCGTTGCAGACAACATACTTGATCGTTTCAGCGGAATCCATTGTTGTCTCCCATTTTCTTGCAAGCGGAAAACCGGCGCCGCCTCTTCCCCTGAGTCCGCTCTGCATAAACTGATCTATTATGCTCCGGGGATCCAGATGCCTGACACATTTTTCGAGGGCGCTGAAGCCTCCGAAAAGGCTGTATTCATCAAACGAATCGGGGGAGAGCACTCCGCTGTGGATAGTGGCTATGTGATACTGGTAATTCAGGAAACCGTCGAGATACTTTTCCCTGACTTCTCCGGGCAGGTTCACAGGACTCTTAACCATCCTGTCGGAGAGAAAAGTATTGGCAATATCGGTAATCCCGGATTTTATTCTCTTATTTATATTCCTTGGCTTCACGTGCTTAAGGATGATCTCCTCAACCTGTTCTTTACGCACGTTGACATACCTTGAATGTACATGATCTCCCGTCACAATCTCGAGCAGGGGTGTCTGGTTGCATACGCCCACGCAACCGACCGCCTTAAGCCTCACATTAAGTTCATAATCCTTTTTGACCTCCATGACCGATTCGAGAACCTCCCTGCTGCCTCCGGCAACACAGCATGAACCCAGTCCTATCCTTACCTCCGCATCGATCTGATCTTCTTTCTGTGGCTCCTCAGCAACGCCTTTTTTATCCATGCTGTTCAGAAAATCGGTAATGATCTCCTCAGTCTGATTGGGCCTGACATGACCATAGGTCTTGTTGTCTATCTGAACAACAGGAGCAAGGGTACAGCAACCCAGGCAGGCTACCTCCTCAATAGAGAAAAGCTTATCCATTGATGTGCTGGTTGATTCATCAATCCCCAGGGTCCTCTTAAAGGAGTCTGATATAAGCGTTGATCCCTTTACATGACAGGCAGTTCCCGTGCATATCTTAATGATATGTTCACCTGCCGGTATATGCCGGAACTGGGAATAGAATGTTGCCACACCCGACAACTGTCCCGGGGTGATATCTGTTATCCGGCAGATATGCTTCAGTGCTTCCGATGGCAGGAAGTTGAGCTTCTTCTGGACCTCCTGAAGTATAAGGATCACCTTTTCCCTGTCGCGACCTGTCTGCCCGACAACCTCCTCAACTACTTTCTTTATCTCCTCCTCATCCAGAGGGGAACAGTTGACGCATCCCGTTTTTATATCATCTTGCTCTTTATTCACTTTCCGAAATACAGTAAAGGTTCGTATTTGCTCTTATGTAAATCTCCTTATCCGAAAAAGCGGGTGTGCAGTCAGCCCTCTCACCAATAGGTGATTTTGCGACCAGCTGAAACTCTTCAGCTGCCCTCACGATATGCATAACTCCGCTTCGGTCAAGAATATATATCAAATTATCTGCAATAATGGGTGAAGCATAGAAGGGTTCATTCAGATAACGGGTCCAGATCGTATCACCACTCTGCGCATTGTAACAGGCAATATCACCATAGCCGGTTACCAGAAACAGGAAATCATCGTTTGCAACGGGACTGGACACATCCGGGGTGAACATATTGTCTTCCCAGATGACCGTTGCCGGCTGTCCGGGTTGTATGGCTACCAGCTTTGCATAATCGGTAACCGCGTAGACCATGGTGCTGTTGACCGCGCACGAGGGTGCAACATCACCGTACATGGCTTCCACAGCCCACAGCTGGGCGCCTGTTACAGGATTAAAACCGGTAACATTCGGATTGCTGTTTACCAGGACCTGCGGCTGACCATCAAAAGTACCGATTACCGGAGAGGACCATGATGGATAACCCTGACGCGGTGTCTCCCATTTCAGTTCCCCGGATTTGGCGTCAAACCCCATAAGTGAGATCTTCTCATTGCTGTCGAACTGGACAATAAGCGTGTTCTCATATATTATTAAGGACGAGGCATATCCATAAATATTCTCAGGATTGCCTATATTCTTCGACCACTTTATCCGGCCATCGGTATCGGTGCAGACCAGATTGCCATTCGCAAAAACTGCGCAAACCTCTGACCCGTTCGTGGCAACCGTCGATACTGCCATTCCCGCATCGTGGTCCATTTCAGGTATCTCGTCCGGTTCGCCCGGGAGATCATGGACAAGGGCTGTCCAGATAATGTCGCCTGTATGCTTGTCAATGCAATAGATCTCACACTCCTTTCCTTCTGCCCCTGTTACGAAGATCTTATCACCCCATATAACCGGAGAACTCTTTCCATACTTGGGTATCTCGGTTTTCCATTTGATATTTATTCCTGCCGGTCCGTCCCATTCCGTGGGATAGCCTTCCCCGCCTGCAATACCCCTGCCATCCTGGCCCCTGAAGAAGGGGTAGTTGGTCGGATCTGCAACAAACGGAGCACTCTGAACAGCCCGCCTCGACGCGCGGCTTTCTCTTTCTTCCCCTGCAGCCAGGCGTTTTTCAGACAATGTATCAGGCAGGGCGCTCCTGAGAACGAACGAGGAGACGATGGCCGCCGTGAAAATAACCACCCCCGCGAACATCAGGGTATTCATCGCAAGCTTGTTCTGACCGGGTACATCAGGCTGCATTCCGGGTCGTGAATGAGCGATTTTCTTACTGCCGGCTATTAGCCTCTGGCAGATAATAAATACCACGGCTCCGGCAAGAAGAAGATACGAACCCGTCTCAACCTGCCAGCGGGAAGAGAAATAGGCTTTACGCGCCATCAGGTCAACAGCCCTCACCTGTTCGGCAAGCAGAGCATTCGAAGGGTCCCTGTCGTACTGCTCCTTAACTGATGCAACGATAGGATTATCGAGCGGATCAATGGTCTTGAGCTGTATGAGACTGAAGAGCATTGTCAGAGCAACAACAAGTGTGAAACCTGCAGCAACCTGGCTGATAAATTTTAAAAGTCTGATATCTTTTTCGTCTGGCTTCATGTGGATTCAGTTTTTGGTTTGACCGGACAATACTTAAAACACCTTCCGCAACTGTAACATTTCCCCTTGTGTGGCCTGTATTCTGTTCTCTCGGTTCGTATTGCCAATGAAAATAGTCCTATCCCAATGGATAATCCAAGGAACAGACCTGCCCAGGGGCCTCCCTTTCTGTATCTTTCGATTATTTCAGTTTCGGCTGTAAATAACTGCTCATCCGTTCTCCCTGATCCCTTGAAAGCTATTGCTGCGTTCGAAGCGGCAGGAATTCCCTCTTTCATCTCGAGCCTGATCTCACGGGCAAGCTTAACATCGTAATTGGCGCCCGAGAGTCCGGGAGAGAGGATATAGAGTGCAACGGCTCCTGCAACGACAAAAACCGGGATAAGCACCAGGTATGTAATAAACTTCCGTCTTACCACGGCAGGTTCCTCGTTCTTAATCTCAAGGTCGGAGGGGAGTATGGCATTATATGGACAGGCATTTTCACAGAGCCGGCAGTTTATGCATTCGGCAGGAGTGATTGACAGGTGCCTCGAGGCAAATCTTGAAGTTATGTTGAGCAGTACGCCGTACGGACAAAGAAATCTGCAATAAGGCCGGTTGATAAAAATACCTGCAAGAAGCAGAAGTGCTCCGAAAATGATCATGGTGTAGGGGGCGTTAAGCCTGAAGATCCCCACAAACGGATCGTACCTGCAAATAATGAACTGACTCTGCGTGGCTGAAAACAATACAGCCAGGGCCAGATAGATAAATGGTATTGTAGCAAGTGTCGCTTCCACCGCCCTGGGCAGCTTCTTCGGCCATATCCCGGTCAGTTCCTGTATGGCTCCGAGGGGACAGGCACCGGCACAGAATACCCTGCCGGCAAACAGTGCATAGACCAGCGGGATGATAAAGAAAAGAAGTGCCGTAAGCGGAATGGAGTAACCGTCGTTAAAAAGAGCGAGCGCCACATTCTGGACCGACCCGACCGAGCATATGCACCCTTCCCTGAAAAAGCCGAAATAGCCAAGTGAGAAAAGTGATATCCAGACCAGTCCCTGACGCGAACGCTTCTTTAAAGCCAGCCAGGTTGTAACTGACAAAACGAGTATAAGCACGCCTGTATCGATATATTCCCAGGCCGCGTGCCTCGCCGCCGGCAGCTGATACTCGGGATAGGTGTAGTCTGTCTCAAATTCCGGTCTCGGAAACCTCTCCTGGGCAATAACCACCATGTGCCATGCCAGCATGAATAACAACAGGATGTATGGAAGCTTCTTTTTCAATTGTTACTTTATTGGTTCATGATTCGATGGTGCGACGGTACGACGGTACGACGGTGCGACGGTGCGACGGTGCGACGGTGCGACGGTGCGATCGTTTGATTATTCATTATTCATTATTCTCTTCTCTTTTCTTTTATCTTGTGACTTTTGTCTTTTGTCTTGTGACTTTTGTCTTTTGTCTTTTATCTTGTGTCTTACCCCTTTACGCTCTCCGCTCTCCGCTCCCTGCCCCCTGCCCTTCGCCTCTACAAGGGTCCGATCCTGTCCTTGATATTATACGGAGCATCAACCGGCACCCTGCTTACCGCATCTGAAGGGCAGGCTCTGGCTATTGAGCACTCGTTGCAATTGGCACACAGGTCGTGGCGTATCTGCATATAAAGCGATCCGTTCCCGAAGTCGAGGCATCCCCTTACACACTTTGCACACCCGTCACACAGCTTCTCATCTATCGTATATTCAAAATAGGGTTCCTCAATGAACACCCTTTTGATGGCACCGACAGGACAGATCTGGTTCTCTGCACCCGTGCTGATAGTTCTTACTCCCTGCCTGAGATAGCCTCCGCACAGATCGCAGTAGCCGCACATCTCATATTTGTGTGTGCACTTTACAGCAGAGGGCGTAAGAACGCAGTGCGTCTTGCATTGCCCGCAGGTGGTGCACTTAAGCGGGTCAATCTGCCATACATACCCCTTCGCATCGATCTTCTTTGCGAGCATAGCAGGAATAAACACGAGCGGTGCCGCAACAAGGATCTTACCTGTTTTCCTGACAAAATCCCTTCTGTTCTGATACTTATTGTTTCCCATTCCCATTCTGCATTCATTAGTAGTTGTCACAATCCGTTTCACCTCTGCAAATGCCCTTGCCCGGGCACTTGTCACAACCTTTTCCGGTAACGACTCTATTTCCCAGTGCTAGGACCACCAGCGACAGGAGTGCCAGTATCGCAACCTGCATCAATCTTCTTAAAAAGGCACCTCGTTTCATTTGTTTATCACTCTGTATTAACTAATTACAACCTTTGTTTTTGCCAACTGCCAACTGCCAACTGCCAACTGCCTACTGCCTACTGCCTACCGCCTGGTAAATACATACAATCTCGAATCGGCAGGATTTGCCCCGTATATTTTATCTCCGCCGGCAGCAATATCGAGCGGTATTGAGGGGATAAAACTATTCTCCGATGATACAAGCTCGATAAATTCTCCGGCATTATCCATGATCTTTATTCTGTTAAGTCCTTTCTCAGCCGTTACCAGGCGATTGTTATAAAGGGTGAGATGCGACGGGTTGCAACAGCCACAGAACGCCTCCGGAGCCAGGCCTGCTATACCGAAAGTATTTGTCTGTTTTCCATCCAGCGTCCATTCCTCAACCCTGTGCATCCCGGGATTGGCTGCATAGAGCATATTGTTTTCAGTCAGTGCAATATCAAAATATGGGCTGGGTATTATGAACTTCCGTTCCGTATGGCCCATCATATGTGCTACTTCTCCATCTTTTCTTAATACAAAAACTCTCTTGTTGGTTGCATCGGCAAACGCCACAAACTCATCATTGGATGAGACCGAGGTAATCAGGCTGTTGCTTTCGTAAGGTCCCCATTCTCCGGTTATCCGGCCTTCAGTGCTGACAAGCAGGATAGTCTCCTGAGTTGACGCATAGATGGTCTGATTGCTGACTGAGAGGGCTGTTACCGGTTTATCTGTCGTAATGCTCCATTTCGGGGAAAGATCGTTGGTGAGGCAGGTTATGAATGACTCTCCTCCGATGAACAGATCCCCTGTGGAGCTGACGGCAACTGCTTTAAGGGAGCCTTCACTGCAAAGGTAGGTTTCAGATACACCCCACCGGTCTTCGGGTTTTGCCAGACCAGCCCGGTCTGCTTTTGTCTGAGGAGAATCCGGTGAGAACGTGAAGTCGATGACCATAAATACCACAAAAGCAATTATTATCATCACCGAACCTATCGTTAAAACTTTGTTTTTCATTTACT
>JAHYJA010000151.1 GCA_019429325.1 Bacteroidales bacterium
GCCAGATCACAGGTCGGAAAACAGGATTCAGAACTTAAAAGGGAGATAACCCTCTACAATCCATACAAGCCATCCCTGCCGGATGTGAGAAAAATGAGTTTTCTGCCCGACATGAATGACACCTCAAGGATTAATCTTTCAGTCAGTTACGACATCAGGCCAAATAAGTATTCACCTGTCTATTCTTTAAACCCGATCAAGCCTGCAGCCCTTCTTCCTGATCCTCTTCCGAAACTTTACAAAGGCTATGTTAATATCGGAATCGGAACTTATACCACACCTCTTGCTGAGATAAGCATAACCAACGAGAGATCAAAATCCGGGGCCCTGGGGCTCTATGCGAGACACTACTCGTCGCAGGGAAAGGTTCTTCTGCAGAACAACGAAAAGGTCTTTGCGGGCCTGATGGATAATGAAGCTGCAATATTCGGAAAGAAATTCTTCAGGGACAGTTATATTAAAGGGTCAGCCGACTTTATACAGAATACAAGATATGCCTACGGATACAAGCCTGAAATCACCGGATACGATCCGTCAAAAAAAGAGAATAAACTTGCTTACAATAACATTGGTGCAGATTTGTCATTTGCTTCTCTTAACCTTGATTCGACGGAATTCTCCTATGATTTTGAAATTGCCTGGGATATGTTCAGGACAAACAACGATTTCACTCAGCACCATGGCGGTTTTAAGGGAGAGATGGCAAAGATGCTCAAAGGTTTCTACGTAGGATCGGGAATAAGCTATGATCATTACAAGCTCCCGTCCGTACTGCTCGATAAGCCCAGATTCATTTTCTCTGCCACACCCTTTGTAAGTAAAAACAGGGAACAATGGAATTTCAAGCTGGGAGCAGAGATAATGCTTGAACGTGATGCTGAGTATTCTACACGGGTCCATTTATATCCGGACGTTAATTTCGGCTTCAGTGTAGTCCCTGATTATATCAGATTCTATACCGGGCTGGGAGGAAAGCTCGAAAGGAACCTTCCGGAGCGTGTCATAACGGAGAACCCATTTCTTGTGCCTGACGGGAGCCTCTTCCTGCTTCCCAATACCGACCATGCAATTGTTGTTTTTGCAGGGATCAGGGGGAACAACGGGATTGGAGGAAATTATGTAATATCAGCCTCCTATTCGATGCTGAATAATATGCTCACCTTCTCCAACATTTTCTTTCCCGACACTGCCATGAGAATAGAGAGAGGTAATTACTTCATTCCGGTCACAGACGAAGCTGAGATACTGAATATTCACGGTGAAATAAATGGAACCATTACCAGCAAAGTCTCTTTTTATGCCTCCGGAAACTATAATAAATACACTCTTTCTGCCAGCAGTCATCCATGGAACAAACCGCCATGGGACGGGAGATTCGGAGTGAACTATAATCTCAGGAACAAAATCATTGCAGGAGCGGAAATAACAGCCCTGGGCAGGAGAACACTGATGGTAAGCGAGAGCCCGACCGGATGGCAGACCCTCGCTCCCTCAATAATGGAGATGCCGGCCCACGTCAATCTTAACCTGAGCGCAGAATACCGTTATACCAAAATACTCTCTTTCTGGGCCAGGATCAACAATGTCTCCTGGAACAGGTATCTTGAGTGGTCGTACTACCCGACTCAGAGATTCCTTATAATGGCAGGTTTTACCTACAGCCTGTAATAATCCGCCGACTGCTGCTGCCGGACAATAACAGAAGAGTCTCAGTTGTTAATTTCTTGTTTCAAATTGTGCATTATTTGTATGTCGGGACTATCCCGAAGTCATTTATTATCAGTATATTTGTGCGGGGAAATAAAACATGAAAAACCAGTGAATTACAACTGGTTCAGAACAGTGAAATTTTTAGTAAAATGATTATATAAACAGATTTGTGGAATGAGCGAAAATGAAAAAAGATTGCAGGATAGCAATGAGTACTCTGCGGAAAGAATCCAGGTGCTCGAAGGTCTTGAGGCTGTAAGGAAAAGGCCTGCAATGTATATCGGGGATACGGGACTGAAAGGATTGCATCATCTTGTTTATGAGGTTATTGACAACTCCATAGATGAGGCTCTGGTGGGTTTTTGCACAAGGATTGACCTGGTAATCAACGAAGACGGTTCTGTTACAGTGACAGATGACGGACGCGGTATCCCGACCGGAATGCATGAGAAGGAACAAAAATCAGCACTTGAAGTGGTAATGACAGTACTGCATGCAGGCGGTAAATTTGATAAGGATTCCTACAAGGTCTCAGGCGGTCTTCACGGAGTCGGAGTATCTTGTGTGAATGCCCTGTCAGAACGCCTTGAAGCTGTAGTCATGAGAGAAGGCAAGGTGTTCAGGCAGGTTTATGAGAGGGGTAAGCCGGTCACACAGGTCGAAACTATTGGAAAAGCGGAAAGTTCAGGAACTCAGATAACATTCAGGGCCGACCCGACAATATTTCAGACAACTGAATACAACTTTGAAATTCTCGCTGCACGATTGAGAGAACTTGCATTTCTCAACAAGGGTATATTGCTGACGATCAAGGATCAGAGAGAACTGGTTGAGAACGGTAACGGAGGAAAGCCTCGTTATCAGGAGTTTGTTTCCGAACAGGGGCTTAAGGAGTTCGTCGATTATCTTGATGCAAACAGGGAAAGGATAATTGAGAATACAATCCATATTACATACGACAGGACAGACATCCCGGTAGAGATAGCACTTCAGTATAACAGCTCATTCTCTGAAAATGTACACTCCTATGTGAACAATATCAATACGATAGAGGGAGGCACGCATCTCGCAGGATTCAGGAGGGGATTGACCCGTACCCTTAAAAAGTATGCTGAAGATTCAGGTGCTACCGCCAAACTCAAGTTCGACATCAACGGGGACGATTTCCGGGAAGGACTTACTGCCATCATTTCCGTAAAGGTCAATGAGCCTCAGTTTGAAGGCCAGACTAAAACAAAACTTGGCAATACCGAAGTAATGGGCGCAGTAGACCAGGCGGTAAGCATGATGCTCTCAAATTACCTCGAGGAGAATCCAAAAGATGCAAGAATCATTGTCCAGAAAGTTATCCTTGCAGCAACTGCAAGACATGCTGCACGTAAGGCAAGGGAGCTGGTACAACGCAAGAACGAATTCTCGGGCTCCGGTTTGCCGGGGAAACTTGCCGACTGTGCTGACAGGGATCCGGCGAATTGTGAGATCTATCTGGTTGAGGGAGACTCTGCCGGTGGGACTGCCAAGCAGGGACGCGACAGAAAATTCCAGGCTATACTGCCGCTAAGGGGAAAAATTCTGAATGTCGAGAAAGCCATGCATCACAGGATATACGAAAGTGAAGAGATTAAAAATATCTTTACGGCACTGGGAGTGAATATAGGCACCGAAGAGGACAGCAAAGCGCTCAATACCAGCGGACTGCGCTATCACAAGATCATCATAATGACTGATGCGGATGTTGACGGGTCACATATTACAACCCTTATTATGACCTTCTTCTTCCGTTATATGCAGGATCTGATCAGGGGGGGCAATATTTTTATCGCGACTCCTCCTCTCTATCTCGTCAGGAAGGGCAAATCAGAACGTTATTGCTGGTCAGAGGAGGAGAGAGAATCAGCCGTTGCCGAGATGGGGCAGGGGAAAGACTCTTCTGTATCCATTCAGAGATACAAGGGTCTTGGTGAGATGAATGCAGAGCAACTCTGGGAAACAACCATGAACCCAGAGACAAGGACACTCCGACAGGTTACCATAGAGAGCGCCGCTGAAGCCGACCATATCTTTTCCATGCTGATGGGAGATGAGGTTCCTCCGCGCCGTGAGTTCATCGAATCGCATGCGAAATATGCAAGGATTGATGTGTGAGAATCCCCTTTCCGGATGGATCCGGGATTAATCGCCAAACAGCTTTCTTCTTACTTCCACGGCATTGCTCTGGCACACTTCACTGCAGCAGAAACACCTGATGCACTTCCTGTCGGTTAATACGACATGATTCTTTATTGCCGGATGCATTGCTATGGCGTTTGTCGGACAGATCTTAATGCAATCGAGACACCCGATACACTTTTCGTGAAGAAAAACAGGCCTTCTCTGAAGCTTTCTTATAGTAAACAGCCTGCTCCTGAGAAACTTTAACGCAATGTTCCTGAAAGGGGATATTGGTATCCGCCTGAAGTCCTCCCTGGCAATTGTTTCAAGGCCGGGACCCTCATATATTATCTCATCCGGAGACCTGAGCCATTTCCCTCTTGTTAAGGCGATCAGGTTTGTCGGGATAGCCAGTGGATCATAACCTATTATGGAACATGTAATTATGTCGAGCGCAAGTGGATTGACAGACCCGATTAACACACCTGTCCTTGCCGGAGTGCCCTGCGCAGGACCTCTCCCTTCCATTCCCATAATACCATCAATGAGGAAAAAATGTTGCGGTATGGCTTCGTTGAGGTCAACAAGAAACTCACTGAACCTGTTCCGGTCCTGGTAAAGGGCATGCTGTTTCGCTTTGGAGAACCCGGGAACGAGGCCGAGAGTATTCTTGATGGCACCGGTAAAATACACCAGTTCGTGATTCTTCAGTTTGGGGATGGAGATGATAAGATCGACCTCCTTCACAATGGATGCGGTCTTTATTGTGCCTTTCCTTAACCTTGTCTGGAAAGGACTCTTTAAAAAATCGTTCCATATAGCGCCTGTTCTTTCACAAACATCATAAATGCCCGACTTTAAAGGTTTGAAACTTCTTATATGTACAGCAGGCGAATCTCCGACAAAAACGATGGCTCCTTCTGCCTGAAGGAACCTGATCATGGCTTCAACAACGGCGGGGTGAGTGGTTATGCATTTTTCCGGATCGTTATCCGATAGCAGGTTTGGTTTCAGCAAAACCTTTTTGCCCGCAACCGGAGGAGCCTCACAAGCTCTGTAAATATCCGAAATGAGGTTAAATAGAATATCCGGGTCGTACTCCGGACATTTTCTTGCTACTACCTTCTTATTCATACAAATATCCGGATTACCCGGTTTTGAGTTTGTTAATTGTTCAGAATTATCTGTTTCAGGAGTGCTTCGATTAAGGTGACAACCCTCTGGGACGAACCTGTGAAATTGTTTACCATAATACAAAAAGTCATCTCTTTTCCTGAAAGAGCGGTAAAATATCCCGCGTAACTTCTTACTCTCGTCATCGAACCGCTCTTTGCCCTGAGGTTTGAGTCAAAAACCGGATCCCGGAAGTACTTCGCAACTGTTCCTTCCTGACCGGCTACAGGCAATGAAGAGTAAAACTCGCTGAAGTATTTGCCTTCTGTCCTCATATGGATCAGCAGGTTAACCATTTCTTCACACCTGATGGCGTTGAGCGGGGAGAGCCCGCTTCCGTCCTCTATGAACATGCCATCGGTATTTACACCGGAAGCGCTCAGGAATTGCATAACAACTTCAATACCGGCAGTCGTTGTTCCGGTGTCCAGGAATACTTTCCCCAGCTCTTTAAGAAGATGCTCGGCGTACATGTTTATACTCTCGTGATTAAGAAATCTGGCAATCTCACTCAGAGCCGGCGAGACGACAGAGTCCACAGGAGTAATTTCTCTTTCATTAAAAACAACCATCTGCCTGGTGCTTATCGGGGTGCCTTCGATCCTTATCCCCTTTTCCCTTAGTTTTTTGTCGGTTATTTCAGCTACCAGCCGGGGAGGATCCGGAATTGATGCTTTCAGCACAAAATCATCCCTGTTCTCCGGCACTCGCCCCGCCATCCAGCCATTCACACTGTAAGGTGCAGCGAAAACATAGCCCTTATCAGTGTTCCCCTCTGCGACCAGCCGGTTATCCGACAAGTGCCGGCATTCCTCCGGAAAAATACCCGTTATAAGGGGTGTAGCAGAGCCTGAGCTTGTTCTTAAGCGGATCTCATATGTATTCTCAAAGACAGATAATCCGAAGGCTCCTGCCCCGTAATAATTTCCGATATCTTCCCACAACCATTTGGCAGGAACCGGCAGGTAGTCAAAGTAGGTATCATCAGTTATTACCCTGCCTTTAATTTGTTTTATACCAATATCCGACAGGGCATCCGCCCATCTGCTCATGAAATCACCGTAATGATCCGCGAAACGGCCGGACCCGAGCGCAGGATCTCCCCCTCCTCTGATCACGATATTACCTTTGAGTGTTCCTGAATTTCTGTTAAACTTCCCGGAATAGCCAAGGCCGGTGGTGAAGGTATGGTCAGGTCCCAGAAGCTCCAGTGCCGCGGCTGATGTAAAAAGCTTCAGGACCGAAGCCGGGTTCATGCTTTTCCGGGAGCCGTAATCCAGAACCCTCATCCCGCTGACTGCATCCTTAATGCATATAGATACGGATGCCTGAACCAGGGCAGGGTCGGAAAGAAATACCTCAAGGGCCTCATCCTGTGACCAACCCCGGGGCCATACTGCAGTGGCGAAGAGGAAAACCAGTAATCTCACTTTTTTCATATCATCCTGTTTTGTTCCAGAGTCGATAAAAGTCCGCATGCCGCTTGTATATCTTCTCCTCTGCTGGTCCTGATGGTGGCCGTAATGCCTTTCGCGTTCAGGCTGTCCCTGAAATGTACAATGGAACTCATATCCGGGCTCTCAAGCGGTGATCCGGGGATGTTATGATAGCGTATCAGATTTACCCGGCATCTAATTCCGTTGAGAATTCCTGCCATTTCCTTTATGTGCCGCGGAGTATCGTTCATACCTTTGAAAAGTATGTACTCGAAGGAGATACGCCGCTGTCTGTTCAGATCGAAGGCCCTGATTATCCCGAGCACCTCACTGAGTTCATTTGTTTTCTGCACGGGGATAAGCTTCTTTCTTTCCTCGTCAAAGGGAGAGTGGAGGCTGACAGCCAGGTGGCAGCGGCTTTTTTCCAGAAACTCTTTTATTCCTTCTTTAAGACCGATCGTGCTGACCGTTATCCTTGAAGGACTCCATCCATAACCCCAGTCACTTGTCAGTATCTCAAGGCTTTTTAATACCTCTGACAGATTATCCAGAGGTTCTCCCATGCCCATATATACAATGTTGGTCAGATTCCTGAATTCCGGCAGGCTTCTGAACTGGTTCAGTATCTCGTTGGATGACAGGTTGCCCTGGAATCCCTGTTTGCCAGTCATGCAGAAGATACATCCCATTTTGCATCCGCATTGTGATGACAGACAGACTGTTGCACGATGATCTTCGGGAATGTAGGCCGTTTCAATGAATTTGCTTTCAAGAACCCTGTAAAGGTATTTCTTCGTTCCGTCTGAGCTGACAGATGATCCGGCAGGTTCGGCCAATCCGAACTCATAGTGTTCTGAAAGAAGCTCCCTGGCTTTTACGGACAGATTGCTCATTTCGCTGATTGACCTTATCTCTTTCCTGTAGAGCCAGTCAGCGATCTGTTTTGCAGAATAACCCGGAAGGCCGGATCTCCTGGCAACGGCCACCAGTTCATTCAGCGTCATTCCGAAAAGCTTCTCCCTGCCCACCTTTTTCTTTGTCTTATATCATATTTCGATTTCTCCTTTGAAAACAAAAGTT
>JAHYJA010000152.1 GCA_019429325.1 Bacteroidales bacterium
GAAAAGGAAGGCACCGAGCAGGTTCCGGATCTTTGGCCTTATATCTCCCTTAGCCACTTCGTCGATGGTTTCAAGGACAGTCTTGTTCCCGTCAAGCAGCTCATCCTGGTTCTGGGCATAGTAACCTGTCTTTACATTGTGCCCGGTCCTGATCATTCCCTCGTGATCGAGCTCACCGGTGATTATTCTCGAAAAAGTTGTCTTGCCCTCACCGTTGCGTCCCACGAACGCAACCTTCTCTCCCCTGGTGATAGTGATCGCTATCTTATTGAGGACCTGATGGGAGCCATAATTTTTGGAGAGGTTTTCAGCTCTGACAACAGTAGTGCCTGACCGTGGTGCCGGAGGAAAACGAAGATGCAGTGTGCTTGTATCCTCCTCGTCAACCTCGATGCGATCGACCTTCGCCAGCTGTTTAATCTTCGACTGTACCTGAACAGCTTTGGTAGCCTTGTACCTGAACCGCTCAATGAACTTCTCGGTGTCACTTATCATCTTCTGCTGGTTCCTGAATGTGGCGATCTGTTGTTCCCTGCGCTCCTTCCTCAGAACGACATATTCCGACCAGGAAGCCTTGTAATCATAGATTCTGCCAAGTGAGATCTCTATGGTCCTCCTGGTAACGTTATCCAGAAAGGCACGGTCGTGGGAGACGAGGACGACAGCTCCGGGGTAAGCGGAAAGGAAATCCTCGAGCCACTGTATCGATTCGATGTCGAGGTGATTTATCGGCTCGTCGAGCAGGAGCAGGGAGGGTTTTCTGAGAAGCAGTTTAGCCAGCTCGATACGCATTCTCCAGCCGCCGCTCAGCTCCCTGGTCGGCCTGCTGAAGTCTTCTCTTTCAAAGCCCAGGCCCTGAAGCGCCTGCTCGGCCTCTGCCTCATAACCTGTTCCCCCGAGAATCCGGAAACGCTCCTCGGCAAATGTTAAATGATCACAGAGATTCAGATATTCAGGCGATTCGTAATCATTCCTCAGGGAGATCTCCCTGCTGCACCTCTCAATCTCTTCGGAAAGATCTGTGAGCTCCGAAAAGGCTGTGATCGTCTCTTCCCAGATTGAGGTGCTGTCGCTCACCTTCATCTGCTGGGGCAGATAGCCGATGCTAACCTCTTTTGACATATCGACCCCTCCGGAGGTAGGGGTCTGAATGCCTTTGATAACTTTCAGCAGAGTCGATTTACCTGCTCCGTTCCTTCCGGCCAGAGCGATCCGGTCCTGTTCGTTGATGAGGAACGAGACGTCTGTAAGCAGATCAAAACTGCCGAACGAAACGGAAACATTGCGGACCGATACCATAAGTGGAATAAATAGGGCACAAAGATAAAAAAAGTATATCATGGCCGGAAGGGAATGGTTGGACTGAAAGAGTTATCTTTGCACGATGCGGCCGGGAACATGCCGTTTTATCAAAAAACCTGTCATCATTATGAAGATTCGCGGATCAATAATCAGAATTGCCATCCTGCCGGTAGTGCTTCTTATCTCCTTAAACTCCTGCAGAAAAGATCCCTCAGCGCATTATGATTACTTTGTCTCAAAGGATCTGCTGGCAACATGGAATACATCATATATAACAAGCCTGCTTACCGTTGCATCCGCCGAATACCCCGGAATTGCTGATCTGAAACCCCTCATCGCATCCGATGTGAACGTTTACAGAATGGTTTATAAAACGGTAATCAATGGTGAGAAGGTGAAGGTTTCAGGGCTTGTCTGCGTACCGGTAGAGACGGGAGATTATCCGGTTCTCTGTTTTCAGAACGGGACCAACACCGTTGACGCCTATGCCCCGTCAAATTTTGCAATAAACCCGCTTTATCAGATGATCGAGTTTGTTGCTTCGATGGGCTTTGTGGTCGTAATACCTGACTACCCGGGTTTCGGTGAGTCGGCCGGGCTCGTCCACCCGTATCTCATTAAGGAGCCAACAGTCCGGTCAATCGTGGATATGCTGTATGCTGTCAAAGAAATTGCAGGGGAAGAATTGCCGGGGATCGGGCTGCTAAATGAGTATTATATGCTGGGATATTCCCAGGGAGGATGGGCAACGCTCTGCCTCCACAAGGCTCTCGAGCTCGATTATGCCGACGACTTTAACCTTAGAGGAAGCGCGTGCGGGGCCGGACCCTATGATCTGAGCCTTCTCTTTCAGACACTGGTGCAGAACACGACTTATCACATGCCTGTTTACATTGCTTACATGGTGCACGCTTATTCATCATATAACCAGTTCACCAATCCTGTGGAGGAAATCCTGCAGGAACCTTTTGCGTCGGGACTGAGCTCTCTGTTTAATGGTTTGCTGACGTCGGAACAGATCAACAGCCAGCTTACCACTTCAATACCTGACCTGGTCGATCCGGATTTTCTTTCAGGATACAATTCGGCTCCGGAATATTCATCAGTCAGGGAGGCTCTTCTTGCAAACAGTATTTCTGCATGGAACAGCAAAGTGCCCCTGCTCCTGGTGCACGGGGAGGCCGACACGCAGGTTGACCCGATAACGACGGAAAGCATGCATGCGGCAATGATACAGGCAGGCACTTCCCCCGCGTTATGCATAAAAGAGACAGTTCCGGGTGCAGATCACGGCGACGGTATCGTGCCCTGCATGCTGAAGGGCCTGTTTTTCATTCTTAGTCTGAGAAACTGAATGCTTAAGAAAGAACTGCCCCTCCTCGAAAAGGTTGTCATAACCGATATAGGCGCTGAAGGAAATGCCCTGGCAAGAGTGGATGATCTCGTTGTCTTTGTCCCCATGCTGATACCGGGAGATGTTGCCGATATCCGCGTTGTGCGGAAGAGAAAGAAATATCTGGAGGGAAGGGCGGTCAGATTCCATTCATATTCACCCGACAGGATCAAACCGGTCTGTTCTCATTTCGGGATCTGCGGGGGATGCAAATGGCAGCATCTGCCTTACGGCCTTCAGCTATACCATAAGGAGAAACAGGTAAGAGATACCCTTGCAAGAATAGGAAGGGTAAGTATTGACAGTGCTGAACCTGTTATAGGATCGGCAGATCAGTTCCTCTACCGGAACAAGCTGGAATTTACATTTTCCGACAGGCGCTGGCTCACTCAGGAAGAAATGCAGTCTGATAAGGATTTTTCGAAGGAGGATGCAATCGGGTTCCATATACCGGGCATGTTTGACAAAGTGCTGGATATCAGGGAGTGTAATCTTCAGCCTGAACCATCCAACGCAATACGGAACTTTGTAAGGAACTATTCTCATAAGAACAGGCTTACCTTTTTCAACGCGAAGAACCAGACCGGGTTCCTGCGTAACCTTATTGTCCGTAATTCACTTGACGGAAAAGTGATGGTAATTGTGGTGTTCTTTTATGATGATGAAAAACGAAGATCCGGCCTGCTCGCTCACCTGGCGGAGGCCTTTCCGGCAATCACTTCGCTGATGTATGCTGTCAATTCCAAAAGGAATGACTCTCTTGGTGATCAGGAGGTTATCCTTTACAGAGGTGATGATCACCTGACTGAAGTGATGGAAGGGCTGAGGTTCCGTATCGGTCCCAAATCTTTTTGCCAGACCAACACGAAACAGGCACTTGTCCTGTATAATATTGCAAAAGAGTTTGCCGGCCTTACCGGCAGCGAGACTGTTTACGATCTTTATACAGGTACCGGCACGATAGCCTGTTTTATAGCAGGATCTGCAGGCAAAGTAATTGGTATTGAATATCTTGAAGAGGCCGTGGGAGATGCCCTGGTGAACGCGGAAATGAATGGTATTAAGAATGTGCAATTTTTCACGGGAGACATGAGAAAAATCCTTGGCGGACAGTTCTTTTCACTCCATGGCAGCCCCGACGTTGTCATCACTGATCCTCCCAGGGCCGGAATGCATGAAGATGTTGTAAGGGCTGTAATGGATGCATCACCTGAAAGAATAGTCTACATTAGCTGCAACCCGGCAACCCAGGCGAGAGATATCTCTCTGATGACTGACAGGTACACAATCAGGAGGATACAGCCTGTGGATATGTTCCCGCATACTCATCATATTGAGAATGTTGTACTTATGGAAAAAATAAATTTGTAAAGAAATGACATTTGATACTGGCAATTCAAATTTAATGTATATTTAGCATCTGTTTGACCAAAAACCGGATATGGAATCAGTCAATTCTGCCAATAATGAGACCCTTGCCCTGATTGAAGATCAGTGGATGAATGATCACTTTGCCAGTCTCAGATATGCCGGTATGATACAGAATGCCTTATTGCCGGACGATGAGCTGCTTAGGGATGTCGTGAGGGATTATTTCATAATGTTCCTGCCGCGCGATATTGTAAGCGGGGATTTTTATTATGCATTTCACAACCGCAGGTATGTTTGCATTGCAGCCGGAGACTGTACCGGACATGGAGTCCCCGGTGCACTGATGAGCATAATGGGGATAAATTTCCTTAACGAGATCTTTCAGACGAAAGCTGAACTGAAAGCTAACAGGGTGCTGAACCTCATGAGGGAAAAAGTGATGAAGGCCCTCCATCAGACAGGTGACCAGGAAGAGACGAAAGACAGCATCGACATAGGTCTTTGCATACTTGAGCGTGAGACCGGTATCCTGCAGTTTTCCGGTGCTAACAGGCCGTTGATAATGATGAGGGATGGGGAGATGACCGAATACAAGCCCAACAAAATGACAATCGGCGTTGCCGCGTTTACTGAACAACCATTCACTCAGGTTTCAATTGATGTTTTGCCGGGAGATACTTTCTACATGTTTTCTGACGGGTTCTATGACCAGTTTGGGGAGATCAGCGATAAGAAATTCAAATACAAACAGTTCAGGCACATAATACAATCTGTAACAGGTTTGTCAATGACCAGCCAGAAGGAGTGTCTGGAATACTCGTTTACGGAGTGGAAAGGTAAAGCCCCGCAGGTTGATGATGTGCTGGTTTTCGGATTTCAGTTTTAATATTACCGCAGATGATGAAGCTGGTTGCTTTCAGGATCAAGAACTTCAGATCGATCATCGATACCGAATGGCAAGGCCTGTCGCCTGATAATATCACCTGCCTTATCGGACAGAACGAATCGGGAAAGACCTCGATCCTCGAGGCACTAAGGGTTTTTTATACTGGTGTGATAACGGAAGATATCCTTCGCAGCGATCTATCACTCCCGGAAGTAAGCTGCCGTTTCACAATTCCCGAGGGTTGGCTTGTAAGCATAACAGACAATCCCGGGACCGAACTAAAGGAGCTCCTTTCAGGACTGAGTCATCTGGAACTTACAAGGAAATGGATCGCAGACCTCTCCTCGGTGGTCTACGCCAGCGGTAAGATAAGTCAGTATCTCGACTCACTCGAAGATGCCTGGAGGCTCTACCTCGACGATGTAACTGTTAAGCTTCAGAGTGAGATCGACCAGATAAATATAATGGCAGATGAGCTGAAAAACCTGACTGAAGAAGAGGCGGAGCTGAAAACGAAAATGATTATTGCAAAG
Source organism: Bacteroidales bacterium (assembly GCA_019429325.1). Lineage (GTDB taxonomy): Bacteria > Bacteroidota > Bacteroidia > Bacteroidales > VadinHA17 > LD21. The sequence continues at coordinate 5,486 of JAHYJA010000152.1, forward strand.
GGCAACAGGAGAGGATTCATGCTCTTCGGACGAAGGGCAGTCGATCTGAGCTCCGCGCCCGGAGATAAATACTTTGAGCTTAAACAACGGCTGAATGATATAAGGTCGAGACAGGACGGCCTCAGGGATGAACTGGCAAAGAGTCAGCCGGTGGCCAAAGCCGGAACAAAATGGTTGAAACTAAAGGAACAATGTGCCGGACTCGACAGGCAGCTGTCGGATCTGTCGGACCGGCTGGAAGAGCGACACCACAAGATGACTCTTCTTATGAGACCCGTCGGGGGGGATGATGACCTCGACTGGAATAAGCTGGTGAATGATTATCAGAAAGCCAGGGTTGAGAGGGAGACCAGGCAGGAGGAACTTAACAGGCATATTGCTTTTTCCGGATATATTATGGAAGGATTTACCGAGGAGATGGCACAGAATAAAGTGAATGAAACGGTAAGATCATATAAATCGCACTTTAACAGCGAGGTCCTGGGCAGGAAATATTTTGAACACTGTCCTGTTATCGAGCTGTTTGAAGATTTCGGGAGCCTTCTGCCCAACCGGATTGATATGGACGACATAATTTCCGGAAATACAAGGGTTGAAGGGTATAAGGCCGCCCGTAATTTTCTTTCGCTTGCACAGGTTGATTATTCATTCTTTGAACAACCGTCAAGCAGGATACTCAAGCAGAAGATCGAGAATCTCAACCTGTCCCTGACACGTAACTTCCAGGAGTTCTGGCAACAGTCTATAGGCCGTAACAATAAGATAAACATATTGTTCGAGCTCGACCATTACAGCTCCGATTTTGACGGAAAGGCAGGAAAGCCCTATCTCGAATTCTGGATCAAGGATGAGGGAGAGAGGCTCTATCCCAAGCAGAGAAGCAGGGGTGTCAGGTGGTTTTTATCCTTCTATCTCGAACTGAAAGCTTCGGCAAGAAATGCCGACACACCAATTGTGATGCTGGTCGACGAACCCGGTGTAAGCCTTCATGCCAGGGCCCAGGAAGATGTGCTGAAGGTTTTTGAGGATATCAGCAGCAGAATACAAATAATATATACCACCCATTCACCTCATCTGGTGGAGATCAACAAGCTTCACAGGGTCCTGGCTGTTCAGCGCGACGATATCGATAATTACAGGAGTTCAACGAGGCTTATCGATCCCTTGCGCCTGTCCACAGCTACCCCGGATACCCTTACTCCCCTGCAGAGCATCCTGGGGCATCCGATTACCACGGAGGGATATGCATCACAGAAGTTCAACCTGATAGTCAATGATATCGGATCGTTTTACCTGCTTAATGCTATAATTACTCTAACGGGATTCAAGGGTCAGTTAAGCCTGATCCCGTCAACCAATGTGTCCTCGATCCCCTTGCTGTGCAACATCCTGATGGGGTGGGGGATGCAGTTCGGGGTGCTCCTTTTTGACAATGAGGTTGAGAACCAGATAGGTGAGACGCTCAGGAAGAGTGTTTTCAAGAAGGAAAGCAGCGGTAATGAACTTATAATCAAAATGCCTGAGAGGTTCCTGAACGCGGAGGACCTGTTGTCGACTCTTGATTTCAAGAACCATATACTGAACAGCAGGGAAGGCATAACGATCCCCAATTCCCTTTATGTAAAGGACAAGGAGATCCCGAGGAATTTTGTCCTCAGCAGGTTTCTCAGCAACGTACAGGAAGGAATGATCAGGCTGTCAGATTTCGATGAGGAGAGCCAGGAGAATTTCAAGCTCATAACTGACCTGTTCAGGGGGCTGAAATAAATTAGCATCAATAATTTTGCACTTACGGACCTATTAGCTATTTTTGGCGCACTGAGTAAAATAAGGAGCAGATTCCAGGAGAGATGGGTGACCCTCCTTCGCTATAGCTACGGAGGGCGAAGGTGGCAAAGACAGTATTGGAGAGATGGGTGACCCTCCTTCGCTATAGCTTCGGAGGGCGAAGGTGGC
>JAHYJA010000153.1 GCA_019429325.1 Bacteroidales bacterium
GCCGGCCTTCCCGAGGGGGGTACCACCCCCTCGTATGGTACGATCCTTTCGGCGCGGCACAACCTGGATATCGGCCTCCACGTGATAATACGGCCGAGGGGAGGCGATTTTCTTTATTCAGATACCGAAATTGATATCATGCGGAGGGACATCGAGATTTGTGGGGAGCATGGTGTCGATTCCGTGGTGTTTGGCTTACTGAAAGCTGACGGAAATATTGATATTGAGAGGACATCGATGCTGGTTGGGTATGCATATCCCATGCAGGTTACCTTCCACAGGGCCTTCGATATGTGCTGCGATCCCGTTCAGGGACTCGAAGATGTGATAGACACCGGGGTAGTGCGGCTGCTTACATCGGGACAGAAAAACAGGGCTCCGGATGGAGCAACCCTGATACGGCAGCTTGTTATACAGGGAGGAGAAAGGATTATCATCATGGCCGGAGGAGGGATAGATGAAACAAATGCTGCAAGTCTGGTAAGGGAAAGCAGTGTCAGAGAGATCCACCTCACAGGGAGGAAGGAGATTGAAAGCGAAATGATCTACCGAAGAAACGACATATCAATGGGAGGCATTCCCTCCATGCCTGAATTCAGAAGGAAAATTGCGGATACGGAAAGGATTAAAAGCATCATAAAAATCCTCGATATGATTTAATACCCTTTGAAATTACAAACGGGTTTTTAACTTTGCAGATGGGCGTAGGGGCGTAGGGGCGTAAAGGCGCAGGGGCGTTACGGCGTATGGATGTAGAGGCGCAGGGGCGTTACGGCGTAAAGGCGTAAGGGCAGAGGCAGTAAGGGGCAGAATTTCAGGGCAAAAGATATATATAAAAGCAACTAACAATAAAATTACGATATGAAGAGATTATTTCTAATAATTCTGGCTTTGTCGGTATCAGCCATCATGGCTGAACAGGGAGCAAAGGCGTGTACAAATTTTCTTATTACGAAGGGCGCCTCCAGGGATGGTTCGGTAATGATCACCTATTCAGCTGATTCGCATGTTCTTTACGGCGAACTTTATTTCTGGCCCGCTAAAAAATGGCCGGCCGGGTCGATGGTTGATGTATATGAGTGGGATACGGGAAAGTTTATGGGCAGGATACCTCAGCTTGCTGAGACCTATTCGGTTGTCGGCAATATTAACCAGCATCAGCTTGCTATTGGGGAAACGACATTCGGTGGCCGGTCAGAGCTGTCTGAGCCTGGAGGCATGATTGACTATGGTTCGCTGATCTATCTGACCCTTCAGCGGGCAAAAAATGCCAGGGAAGCTATCCATACATTCTCATCGTTACTGACTGAATGGGGTTATGCCAGCTCCGGAGAATCGTTCTCGATTGCCGACAAGGATGAAGCCTGGATAGTAGAGCTCATAGGGAAAGGTAACGGTAAAAAGGGTGCGGTGTGGGTCGCCAGGAGAATTCCTGATGGCTATATCTCGGGACATGCCAATCACCCGAGGATAACAACCTTTCCACTTGCCGACGGTGTAAGGTCGATAACATCGCAAGATATTGACAAGATCTTCAATCCGGAAATTGAGACTGTTTATGCTTATGACGTAATTGAAGTTGCCCGCGAATACGGCTGGTTCAAGGGAGCTGACAGGGATTTCAGCTTCAGCGATGCATACGCTCCTCTCGATTTTGGAGGTGCGAGGTTCTGCGAAGCCAGGGTCTGGGCCGGCTTCAACAAGGTAAACAGCCAGATGGGCCAATACCTTGATTATGCGATGGGAGAAAATCTTGCCAACAGGATGCCGCTCTGGATCAGACCCGACAACAAATTGAGTGTTAAAGATGTCATGGGGATGATGAGGGACTATTATCAGAATACCCCAATGGACATGACCAATGATGTGGGAGCAGGTCCCTTTGGAAGCACAGTAAGATGGAGGCCCATGACGTGGAGCGTCGACGGGGTGGATTACATACACGAAAGGGCGATTTCAACCCAGCAATGCGGATTCTCCTTTGTCACTCAAAGCCGGTCATGGTTGCCCGATCCTGTTGGAGGGATAATATGGTTCGGCGTTGATGACACCTACTATACCGTTTATTCACCCATATATTGCGGGATCACCCGGGTACCGGAAACATTTGAGACCGGCAATGGAGATATCATGACATTCAGCGATAATGCGGCATTCTGGGTCTTTAATCAGGTGACCAATTTTATGTACACGCGCACACGCCTTATGATTGAAGATTTTCATAATAAACAGAATGAGCTTGAGGACGGCTACATCAATGAAATCCACGAAATTGACAGGACAGCTGCTGAACTTTACAAAAAGAAACCGGCCAGGGCGATAAAATATTTAACTGAGTACTCTGTGAATGCCGGGAATAATACCGTAAGGGAATGGCAGGAGTTCTACAGGTTTCTCTTCACCAAATATGTGGATGGCAACATCAAGGAGAAGCAGCCGGTACCACCGGGCTATAAATATGTTACCCCGAAAGTCTCCCAGCCGGGATACGGAGAGGAATGGCTGAGGCGCATTTCGGAGGATGCAGGCTACAGGCTGAAGGCGAAGTAGGTTATTGGTTGCTGGTTGCTGGTTAGAAGTGGCTCTAAAAACACCGATTACCGATTACTGATCACCGATTACTGATTACCAGCATAAATAAAACCTCAAAACTACCAATAGCAGTAACTGGCTGGTAAAACTTTTAAGTGGCACACTCGGATAATCGAAATTTTATTTTTACATTTGCGACCGGATTTTTAAAGCCGATATAAGTAATATTAATAGCACCCGAGATGAATTTAATGAATATTGTCGAGAAGGAACTTGAAATTAAGAAGGAGTATCCGAATTTTAAGACGGGAGATACCATTACGGTTCATTACAAGATTGTTGAAGGCAACAAGGAGAGGATACAGCAGTTCCGGGGTGTTGTATTGCAGAGAAGGGGCAGTAAGCATACGGAAACGTTTACAGTAAGAAAAATGTCAGGCAATATCGGAGTCGAAAGGATATTCCCAACCGCTTCCCCATTCATCGATAAGATTGAGATCAACAAATATGGCAAGGTAAGGAGGGCAAGGATATTTTACCTTCGCAAGCTTACCGGCAAAAAAGCCCGCATCCGCGAAAGGAAATTTTAGTTTATCGCTTTAAGCATTTCATCTCTCCTGGTTTTCGCTTCACCGACAAGAGCCTCAGCCTTCTGATCAGCCTCTCTGATAACCTGTTCCGCACGTTTTTCAGCTTCTCTCTTAAGAGAATCGCCTGCTTTCTGAGCAGCAGCTCTTGCTACCACTCCTTTGGGCTCGGCTTCTCTGATTAATCTCTGGGCCTGAGCATCAGCTTCGAGCCGTATCTTTTCAGCTGCTTTTACAGCCTCGTCCCTAAGCTGCTGAGCTCTTTCCTCTGCCTCCCTGACAATTCTTTCGCCCTGGATCTCAGCCTCACTCCTGACCTTCTCCATGGCCTGGCCGGCTTTTTCGTCCACTGCCTGCTTTACAGCGCTCTTTATCTCTTCTTTCACCTTTACAGGCTCATCGCCGGGTGAACTTCCGAAGAATGGGGTAATAACCGGCTTGCTGAAGGTGCCTGTAACTTTTACGTTTACCCTCAGGATCTCGGCTGGCTTATATGCAATACCGAACATCGCTGCCTGAGCAGAAAGGTTATCGATCACAGAATTAACCGAACCTCCCAGTTCAGATCTGGGGATCTCTGTCCTGATAACATAATTGAGTGTCTGATCGATCCCCTGGTCCCCGGAGATATTCATTTTCATGTTGCCGACTCTTGTATCGAACGGACTGACATATATTCTTCCATCGCTGACCTTAAAACTTACATTAAGGTCCCTGAAGGTATTGTTATACTTTTCCCCGAGGTTAAGGAGTTCCTTCATTTTATCGTATGAAGCGGATTCGACAAGAGTTACCTCGTTTGACCGGAGTCTTCCGCCACCGCTTATGGTGTGTATCAGAGGCATCATGTCTGCTCCCAGCAGGCTGTTGTAAGTCATTCTCAGGTTGAATCTTCCATCGACACCCTTTGCTGCAGGAGCAAGTTTCTGAACTGTGTTAAAAGTATTGAATGCATCCCTTACGGCCAGGCTCTCCATGCTGAAATCTGCCTTCATAACGGGCTTAAGAGTATCGCGTGTATCATAGTCAGCATTCATTGTGATACTGCCTCCCAGAATATTAAGACCTGTTTCGCGAATGCTTAAAATTCCATCTTTGACAAGAATGTGGCCCCTGACATTCTGTGCCTTGATCTTATCATACTCGAACTGATCGATCTGTGCATTGAAGTCAAAATTAATATTATCCGGCACCTTTATCAGCGCCAGTGCAGTAGTATCCGCTACAGTTGTGGTATCAGTCAGATACGACATTATTTCAGTCATATCAACAAGTTTTGAGTGCATTGAAAGATTGCCCCTGATGACTTCATTTTTCAGGAACCAGGGGATGTAATTTTCGATGCGTCCGATCAATGCGAAATCGCTTCTTTCTCCAATGTAAAGGCCGGCACTTTTCATCGATGCAAAGGCGGGTGTGAATTCAAACCCTGCCTCATTAATTTTTATTTCAGGGTATCCGCTCATTCCTATTTTCATGTTCGCGATATCCAAGCGGCCTGAGGCCCTGAAGAGATCGTATTGCTCCTTCTCCAGAGCCGAAAGACGGCCGGCCATTTCGACCGAGAGATCAATCAGTCCCGATAAGCTGATGGAATCAATCGGCAATGCCTGAGAGAGAGCGGTGAGATCGAGTTTCCCCTTTAACGAGCCTTTGAAATCAGGGTCGCTTACCGGAGTCCTGAGGGAAAATGTCATATCGAAAGGATTCCCGGCCAGCTCCATATGGAAAGCGTCAATGTCGATGGTTGTCCTGTCTGCGTCGGTCCCGTCGGAAAACAGGGTGGAAATAATATTGATGTTGGTGATCTTCTCGGGGAGTGAAGGATAATCAATCGTACCGTTTCTGACCTTCAGATCGAGCGCGATATCAGGCATTGTTGAGTCTGCATCGCTGTAGATCCCTTTTGCAGAACCTGAGAAACTGAATTCCCCGGAGGCTCTGAGATCCCTGAAGTCGGTCATATAGATCGCAGGAACCAGCGAAAGAAGTGTTTTGAATGATGTCTGTTCCGAGCTGAAGAGCAGGTCAGTCTCGATATCATCTTCGGGCATTGAGACCCAGCCTGTGAAATTGACAATGAAGTCATTAATGGAAAGATAATTTTCTCTGAAAGTGAATTTGTACTTATCGAGATCAGCAAGGAGATCCATTTCTGTATCAGCCACTGCATTATTAAGGTATTTAACTCCGTCCATAATGAAAGTAAACTCTTCAGATGAAAGCGAAATCCTGAGGTCCGTTTCACTCAGGGTCATATCCCCGGAAATGGTGCCGGTGAGTCTATCGAGATATGCCTCAATTGAACTTTCAAGATCAATATAGGAACCTGAGCTGTTAAGGAGTGATATTTTCCGGAGCTGGATTTTCATGTCGGAACCGGTATCCTCCACCTCTTCTGCTTCGTCGCTTTCCTTCACAATATCCCAGTTGGCAGATCCGTCAGCCAGTACCAGAGTCTTTACAACAGCCTCCTTCACAATGATTGATTTAATCTCGTAACCTGTTTTGCTGAAGAGGCTCGAGAGGTCAAAGACGAGATTGATTGACCTCACGGAAGCGAGTGTGTCGTTCTCAAATTTATCTATGCCGGCAATGGTAAGGTTATCCAGCGAAAAGGAGAGGTTCGGGAAGTTCCTGAAGAACCCGAGACGATAGTCACCAAAGCTTACTCTGGCATTAACCGACTCATTTATAACCTGTTCCACTTTAGCTCTGATCTTGTCTTTGAAGAAAAGAGGGAAGGTAATAAGCAAAGCAAAAAACAGGATAATTATGCCTAATAATGCGATCAGGGATGATTTAAGAGCTCGTTTCATATTTTGGTAATCTTTACTTCTGATTATCAACGATATGATTTGTCAAATTATTGCAGTACCGGAAAAATTAAGAGATATGGCATAATGTTAAATAATTTGGAGTGCCTAAAGTTCGGAGTGCCTAAAGTTAAATATACTGGCTCCGGCAACTTTAGGCACTTCAGGCACTTTAGGCACTTTAGGCACTTTAGGCACTTCACACTCCAAACTTTATTGAGCCACGGGTAATAATTAAGACAAAATAAAAATTCATTATATTTGTGTCCTGAAAAACGGACCTGTAGCTTAATGGATAGAGCATCTGGCTACGGACCAGAAGGTTGGGGGTTCGAGTCCCTCCAGGTTCACAAAAGGCGCAGTAAGCGCCTTTTGTTATTCATTTAAAGTCTGCGTCTTTCATTTTGCCTGCCTTGTCAAGCAGTTTTACAAGATAGCCGGGCGTAAAATCATAAAGAATTATTGGGGCGATTGTCGAAACAGGCAATTCAGGGTCATCCGGGATGGTTATACTTTCGGGATATCCGAAATCAAAATATATTATATAGTCTCCCAATTGCCAGTAATAGATTCTGTCCATTACCCATCTCCCTTTTGGACCGGGGGAATAGACATCCGGTATTCTTCTTGCCAGCCAGTTATATTCTTCCCCCTGACCAAGCACTGCTGGTTTTCCGTACTTTTCTGTATACAGTTCAAATAGTTTTTTAATTTCATTCAGGTCGCAGTAATAAGAAATCCTTTTTTCTCCTGTATCTGACCTGCTGCACAGGGTTAACTGTATACTGGTTAACCTTTCATCAACAATATATGTTCCTCTTAGATTAACTTTTGTACAAAGGGAGGGACTTATTTCCGAAAAATTGTAGTATAAGCTATTTTGTGTATTTCCAAGTATATCAGTTGTTGTAAAATAATATAATTCACCAATGTCAAGCAAAGAATCCATTACAGTTTTAGTTTTTGTATAATCCATATCAAGATAAAATCCAAGAATTCCTAATTCTCCGGCGTTGTCCTTTAACCTTAGTGATTTTGTGTTACATGACGTCAGGAAAAATATTGGCATAACTAAAAGGGCACAAATAAAAAGAGTGTGTTTGTAACCGGAAAATTTCATAATAACAGATGTATAACATTAGATTCAGAATGCGATGATTTTCCACTTCAAAGAGTGACCGGCAGGTAAATATTTGCCGGCACAAAATTATAAAATTTAATCAGATTGCATCGTGCAAATTTAATGAGTTAATTAAAGACCCGCGAATTTAAGTCAGCACCTGTAACTTTTACTCAAATTATGTGAAATAATCTTTTTTTCTTCAAGAAGATATTTCTTAACTTAATCAATTCATTTTTAGCAAAAATTTCTGATATGAATCTGTCAAAGATAAGACTCACAGATATACTGGCGGGTTTGCTGTATATCGTTTGTTTTGTGTTCGGGTACGCAGGATTTACAGAGTATTATGCCATGTATGGAGAAGCGG